>CAZZBB010000028.1:0-54324 GCA_964652195.1 uncultured bacterium | reverse complement strand
ATACTGCCAGAACAAATGCTGATGACATACTTTATCTATAAAAATGGAAAAAAATTGAAGAAAATAACTATATCTAACAACTAACATTACCAAAAGCTACTTTTTTAGTACAAACGTCAAGAAAATTGATTTAAAATATTTAAATGATATGAGTAAATCCTACTTCAAATCATAACCTGTATGAGAAATAAATAATTAGAAAATAAATGATGAATATCTATAAAAACGATCCTAAATACAAAATAGTCTTTATGTCAAAAATACAGCAATTTTTGCACGTATTATGCAGGTTAGAATTGTCAAAATCAGCAAGGACTACAAAAACACAAAATCACAATATTTGGAAATTCCTAAAAAGTCAATTCAAAGTGGAGTAAAGTCAGTCTATGACAGGGGTTAGAGGGGTAATTTACACCAATTTTAATGTCACACAATGTGTCAAAAAGTGTAACTTTTTTCACTTTTTCGTCACATGGAAAAATCAACATTTTCACGATTTTTTATTTAAGTATTTAGGATTAAAGGTCTGTTTTTGCACCTTATTAGTTTGTCTGGATATTAGGATTAAATGTTCAATTTACGACAAATGGTATTATTTTTCTGAACTATGGTTTGTGTTGATAAGATAAGATCGGGGAGCGGAATCCCCTCAAACAGAAGAAAAGAGAAGAGAATGTAATTCCATTTCTATTTGATTATATGTCATTATATCACTCTCTCCTTTGTAGGAGGGAACTGCGATTCCCAAGCTTCTTTACTACGGTTAATGGAAAAACTATTATTAGAAATGGTATAATCTCTAACTATGAGTTCTTACAAATGAGAGCTATAAGCATTCTAATTATTTTTATATGTTTTCTCCAATCTACACAATTTACTACCAGCATTAATGCTGAGGAACAATTCCATCGAGAACTACCAGAGGGTGCTATTGCACAATTTGGCAAAGGTTTTATCAACGATATACACTTTTCTCCAGATGGAGAACTACTTGCTGTAGCCAGTAGCATCGGAATTTGGATCTATGATACAGCTACACTACAAGAAGCAACTGTATTATCTGAACATCAAGAGCATGTTTTATGTGTGGCATTCAGTCCAAATGGAGATACACTCGTAAGCGGTAATACAGATGGTATTATTAACATCTGGAATCGATTGACTGGTACCCTAAGACGAGAGATTACCGAATATAAAACTGGAATTTATAGTATCACTTTTAGTCCTGATGGAACTGCATTTGCAAGCGGTAGTAGTGATGCAAAAATTCGATTTTGGGATACAAGAACAGGTAAGATAAGGAAGACTGTATCGGGATTACCAGGTAGAATAATGAGTCTTTCTTATAGGAATGATGGAAAAATGCTTGCAAGTGGAAGTGATAACGGGTCAATCCGAGTATGGGATACCAGTTCTTATGAAATAAGATATAGATTTAAATTGGACCGTTCAGCAGTAGAGAGTGTAGCTTATAATCCAGTTAAAGATATACTTGTTAGTGGTCATAATAATGGTCTTATACAGGTATGGGATACAGAAAAAGGCATTCTTAGTTCAAAACTTCAAGCACATATTGATAGTGTTTATGACATCACCTTTAGTCGGGATGGGAGTTCATTATACAGTAGTGGTATGGAAGAGTCTATCCGAGTATGGGATATAAATACCGGTGAACAAAAGATTACATTAACAGATCATGATGATTATGTTGAGTGTTTAGCATTTAGTCCGGATGGAGGCATAATTGCTTCTGGGAGTACAGATGGTCGTATTCAACTTTGGGATGTAAATACTGGTAAGGTATTACGGAAAACTACCGGCCATATGGTTGAGGTGCGATGTGTTACCTTCAGTCCAGATGGAAATTTAATCGCTAATGGAAGTTACGATGGGATTATACGATTGTGGGATGTAAACACTGGAAAACTGAAGGAATCTTTGGTAGGACATGAATGGAATTCAGAGAGTTTAGTTTTTAGTTCAGATGGTAGTAAAATTTACTGTGGTAGTGGAGACTCAACTATATCACAATGGGATTTAGTTAAGGGTGGTAAATCAACAGAAATATTAATAGGACATACCAGTAGGATCTGGGATATTGATATTAGTCCTGATGAAAATTTAATTGCTTCTGTGAGTTTTGATGATACTATACGATTATGGGATATCAATAAGAAGGAATGTACAACTACCTTCATTATAAAAGATGAATATAATTACAGTGTCGTATTCAACCCACAAGGAGATACATTAGCAACCGGAAGTAGTAAAGGTATCATACGACTATGGGATGTAAACAAACGTAAATTTAAAATCGAAGTTAAAACACCCGCAGACTGGGTATGGGGATTATCCTATAGTCCAGATGGAAAAACAATCGCATCAGGGGGTGATGATAATTGTATACATCTATGGAATGCCAATAATCTACAACACAATCTTACTATTTCAGGACATTCAGATTGGGTTAGTAGCCTAACATATAGTCCAGATGGAACCATTATCGCATCAGGTGGATATGATGACAATATTCATCTATGGAATACACAGACGGGAGAACACATTAAATCTTATGTAGGTCATAAGGGCAGAGTTAATAGTGTTTCATTCAATGCTGATGGTACATTATTGTGTAGTGGCAGTGGGGATGGTACTGTGATGATATGGGAAATACCTGAAACGGATTGAGACATGTGAACTAATATTTCTTGATAGATAGGTTTTATAATGAAAATATATCTTAAATTACTCTGATAAACTGGACGATTAAATGTTTCTGATGTAATTTGACAAAAAAAACACTATATGATACTATAATAATACGATTTATTGAATAAATTACTATTTCATATAGATTTCATCCAACCTTGCATAATCCAAGATATTATATCATTAGGCCACTGAAGTATCATAGAACACTCACATTACTAATTTATAAATTCAAGTATTATTCTAATCCCATTTTAAGTTAAGGAAAACTTGCCTATGGCTCATCCAGAACTGACATTAACAGACC
The DNA here is from genome assembly GCA_964652195.1 of uncultured bacterium. Taxonomy (GTDB): domain Bacteria; phylum Poribacteria; class WGA-4E; order WGA-4E; family WGA-3G; genus MSPOR6. The sequence continues at coordinate 51,308 of CAZZBB010000028.1, read as the reverse complement.
ATCGACCTTTTCAAACCCAACGACAAGATACATGGTGGCTACAACCTGTTGCGGTACTATTAGGATTGGGTTTATTCATTATCTACGCTACATTTCGTGTATTTGAGGGAAATCACTTCATCCACGGTCCATACTTATCTCCTTTCTATTCTCCTTTATTATTTGGCTTGACAGATGTAGCACACAGTATCGAACATAGTTGGTTCGGTGAAATGCCTTCTTGGATTCCCGTCTTTATAACACCCGCAGTACTCATTTTGTGGGCACCACTCGGTTTTCGATTTACTTGTTATTACTATAGAGGAGCTTATTATAAGGCTTTCTGGGCAGATCCACCATCATGTACAGTTTCTGAACCCCGTAAAGGTTATCGTGGAGAACATTCATTCCCACTGATTATACAAAATATACACAGGTATTTCTTATATTTTGCAATAGTAATTGTAGGTATTCTTGCGTATGATTTTTGGAAGGCATTGTGGTTTGAAGTTAACGGAGAAAAAACATTTGGAATCGGTATTGGGTCCATCATATTAGGTGTAAATGTAATATTATTAGGTGGTTACACATTCGGTTGTCATTCATTACGACATCTTGTGGGTGGGATAGTTGATCTACTATCAAAAGCTCCTGTTCGTCGCAACATATATAACTGTGTAAGTTGTCTAAATCGTAAACACATGCTTTGGGCATGGATGAGTCTAACTTGGGTAGGATTTTCTGATCTATATGTACGAATAGTTGCAACCACAGGTTGGGTGGATTATATTACATTCTAAATCTAACTATTACTGAAGAACACAGTATACAATGAAGAAATGATCGGGAAAGTGAGGAAATCATAGTTTGGCATCTTTTGAATCTTTTGATTACGATGTATTAATTATCGGTGCTGGTGGTGCTGGATTGCGCGCTGCCATAGAAGCAGCTAATGGTGACTTAAATGTCGGTCTGATCTGTAAATCTCTACTTGGAAAAGCACATACTGTTATGGCTGAAGGTGGGGTTGCAGCAGCATTAACAAATGTTGATGAAAGAGATAGTTGGCGGGCCCATTTTGCTGATACGATGAAGGGAGGACAATACCTATCTAACTCACGAATGGCTGAACTGCATGCAAAAGAATCCCCTGACCGTGTACGGGAACTTGAAGCATGGGGGGCTCTCTTTGACCGGACTGAAGAGGGTAGTATCCTCCAGAGAAACTTTGGTGGACATCAGTATCCACGGCTTGCTCATGTTGGGGATAGAACAGGTTTAGAGATGATTCGTGCACTTCAGGACCATGGCATACACCAAGGTATCGAAGTACATATGGAAAATACTGTCACCTCACTACTAAAAACAGATGGTAGGGTTACAGGGGCTTTCGGATATGAACGAGAAAAGGGACGTTTCAAAGTATTCGCTGCAAAAGCTGTCGTATTGGCAACTGGCGGTGTAGGAAAAGCATATAAGATTACAAGCAATAGTTGGGAATATACCGGTGATGGACACTCACTTGCATACCATGCAGGGGCAGAACTTATTGATATGGAATTCGTTCAATTTCATCCTACAGGTATGGTATGGCCCCCAAGTGTGAGAGGGATTTTGGTAACTGAAGGAGTTAGAGGTGAAGGTGGTATCCTGAAGAATAGTGAAGGGAACCGTTTTATGTTTGACGATATTCCTGATCTATATGTAAATCAGACAGCAGATAATCCTGAAGAAGGATGGAATTATACACAAGGCGATCGTGATGCACGGAGACCCCCAGAACTATTGACCCGAGACCATATAGCACGTTGTATCGTTAGAGAAGTGCAGGAAGGCAGAGGAAGTCCTCACGGTGGGGTATTCTTAGATATCGCATGGATTAAAGAAAAACTACCAAACGCACAGGAACATATACGACGAAAACTGCCAAGTATGTATCACCAATTTAAAGAACTTGCTGATATTGATATAACACAGGAACCAATGGAGGTAGGTCCTACGACACATTATATTATGGGTGGAATACGCGTTGATGCAGATACGCAGATGACTTGTGTCCCTGGTTTATTCGCAGCAGGGGAATGTGCAGCAGGATTGCACGGTGCAAATCGTCTTGGTGGTAATTCCCTATCAGATTTACTCGTCTTTGGTAAACGGGCTGGTGAATACGCTGCGAAATTTGCAGAAGAAAATGCACCTATTCCTGTTGATGAGGGTATAATAAATACGATTGCCAATGAAGTATTAAAACCATTCGAAAATCCAGAGGATGGTGGAAATCCGTATGATATTCAAGCAGAACTTCAAGATAAGATGCAAGAATTAGTCGGTATAGCACGAAGTCAAGAGAGTCTATCAAAAGCATTAGAGGAAATACAGCAGTTACGTACAAAAGCAGAGAATGTATATACCATTGGGAACCGTGAATATAATGCAGGTTGGCACACTGCTCTGGATCTCGATTGCTTACTAACGATTTCAGAGGCGATTGCTCTTGCTGCACTTGAACGACGGGCAAGTATCGGCGCACATTCTCGGGACGATTTTCCTGAGAAAGAAGAAGAAGGGGCAGGGAAATATAACACGATCATCAATAAGAATACTGAAGGATACATGGATATACGACGTGAATCTGTACCTGAATTAACCGAAGAGCAACAACAAATCATAGAGGAAATGGGATAAATACCAAATTCTGGAAAGGAATCTTATGGCAAAAGCAACATTTCGAATCTGGCGCGGTGATGCGGAAAAAGCAGATTTCGTTGATTATGAAACTGAAGTATCTGATGGGATGGTTGTATTAGATGCTGTTCATCGTATTCAAGCAGAACAAGCAAATGACCTTGCGGTTAGATGGAACTGTAAAGCAGGTAAATGTGGTTCATGCTCTGCTGAGGTAAATGGTAATCCCAAATTAATGTGTATGACACGACTCAATGATATTCCTTTGGATAAACCGGTAACGGTTGAACCCATGCGTGCCTTTCCAATAATTAAAGATCTGGTAACAGATGTGTCTTGGAACTATAAAGTTAAGGAAAAAATGAGACCCTTTAATCCAAGACCTGCAGATGCGGAGGATGGCACATGGCGGATGGAACAGGTGGATATTGACCATGTTCAGGAATTTAGGAAATGCATTGAATGTTTTCTGTGCCAAGACGTCTGCCACGTATTAAGGGATCATCATTTACATGATGAATTCATCGGTCCACGTTTTTTCGTTTATGCTGCGTCATTGGAGATGCATCCGATTGATACCGATAATCGTTTAGAGGAATTGAAGAATGCTGATGGAATAGGATACTGTAATATCACAAAATGTTGTACAAAAGTCTGTCCTGAACATATTACGATAACTGATAATGCCATTATTCCATTGAAGGAACGTGTTGTTGACGAGTTTTATGATCCATTTAGAAGACTCTTTAAGATAATAACCGGATAAATCAAAGTATTAAATGTAACAACCGACTTAAACTCAATGTTTATAACTTGGAGAAATATTAGCAATGGCAAGTAAAAATGACAAATTAAGAGTTGGTGTGATCGGTCCTGGTGGAGCTGGTCGTGGGAATACGCTCGGTTTTGCAACACGAGATGATGCTGAAGTTGTTGCCGCCGCAGATTCTCATGAAGGAAGTTTAGATGCATTAGAAAGCGCTTTGCAGGATCGTGTTGAAGATTATAAACCGAATAGTTTGAAGAGATATCTCGGAGATCACGAATTCATCGAGATGTTAAACCATGAAGACCTTGATATTGTTGGTGTCTTCTCTCCACATTCACTTCATGACATACATGTGAAGTATGCACTTCGAGCAGGATGTAGTGTGATTGTAGAAAAACCTATGGCTAATGTTGTTGGGGATGCAATCACGGTTACGAAAATAGCTAATGGAAGTGATCTACACTTGGTCGGTGGTTATCAAAGACACTACGAAGATACATATATCTCCGGACGACGAGGTATTCAAGAAGGACTTATTGGAAATCTGAAAAAGTTTGAAGTTTATATGGCACAACGTTGGGGCGCAGGTGGATGGAGAGGCGATCCCCGTTTCTCAGGTGGTGGACAACCAAACGACTCTGGTAGCCATCTTCAGGATATTTTTCTCTGGATGACTGAAACCTTACCTGCAGAAGTGTATGGTACAACAGATATGAAATTTGAAGACGATGATGGAAAACTTGTTCCGAAATTTGTTGAGATAAATTCCTACTCCGATGTAAAACTGGATAATGGTGCTGAAGGAACAATTACAATCCTTGGGAACACACGCGTAGGATTTGAAGAATGGGTAATACTTGAAGGTGATGAAGGAACAATAGAGATCAAGAATGGTATCCGATATATCCCAAAAGGTGGTGAAGCTGAACCACTTTCATATCCCAGACCAGAAGGATATCCGAGAAGTAAAGTTGATCAACTCGTTGGCTTAGTAAAAGGTGAATATGAAGCAAATTATACTTCTGGGATTAATGGGGTACGTACAAGTTGGTTGACAAATTCCATCCTTCAAGCTGGTAAAGGTCCAGAGGAAAAGAACAGTGTAGATTGTAACGAACTGATTGAAAAAGAGGGATATAGTTACCAAGAAGTAAACGAACTCATTGATCTCTGTAAGACAAGACAGATGTATTAGTATTGAGTTTACTCTATTGTCGTTATTTCTATTCCAGGCTTTTTAGGTTTGAGTGCATTATTAAGTAAATTTTGAATAGTAAGGAGAAGATCATGAAGTATATCAACTACCCTCTAATTACAGCTTTCTTGATAGTTGTATTATCACAAGTCGGTTGTTTATCCACTAATGAAATGGATACAGCAGAAAAATTAGTTGAGATGAAGGACTACCGTGGTGCAATTGAAGCATACCAAGGTGTCGTTGAAGCAAAACCCGGTACAGCCAAAGCTCGTGAAGCACAACTGGCAATTGGTGAAATATATCTTGAACGTATGGATCAACCCGCACAAGGGATTATGTCTTATGAAACCATCATAGCAGATGCACCAGAGAGTGATGAGGCAGCAGAGGCACATTATCGACTTGGTATGCACTATTATCAACAGAAAGAATATGATAAAGCACAAACTCAATTTGATACAATTGTTAATCAGTATGCACATTTGGAAATCAGCCATAATGCACAACTGATGTTAGCTAAGAGTTATGAAGAGGGGCAAGATTTCGAAAGGGCTGTTGAAGTTTTTGATAATTTTGCTAATCGGAACCCTCAAAGTACAAGAGCCACACAAGCTTTAGCAAATAAAGCACGGATACAACGCCAGTTTCTCAAGAATGAAAACGAAGCAAAACGAACACTTCAATCTATGGTGAAAAGATATGGGAAACTTGAAGGGGCGGAATCACACATTGAAAAAGCAAAAGAAGAACTAACTGAACTAAATGCTGAGATACCCAAGCCTGATGATCCGAAACAGACACAATTTGGAAGGGCATTAGAAAGGCAAGAAGCACGACGGGAACGTGATAGACCTCGGAATGTAGAAAGGAGTCCTATAGTTAAGAAGAATATTACTATTGCGGATTCAGGATTCGGGGTTAGTGCTGATGAAGTCATGCGTGATTTTGGTGGTTCTGTCCAGATTGCCGGAGATGAACAAGGTAGTTTTTATGACGCAGAATTAATGATTGCTGGTTTCTTATATGGAGACGAAAATTATCTACATGCTGGGGCATTATTGTTTGATGCAATTGCTCGTGCTGAAGCAGAGAAAGCAAAACTCGAGCCTATCTACTATCTACGACTATCCATATGCTATCGAAAAGTTGGAATGCATAAAAGAGCTATGGAGGTATTGAAAAAAGCTGCAACACGGGATAGCAAGGTTATTGATACCGTCAGAGACACAGGAAAAAATCAATATACCAACGAAGAATACGAGAAAGCATTAGAGACTTTTCAATCCATCTTAGGTATTAATAGGAATAAAGATCCTGAAATATATTGGTTGATTGGTAAGACATATAATAAACTCGGGGATTATCAGAAAGAAAGAGATAGTTTCGAACAGTCTGTTGCGTTAAATCCTGAAGATGTTGACACATTACAAAGTCTGGCAGAGGTATTGAACTATCGATTAAGAGACCGAAAGACAGCCGGTATTTTCCAAGATCTCGCTGATCAGAAAAGAGATTCCTTCATAGCTATGAAGACTCTTGGAGATGTATGTGATAAATATGGTCAACACAACAAAGCACAGATTAAGTATAAGGCAGCCGCCAGAAATGCCAAACGCCTCTTAGATAAGGCAGAAAGTCCTGCTGAGAAACAACTGTTAACTCATCAATATGGACATGGAACAATTCTCGCTGGCATCTCTATTTATAAGCAGGGAAGAGAAGAAGATGCGCAGAAACAAATAGATATCTTCCTAAATGAATATCCTGATCATGCCTTAGTACCGTATGCTAATGCTGAAATTGCTCTTTTAAAAGACGAAGAGGATCAAGCAATTAACTTATTTAAGGAAGCTATTGATAAAGATCCTGTATCCGATATCCCTGTGATTGCACTCGGTGATCTTTATGTTTCTAAAGGTTATAATGATGAAGCGATACTATTATGGGAAGGTTACTTGGAGAAAAATAAGTATAATGCTGATGTACGTCGTCGACTTCAACCTTTAAAACGGATAGATGAGAATGCTGCAGAAAATGCTCAAGAGAAATAGTTGAATTCTGTAGTAATTTCGTAATTGAATCATAATTAATCTGTATAGGATATATGATATTTCCTATACAGATTAGCATAAAAACACTAAATTTCTATTATATTCAGATGTTATTCTGCATTTACCTCAAAAATTCCTTGACATTAATTTGTACATATTGTATAATTAGCAGTGGTATGGTTCATAGAATGGATCAATCATTCGATTCCACACTAAAAGGATGTTTTTAACTCCTACCAACCATTTTCATAACGAACCCATATTCAATCCAAACTTTCTGTTTGCCGATCTGGATACAATTCATTTTATCAATTATATGTGATTGGCAAAGTATAGTTCAAGGGTTATCTAATTTTACCCTATTATGTAAAACATTCCAACACTACCTTTCAATTCAATATTCACTCCGGTATCAGTTCCGGAGTATCATATGTTCATTAGAGAGAGTTTTGCAATTTCTTGCGGAGTTCTGTCAAATCATAAGTATGTACCTGTTCTTACTTGTCCATTTTAACCCAATATACAAAATGTAGATTGAAATGGCATGTCGTAACAGGAATTACTGAGGAGTACGATAAACTATGGAGAGCTTGGAAATAGGCAAGCTCCAAGAAATGGAGATTTCGACCTTAAATACCATGGCACAATCCTATGGTATTGGTGAAAGTAACGGGTTACGAAAGGAAGAGCTTATAACTCGTATTCTCAAAGAGGTCGCTGAAAAAAATGTACCCCTTTCCGGTAAAGGGGTGTTACAGATATTAAATGACCGTGACCAGAATTACGGGTTTCTCAGATCCCCTCGTTCTAACTATTTACAGAGCAATGAGGATATTTATGTTTCATCCTCACAGATAAACTTGTTTGGTTTACAGACTGGGCATGTGGTTGAAGGTTTAGTTCGTCCACCCAAAAAGTCTGAAAATAAAGCTGAACGGTATTTTGCGTTACTCCAAATAGAAAAGGTTAATGGTGAACCTCCTCAATCTGTAAAATCAAGAATACAATTTGACAATCTCAGACCAATATTTCCTTATGAGAAATTGCAACTTGAACATAAGCCTTCTGAATTTGGTACACGCATCATCGATCTGATGTCTCCAATTGGTAAGGGTCAGCGTGGATTGATTGTTGCCCCTCCTTATAGCGGAAAGACAACTCTGTTAAAAAACATCGCTTGTGGAATAGAAGCCAATCATCCAGAAGTAGAGCTTATATTCTTATTGATTGATGAACGTCCTGAAGAGGTGACAGATGTTGTCCGGACAGTAAAAGGAGAAGTGATTAGCTCAACTTTTGATGAACACCCAGAACGACACATTCAAGTATCAGAAATGGCTATTGAAAAAGCAAAACGTATGGTTGAATGCGGGAAAGACGTTGTGATATTACTTGATAGTATGACAAGACTTGCCCGCGCACATAATATGGTTGCTCCACCAACAGGTAAAACACTTACCGGTGGATTAGACGCTATGGCGTTTGTCAAACCACGTCAGTTCTGTGGTGCTGCAAGAAAGTTTGAGGAAGGTGGTAGTTTAACTATAATTGCATCTGTTCTCGTTGATACTGAAAGCCGTTCAGATACTTATATTTATGAAGAGTTTAAAGGGACAGCGAACATGGAACTACATATGGATCGTACACTATTGGAATTGCGAATATTCCCAGCAATCAATATAGAAAAATCAAAAACTCGACGAGAGGAATTATTACTTAAACCTGATGTTCTTAATAAGGTATGGGCTTTACGGAAGTTTACAAGCCAGATGAGCCCAGCGGAAACAATGGAGTTGTTGATTAAACAGTTTAGTAAAAACAAGACGAATGAAGAATTTCTTGAAAGTATGGTAGATGATGGTGGTAAAACGAACCCACAACCAACAAGAAATGGGAAATAGTCAATACTGAAATCAATGTTTATGATATAATTAACAATTAACTGAACTATTATAAGGAGTAATGAAATGAAACCTGAAATTCATCCAGAAACAACGGAATGCGTTATCAATTGTGTCTGTGGTGCTTCCTATGAAACTAAAACCATACAGTCTGAAATGCGTGTAGATGTTTGTTCTAAATGTCATCCATTTTACACAGGACAACAAACACGTTTTATTGATACCGCAGGTCGTGTTGAAAGTTTCCGTCGTCGTTATGGTATTACAGAAGAAAAATCTGAATAATTCAAAACCCTTTCATAGAATAATCATAGTACATCTATGAACTAACTATGATCTCAATGGATTACACTAACCATATACAACTATTGCTGTTCCTTCAGCAACAATTTCACTATAAAAGACTATATTAATGTTAGATAAATTAAAGGACATTCAAAATAGGTTTTTGGATGTTGAGAAATCTCTAAGCGATCCTGATGAAATCTCGAATCCACAGCGGTTACAGGAATTGTCGAAGTTACATGCTGAGCTTTCGCCAATCGTATCTGCATATAAGGATTATCAACAATTAGAATCTGCAATTCAAGAAACAGAGTTCTTATTGTCTGAAGATAGTGATGAGGAAATGATTGAATTAGCTCAAGAAGAATTGGATGATCTAAAGAATCAGATGACTGATCTTGATGAATCCATTAAACTTCTACTAATTCCAAAAGATCCAAATGATGAAAAGAATGTCATTATTGAGATCCGCGCTGGTACTGGTGGAGAAGAAGCAAGTTTATTTTCTGCAGAGATTTTCCGTATGTATACTCGATACGCCGAAAGGAGAAATTGGAAAGTGGAAATGCTCAGTGCGAATGCCACTGGGTTAAAAGGATTCAAAGAGGTGGTATTTTCCATTGAAGGGAAAGCTGCATTCAGTCTATTGAAATATGAAGGTGGTATTCACCGGGTTCAACGTATCCCTACTACTGAAACAAGTGGACGTATCCATACCTCTGCAGTCACAGTTGCTGTTCTACCGGAAGCAGAAGAACTTGATTTAGAAATAGATGAAGCAACAGAATTACGTATTGATACCTATCGGTCATCAGGACCGGGTGGACAAAGTGTTAATACAACAGATTCGGCAATTCGTATAACACATATACCAACAGGTATGATTGTTACCTGCCAAGATGAGAAATCACAACATAAGAACCGATCAAAAGCAATGAAGATACTCCGAGCACGGCTACAAGAATTAAAACAAGCAGAAATGGATAGTGAACGGTCAGAAACGCGCCGATCTATGGTTGGTAGTGGTGATAGAAGTGAAAAAATTCGCACCTATAATTTTCCACAATCACGGGTAACTGATCATAGGATACAATTTAGTAGTTATCAACTTGAATCTGTATTGGATGGTGATTTAGAGGAATTTATAGTACGACTAACAACTGCAGACCAAGCTGAAAAGTTAAAAAAAGAAAGTACTTAATTAAGTATCTATATATTTGCATATCGAGTGAATTAAAGGTATAGCAGTATCAGACATTCCTACCTACAATTTTCTATCCGTTTGATTCTTTTCGATTATCCTATTTCATCATAATCATTATAATATGCCAACCAAAATTTGGAACGTGATTGAACTACTTGAATGGACAACAGGCTATTTTGAAAAGCACAATATACCAAATCCCCGGTTAGATGCAGAAGCATTACTGGGTCATATCCTCGAAAAAAGTCGGTTAAAACTCTATCTGGATTTTGACATGCCAGTTTATCAAGAACATCTGAGCGTTTTCAGAGAACTTATTAAGAGACGCATTGATCTTACACCGATTAGTTATCTGATTAACCGCAAAGAGTTCATGTCCTTAGACTTTTATGTTGATGAAAGGGTATTAATTCCGCGTCCAGAGACAGAATTTATAGTAGAGGCTATCCTCAAGACTAATTCTGATACACCACAACGAATTCTTGAAATTGGAACAGGCAGCGGAGTGATTGCGACAACTTTAGCAGTAAATGAACCTGAATGGGAAATCATTGCAACCGATATTTGTCAGGATGCCTTAGATGTAGCTGAAAAAAATAGAGATGCTCATGAGTGTACAGACCGGATTTCACTATTACAGGGAGATCTCTTTGATCCCATTCAAGAACTGAGTACATCGAATTTTAATTGGATTGTATCTAACCCTCCTTATGTAATGTCTTGTGATAATAATGAATTGAGTCCTGATGTAAGAGAGCATGAACCACATATTGCTCTGTTTGCAGGTGAAGATGGATTGTCGATTATAAGGCGACTCATATCTGAATCGCCTTCCTACTTGAATCCAGGTGGTAAACTAATCTTTGAAATCGGTGATACACAAGGCAACCCAGTACAAGAATTGATAAATGAGCACCCTGTCTACGATGACAGTCAGATTATAAAAGATTATTCAGGAAAAGATAGAGTTGTTGTTGCCTCTTTAGCATAATCCTGCATTTTTCCTAAAAATCACGGAAAATTAGATGTGGGTTCTCCGTAGATTCTCCTTATAGGTTAGAATTCCATTTCAGAATTATTAAGAATACGTGTAACTTCTCTATTACTGATTCTCCATCCTCTTTCTTTATCCCTAATTTCATAGACTCTATCTTCATCCTCTAAAATTGTTAATATATCTAATACAATATGGGTGTGTATTTCTGGTAATATCCCTGGGTTGTATAGTTGAAGTTTTCTTGTTATTTCGCAAATTGATAATGGTGGTCCATCTTCTACGAAAAATAGAACATGCAATATAGCTTCTTTCAGAAAATGAAGCCCAATACCTGCTAACTCTCCATTTTTTTCAATGCTCATATTTGAACTCTCCAAATATAATAGATTGTAAAATTAAGTTTATATGATCAATTAGTAAACAAAAACAAATGTTCCTCTATAATTAATGACACAGAAAAAGTAAGGCAAAGGTGCAAATTATGAATAATTGATGGTTTATTGTCTTTTAATTCATTTTCGATAATTATGTTCCATTTAAATCCAATAAATGTGTAAAATAATGCTTGTAATTTTATGAGTACGACTGCCTTATTTTAGACTTGTCAGACCACACAATCTTTGCTACTATTAGAAAATGAAAGTTAATGAAAATCTATACCTTAGGTCATACAATAAATTGAGATAAATTATGGCAAAATATGAAAAAGGATCTATACACCCCTCCGAACTTCGCGAGTTTAAGGATTCCCAAACTGATTCTCATATATATCAAGTAACAAGTGATGAGACGATTAATCACAACCTATACTTTTTAACGCCCTCCTTTACCCAAGATCAAAAGCACTTAATATTTACCTCCTATCGCTCAGGTAAAGCAAACTTTTATAAAATTGAATATCCAAACGGAGACATCGTCCAATTAACAAATGGTGATGAAGTTCATGGATATTCAGGTGTTATCTCTAAAGAAGGAAGAGAGCTATTTTACACTGAAGGGAATTCAATAAAAGCGATTAATATTGAATCTTTTGAGGAGCGAATTCTTGCAGTATTTCCTGAGGGTAGTCTCGGTGAATGTAGTGTGAGTGCAGATGAAAAATATATTGTTACTGCAATGAAGTTAGATGGAAAATCACACATTACCGTAACAGCCACAGATGGAAGGGGTGGAGAGATTATTTATACCTCACCTGACCAGACAATAATCCATCCACAATTTCACCCAAAACATGTAGATCTCATTGCATATTCCGGTGATCCAGCACCACGGATGTGGACAATCAAAAGGGATGGAACAGAAAACCGAATGTTATATGAACATGAGAATAATGAATTCCTCGTACATGAGACATTCCTTGGATCTCAGGACGAACTGATAGTAACACATTGGCCATATTCTCTACGACGTTTATCATTAGACACACTCAGAATGGAAACGATCTCTGATTTCAATGCATGGCATATTGCCAGTAACCAGGATGGAACAAAAGTCTTATGTGATACAGTACATCCTGATATCGGACTACGTTTGGTTGATGTAACGTCAGGAAAACATGAACCTATCTGTTACCCTGAAAGTTCATCAAGTGGTAGTCAATGGAAAAAAGATCGATATGCGGTTGCTGAGGATTGGGCTGCAGCACAACAAGATGGGGATAGGGAGAAATCTCTGAGTTGGATGGAAATGAAAGTGGATACGGTATATGGTCCACAGTGGACACATCCACATCCATCTTTTAGTCCAGATGAATCAGCAGTTGTATACACATCGGACGTATCGGGTTATTCACAAGTTTATGTCGCTGCAATTCCGTAAATGAACTAATAGAAGGTGGAAAGATTACTGTGAGAGTTCGGATATAATACCTTTGAGTGTCCCTTCATTTTCAGCATATTCTTGTAGATCAGGATTAAGATCTATTGCCTTAATTAGAGATTTCTTAGATTCTATCGGAGCATTGGTAAGTGCATATGCACAGGATAGGTTATAATGTAGTAAGGCAGCGTTTGGAAAGGATTGAAGGGCATGTTTGCAAATTTCACGGGCGTTCTCAGGTTCATTTTGTCTCAGATAGACTGTTGCTAAATTTACATATCCTTCAGGAATATCTGGGGCAATTTCGATTACTTTCTTGAAAGTTGTAATTGCTTGGTCATATTGATCTGCTAACATGTATGCTTGTCCAAGGTTATTATATGCCGAAGGAGCATACTTAAAGAAAATAGTCCTATTTTTATTCTTAATTGCTTTTTGGTAAATTATTATTGCTTGTTCTGGATCACTATTACGCATAAGAAATGATGCTTTTCGGTAGTTATCATTAAACTGACTTTGATGATGCCAAACCCATATAAACACAACAAATGCCGCAAGACAGAATGTCATACATCCAATTCGAAAAGTTTTATTGGTAGGAGTTTGCTCATCAACAGAATCCTCTTTAGATTCGTTCTGTTGATCAGAAGTCTCATCAGATTCAGGTTTATTGATTAAGTTATCTTCTGGATTTTGATTGTCATTGTTCATATTATTATAAAATATCAGTTGTACCAGATTAGAAATAATTATGAAGGAATAAACATCCTATGAAAATGTACGGTTTTGGAATTATTGGTTGTGGTAGTATATCAGATTTTCACTCCGCTGCAATATCAGAATTAGAACATGGTCAGTTAGTTGCAGTAAGTTCACGCAATGCTGAAAATTCAAAACGACTTGCGGATAGATACAATGTTGATACATATTCAGATTACAACGAGATGCTCAGTCGGGATGACGTTGACATCGTATGTATATGTACACCAAGTGGTGCTCATTTAGATCCTGCCGTTGCTGCCGCAAATGCTGGTAAGCACGTAATTGTAGAGAAACCGTTGGAAATTACATTACAACGTTGCGATGAAATAATTCAAGCATGCAATGAAACAGGTGTTCGATTATGTGCAATATTTAATTCACGATTTACAAAAGGATCACAACTTGTTAAAGAAACGATTGATAGTGGTCGTTTCGGTAAATTGACATTAGGCAGTTCCTACATCAAATGGTTCCGATCCCAAGAATACTACGATAGCGGTGGCTGGCGTGGTACATGGGATCTTGATGGTGGCGGTGCCCTTATGAATCAATCTATCCACGCTATTGATCTTCTCCAGTATTTTATGGGACCTGTGAAGTCAGTTCAAGCATTTACCGATACTTTAGCTCATGAAAGAATCGAAGTTGAAGATGTTGCCGCTGCTGCTCTTCGTTTTGAAAGTGGAGCATTAGGTGTAATTGAAGGAACAACTGCTGCTTACCCAGGTATGTTCAAGAAAACCGAAATCTGTGGTACACATGGAACCGCTATACTCGAAGAAGAAGATATCACCAAATGGGAGTTTGATCCTGAACTGCCAGATGATGCTAAAATCCGTGATGAATTCGCTCAACAGACCAATACTGGTGGTGGAGCTTCAGACCCAAGAGCAATCAATCATGCCAATCACCGTCGACAGATGGAAAACTTAATTAATGGAATTGAATCTGATTCAACCCATTTGGTTGATGGGCGTGAAGGTCGAAAATCGGTTGAAATTATTCTTGCTATTTACCAATCAAGTCGTGAAGGTCAGATTGTTGAATTACCATTATAATTGTTAAGAATCTAATGCTAACAATCTGTTACTCTGGATAATCAAAGACTATCTTGATTGCTTCATTCTTCTTGTGAAGTGCCATTTCAAAACCTTTTTGCGCTTTTGTAAAAGGTAGATGATGTGTTATGATTGGGGATACATCTATTCGTCCTTGTGCAATCATGTCTATAGCTAACGGGAAATCGTTTTGTATATCTGGACCGACAGATCCGATAAACCGTAAATTCTTCCTGAAAAATTCTGAAAAACCAAAATCGTAGAATTCATCATCTGGAACACCAAACGCGAGCAGTGTGCCCTCACGTCTAAGTAGCTTAAGACAAGTATTGATTGTTTCAGTTTGATGTCCTACCACTTCTACGACAAGATCAACCATCTTTCCATCAGTTATATCAGTGACAACCTCAATCAAATCTTCAGTCGATGCATTGACAGTGTGGGTTGCACGCATCTGTTTGGATACCTTTAATCTGAAGTCAACTAAATCACATGTGATGATTCTCTTTGCACCAAGATTACTCAACATATGGGTTATGAGTAATCCCATTGGACCTTGACCGATTACCACAACATCTTGATCCAAAATATTACCCAATTTCCTACATGCCCAGATAACTGTACCAAGAGGTTGTGACATGAGAATACAATCTTTCTGTGGATAATCTACCAATGGTACGGTAGCACTTTCATCAGATAGGAAGTATTCCGCACAACCGCCAACATGACGCGGTAATGCCAGCACTTCATCACCGATTTTAAACTCTTTAGATTTGCTTTCTGTTACAACACCGATTGCCTCATGGATAGACAGACCCGGACCGAATGGATACCGTTCAGCTGGATGCTCAAGTACAAAACTTGGCATATCACTACCACATACGGCACTATGGATAGTCTTGATCATCACAGTTCCATCAGGATAGTCTTCCATCTTAGGTATTTCTATATCAATTATTTCGATTTGATGTGGCGCAACAATTTGCCCCGCTTTCATATTCACTCCTTCAGGATGTTATACCATTTCTGATAATTAATGCCTCTTTTAATGTAGCATAAACTTCCAGTTTGTGCTGTATTTCAAGGCATGCATAACAACTGCACATTGGATAAACATATATAGAAATGGTATTAGGATAATTAACTGTATCCTCTATCATAAATTGTTAATGTACAAGAATTATACAGAGAACATTAAGACTGGGTATGAAGAATTATCTATAAAGAGTTTTCTGTTAGTATAGTTAGTACTTTCGGATGTAGTGTTTTTGTTGTAGCAATAATACCACGATTATTAGTCATTCGTCTACCTGTCAAGAAACTTAATGGGTTTCCATGTGCATCTGTAACGATTCCACCTGCTTCTTCAACCACCAGCATTCCAGCGGCATGATCCCAAATACATTCACGGTAATCTGGAAAAGCAGGATTGGGTAATCGAATATATAATGATGCCTCTCCTCGTGCGACAATCCCATACTTCGCTTGACTGTCTATTTGAACTGGTGATGCATTTAGACCGAGTTTATCGGCAATTTTGGCATGGGTATCACTATCTCCATGAGTGGATTCAAAACTCTCTGCTAAACATGGAACACTATCAGATATATCTATTCTTTTGACAAAATCACCCTTTAATGTGTGGAGTGATGTTCCTTCCCCTTTGACTGCTACGAACAGACTGCCTCTGTCTGATGAACTACCATTCAGTTGAAGGGGTAAATTAGGACAACCTAAAACTCCCAGTTGAACTATACCATCTTCAATCCAAGCTAATGCAATTGCGTATTGGTCTTTTCTGAGAAATCCTTTCGTACCATCAATGGGATCAAGCGTCCAATAACTTACACCTATATCACCACTACCCCTATCTATCCATTCACAGACTTGTTCCTGTTTGATATGTTCAAAATCATTACCCAGATCTTTTTCTGATATGTTTGTATTTAATGTAATAGTCCTTTGGACATTATCGACAACACGGTCAAGAAGTTCTGTATTTGACCTTAGTGAATTGGCATCTTCTTCACCTACTACGATATCCTCAGGAAAAGTGTCACCAATGGCTTTACAAATTATGGCTTGTGATCCAAAGTCTGCAACAGTCACAGGACTCCTATCCTTCTTTTGTATTGTATCTGATAATACCATCTCGGATTGGACCTGTTGGCATAATTCCGCAGCCTTAATTACTGCATCAATTGCGATCTGTTTTCTTGTTGTCATTATCTTTTTAACTATGTTAATGGATATTCAATCTCTGTTAAAAGAGTGTTGTTCTTTCATATTCGTCTACTTCAACTAATTTCTGTTTGGCTTTGCCAATATCGTCAATAATCGTCGACCTTAAAGTCATAAAGTCATGACCTTCTTGACGCAATACATAAGCAGGATTATATGTCGCTATAGCAAACGGTGAATAACGCGTTTCCGTAAACCAGACCCCTCGATCCTCAGTAATTTTAAAACCTGATTGTATGAGTGTTTTTGCTGCAGGAGATCCAAGACATAAAATGACAAAAGGTTTTATGATAGTAAGCTCATTGTCCAGCCATTTTGAACAGGCTTTAATTTCTGTAATCTTTGGTGGTCGATTTTTCAAACCATTCTGTTGTTGATCTGCTGCGCGACATTTTATAATGTTGGTCAACCAGATATTCGCTCTTGTGAGTTCATTGGCAGCGAGAACTTCGTCCAACATATTACCAGCGGGACCTGAGAAGGGAAATGATGTGTGATTATCGGCTGCAGATGGTCCTTCAGCGATAACTGCTAACTTTGAATCTGGATCTCCACTGCCAAATACTACATTATCACGGGATTTAGATAGATAACAGTCTATACATTCTGCTGCCCGTTTTTTAATTTGTAATAGTTTTTCGTTATTTGATGAATGGTCTGGCATTAATTAAAATAACCTATTATTTGTGTATAGAGAATTCGGTGAATCCGCGTATGGAATACACTATGGTAATCAACTTCAAATGCGCGTACGATTGACAGAAAACCGAACCTACCAAGTTCCTAACTTTATTCATAACCGCCAGTGGTTTTAGAAAACTGTATACTTATATGGATCAATGTGTCAGTAGGATCAAATGTTAACTCATATATAGGTTTTTCCCATTTATATCTATATTTACTTCCGAATGTAGAAACACCGATTGGAATATATTCTTCTGGGACATGAATAAAAAATGTACCTTCCGATTCTCTTGGTGGTTTACAAACAAGCATATAACTATGGCTGTGTTCATCCCAACCAGCAGATAGGATTTCGACAGCACCTTGTGAATAGTGTAGGTCTGTTGATAGGAGCTGAGGCACAGGTTGTTGTTCACGTAAACAGAGCAGTTTTGCTGACCGGGGTGGAATATTCATCAAACTAACTTTTTTGGAAACTATACCTAAGTATTGACGCATCCAAAAATCATGTACAAGAAAATCCTTGTCAACATCAATACTTGTTTCTGCTAAATCTAAAAGGATATCTTCTTGATGGTCGCTCCAGTTAAATACTCCAATCAGATGCCAAGATTCATTTGATGTAGATACTGGTAAGTGCCAAATTTGAGGAAAAGGTTTATCAAAACGATCAGCTGAATATGCTGCCTTTTTGCATATGGGTAATATCTTAGATATTAAGTCCGCACGTTGTTGAGAAAAGGATGTTGGGTCATTCACACAATATACTGCCCCGCCACTTAATGCTGCTGCAGTCAATTCAGCGATTACTTCATTCGCAGGTCGTGGTGAATCCACAGATAGTTCGCCATAAGCATGACTCCATAGAAGGTTATGCACTGATAAATATCCTGTGTAACGACTTAGTTTATGCTTTATTCCATTCTGCTGGTGCCAAGAATCGGTGTTATGGATATATTTATGTCTTAGGAGTGGAAAAACAATCGGCATACTTCCAACACATACACTATCAATTACGTTATATCCAGACAGGATAGGCTTTTTCTGTGAAGAATCAATAGATTCCTTAACTGTATTAATAGCCAGACGATACAATTCGGTGGAAGTTAGAGAATTGTCATGCCAAGATACATTCTGTACAATAGACATCATTCCGCTGGTATAACTCGACATGTCTGTCTTGATAAGGTCAAAACCCCACTCATCACTGATCTTTTTTAACCACTTTTTAACGTGCTCCTGAGTTTCAGGATGTGAAACATCTAATATGGCAAGTGCTTTTTTTCTACCTGGAAGGTATACCTCAACAGGTTCATTTATTGGTTTAGAGTTCTTTTCTGTGTTTTCTTGGGGTGGGTTATTATGTTCTGTTATTCGCAGACAGATATCAGGAAATTTTGAAACTAACTTGGAATTACTTTCTATGACATAAGGATCAATACAGATACTTGCCTTAAAACCGAGATCGTGAATTTTATCAACAACTGAAGACATACCATCAGGGAAATCATCAGTATTTACATCAATCTCACCTGGATTCCGCTGCCAACCGGATTCTAAATGAATATAATCAATACCACCAGAATGTATGGGTTTGAATAGTGGATTATCTGCAATTGATTGTGTGTGTTCATCAATAAAACTTGCAGATAATTTCCCGTCCTTCTTTTCAGATGTAATACTCCAACCTGAAATAGTCATGTTATCAAGTGCACTATGGGCTGAATTCTTATTCTTTTCTCCAGTTAGATCTATTGGAGTAAGAGCTTCATTGTCTTTTCCAAGTCTTTCTGTATACTGCTTGTAAGATGTAGTAGCCTCTTCCACAAAATCGATGTAACCGAGTTCAGAAGTTATTTCATTCCCTGGTTCACATTCCGTGGTTTCACATTCATGATATAAACCCCATGTTGTTATCCCTTGTTGAGACTTCCGTTTGGATGCTTGATAACCTACTTGAATACCTGGCCACCACTTGTCAGCTGTTAGAAAACCAAAGAGGAGAGATTTCTTGGTTTCTGTATCATAAAGCATGCCATCCTGACAAGGTTGAGAGGAATTGTCCTTGGTCAGATTGAATCCATCATAGATTTTCTTATGTGTACTTGAATTTGGAGAAATAGCAGGTAATTTAAGATAAAGATGGTATTGTGATGGATGTCCCCCTAATTGTATTAAACCGTGCTGTGTTGAAATGTCTATTAGGGAGATGTCTTTTAAGAATAGTGGGGATGAATTAAGATTCTCTACACCTATTCTGAGTAAAACATAGGGTTGGTCAGTATAGCAAGTTAGGTACGTGTTTATTCGGATATCAGTTTGACTTGAACCATCATCCTGTATAACGTGCTCATCTGTTTCTGCGTCGGAAGTTTCAGATGTAGGTTTAGAATCATCAGCGTTTTCTGTGTTTTGGGATTCACGATTTTCATCATCTGTTGTCTGAGACGTGTCCTTCTCTGGTTTATAAGAGAAACGTAAAAGCTGATATGTTCCATAAGAATCAGTTTCTACAGCCCCTGTCGTAAATTCTCTAAACCCCGCATCAGATGTCTTTAGAGTTGTACCATCAGTAAGACCTACCTGCGATAAACCGTTCTTGATAATGGTCTTTCCTGATTGGTCATTATAGTTCCAAGTTCCTTTTGATAAGTTATACTCAATTTGATATTTTTGATGGTCAATTACGACAAGTTTTCCGCGTCGCGAAACGGAGAGGTCCTCAATTTGCATGTACTTGTTCCTTATGTTCCCTTACAGACGATATCCTTTAACATTGGTAACATGAAAGGGTATACTATCTACAATTATGTTTCTGTGGAGTACATGAGAAGGGAAATTCATGAATACAATAGCAAACTACGAATATATCCGATTAAATTAGATATATTCCACAGTATATTATGCTAACGGAACATATAAATCTGAACAACAGTACATGTATTATTTTGAATGGGTATAAATTGATTATTGTAGTGCTTTTATTCACTACTATAAACAACATATACTAAGAATGTGATAAAAAGAAGATTATGTTAGCTCAGAAATAGAAGTAGATAATCTACCCATTTAGTTTAGTGTAAAACTGTTCCCCTTTGAAGAATATCTTATGTTATGTAAACTTACGCTTTTTAAAATTCGATCATAAATCTGAGTTCTTAAAATACAAGTGTTTAGATAGATTGTCTTCTTAAAAGGAAAAATAGGTGGTTTTTCGTCTTAGTATCTAAATCAACACAAGATAAATCTGGATTGGAGTTCCTTCTTACCTAACAGGAATTACCATAAAATGAATGTGCGGTGTTATAGATGTAAAACTCACCTAATCTTATCTACAAATCGAACTCAGAAAATCATACTTATTCAATAAAGCGGAATATACTAACACATGTGTCTCCATACTGCCTTTGCTTTTCATGGCTTAGTAAACCAATTTCTGTCGGCAGCCTGGTTTTCTTATAGTGTTCAACTAAAAGTATTCCCGCTTCATTAAGTAGTCTTGTTTCAGATATTTGTGTGAGACATTGATTGTACAGGTCTGCATCATACGGAGGATCAAAATAAATCAATTCAAATGTCTCTAATTTATTATGTAATGTCTTAATGCCTTTGTATACATCTTTAGCAATCACTTGAACTTGTGTGGTAGATTCTTCTATTCCACATATGTTTAGATTCTGTCTTATTAGTTTAAGACTAACAGGATTGCGTTCTAAGAAAGTCACCTTTTTCGCGCCTCGACTAAGAGCTTCAATTCCAATATTGCCAGTTCCCGAACAAAGGTCAAGAAAGTTAGCATCTTCTATATGATTTTTTATACTACTAAAAACTGACTCTTTTACCCTATCAGACGTAGGTCTGACATTCATGTCTTTTGGTGTGTTTAGTCGTCTTCCTTTATATTTCCCTGCGATAATTCGCATCTATTGTCTTTTGTTGGTTGTGAAATTACCCATCTTAAAGAGTGAATAAACACAATATAGTCAACCTAAACAAAGAGTTCTTCAATGACACTACCATCATCTACGACCCTAATGGGTCGACCAGAACGAGACATATTCTCTTCATTGTAATTGATACCAAGTGCGAAACAGAGTGAAGCGAATAGGTCTTGTACACCTGTTGCACCTTCTACGACTTCTGTTCCATCTTCGTTTGTACTACCAATTACTTGACCACCGCGAGTTCCACCACCTGCGATTACAGCAGACCATCCGTTCGGATGATGGTCGCGTCCATCATTCTGGTTAATCTTTGGTGTACGACCGAATTCACCTAACCACAATACAACGGTTTCATCCAGTAGGTCTCTTTCACTTAACTCTTTTATGAGCATAGCATAGGCTGGATCCACTACTTCAAGAA
The DNA here is from genome assembly GCA_964652195.1 of uncultured bacterium. Taxonomy (GTDB): domain Bacteria; phylum Poribacteria; class WGA-4E; order WGA-4E; family WGA-3G; genus MSPOR6. Next base: position 29,311 of record CAZZBB010000028.1, on the reverse strand, counting down.
GTTCTTTTGTTCTTTCAAAGTTATTTTCATGCGTATCCCATCCATCAAGCGTAATTTCAACAAATTTAACTCCTGATTCAACAAGCCGTCTTGCCATGAGACACCCTTGTCCAAATCTATTCATTCCGTATGCTTGTTTTATCTCTGTGGGTTCTTCATTCAGATCAAATGCTTTTATCTTCGGCGAATTAATCAGTTCATCTGCCTTTTTGTATATGGCTTCGTGTGCTTCTGTGCCTAAACCAGTACGTTTAGTTATAAAATCCTTTTCGAGATTATTTAACATTTTCAACCGTTGTCGAAAACGTTTTGTATCCATGAGTTCAGGATATTCCAGATCATCAATCTTTTCCATTGGGTTGTTAACAACAAAAGGATCGTGTGTAGCACCGAGAAATCCGCCTGAGTAGGTTGGCGAATTGATGTTTACACAACTCGGTAATTTCGTTTCACTGTCCTCAAGATAGTATGAAGTGAGTGAACCAAAAGTGGGGTGTCTTACAGCACCACCAGGAGCATAACCTGTATGGAGTAGATAACGTGCACGCTCGTGGTTGCCTTCCCGAGTAACCATGGAACGGATGATGGATAGATGATGTGCCTGTTCAGCAACTTGTGGTAAATGCTCTGATACTTCAATACCTTTAACACTCGTAGGGATTGGTACGAAAGGACCGCTGTTTTCAACGGATGGTTGTTTTGGGTCGAATGTGTCTAATTGGCTCGGTCCACCACTCATAAACATGACGATACAATGTTTGGCTCGTGGAATAACCTGATCAAGTTGTGATGCAGAAGTTCCAAAATGTTGCATTGCAACAAGACCCAAGAAACTACCTATTCCGTATTTAAAGAAGCCTCTACGTGATATTTCTTTATGCCATAATTCAGGAGTGTCGTATTCTGGTACCCATATTTCTGATCTCATAATCTGTTTTTACATTCAAAAGAATGTTTCTCCTAAAATGACCCGCACAACCTATTCTAATAACATATTGACATCTGCGGGGTAGATATCAATGATATATGTTATTAATATGATGTATCTTTGATGCTAATGACATACCAGCGTATATATTCGAGAACTTTGGTAATTTATGATATAACTTCTCTGTTTTCTGGTATCCCATTATATATATTCAACATAATACCATACAAAGGTCTGAATTGCAAGGAAAACCCGTTTTTGGGTATGTAAAATTTTTGGTACTATAGACGTCAATTTAAGCATTAGGCTCTTTGTAGGAGTAGTTTCCGATCCCCGAATCTTACTTTTCTTCTGTGGGAGGGGATTCCGATCCCCTATCTTAACTACAAACGCATCGTGATTCAAAGTACACACCTTCCAGTGCTTTTCTAATACCTAATTTACCCTCAACAAACTATGCTTATAAAAGATTTACTACTCTCCAGATAAAATAATGCGATGATAACGCTTTTTACCTGCCCGTAGAAGCAAGGCGTCATCATCCAAGAATGAAGAATCAATGACAACATCTATTGACTTATATTGCTTTTCGTTAATGTATCCTCCACCTTGCTGAATCAACCGACGCGCTTCGCTACGAGATGTAGCTAATCCTACTTCATGAAATAGTTCAATTATAGGTATTCCATCAGTAAGTCTCTCCGTGGGGATTTCAGTGGTTGGCATTGCATCAAACTCAACTCCTCCACCACCAAAAGCAGCTTTCGATGCTTCTTGTGCTTTCTCCGCTTCAGTTGATCCATGAGCAAGTTTCGTTGCTTCGAAGGCAAGCACTGATTTTGACTCACGAATTTTATCATGTTCTAAACTACCAAGACGATTAACTTCATCCATAGGTAAAAATGTGAAATAAGCTAAGAATTTCTTGACATCCCTATCATCCACATTTATCCAGTATTGATAAAATCCATAAGGAGATGTTTTATCTGAATCAAGCCAAACTGCCCCACCAGCAGTCTTCCCCATCTTTGCACCAGTCGCAGTTGTTAATAAGGGAAAGGTTAACCCATGGACTCTTTCTCCCTCTATCCGTTTTACAAGATCAGTACCAGCCAAGATGTTTCCCCATTGATCATCACCACCAAGTTGAAGAACACAATCGTACTTACGATATAAATAGAGATAGTCGTACGCTTGAAGTAATTGATAATTGAATTCAAGAAATGATAATCCTAATTCCCGTTCAAGCCGTTGTCGGTAACCTTCAGCCCTGATCATTTCGTTAACACGAAAGTGTTTACCTATATCCCTGAGAAAATCGATGTAATTTAAAGAGACTAACCAATCTGCGTTATTTAAAAACCTTCCTTCTGTATTATCCAATGTAAGGTAACGCTGTAATTGTGTTAATATCTTGCTTCCATTACTCTCAATTTGTTCAGCCGATATCATCGGTCGCATCTCGGTTTTATCAGTTGGGTCACCAATCATGGTCGTTCCACCACCGATAATAGCAATCGGATTATGTCCAGCACGTTGTAAATGTGCCATTGCCATGATAGGCACAAGACTCCCCGCATGAAGACTGTCAGCAGTTGGATCAAACCCTACATAATAGGTTATTTGATTCTCCGACAAGACACGAGAAACTAATTCGTTATGTGTACACTGTTGAACAAATCCTCGTTCCTGCAAGGATTCAAAGACATTCGACATGAATCATTTCCCTTCTAAGTTTTCTTGTATTAATAGTATCATAGCAATTTGTGATTGTCAAATCTTGGATCAGTATTGGGTATGTAATGTTTTTGGCATAAAAGTACTGGAAGGTATGTTCTTCGAATAACGATAGGTATGTAGTTAAGATCGGGGATCGGAATCCCTTCCTACAAAAAGAGCCTAATGATTAAATTAACGCCTATAGTGACAAAAAGTTTACACACCCGAAAATCCATAATTCCTTGCTATCTTATACCGGTATTTGTTATATTGTTATAGTTATGAAATATTACAAATCGCCAATAAAATAACCTCAGAATATGAAACATCCAATTACAAAATTAATTCCCGTCCTAATCATAATCGTTGTATTCCTTCCAATTGCAATTTCTCAAGAAACCGAACCTGTTCCCGTTACCGGTATACACACACTTACCTTAGATGACGTAAGAACTAAATTTGATAATCTACACAATGCCCCCTGGAAATACCATCCTGGTGATAACCCTGATTGGGCAAAACCAGATTTTGACGACACCACTTGGAAATACCTTTCACCATTGATAACTCAAGATAAATCGATAAATAAAGAGTGGGAAGGTATTGGTTGGTTCAGACTTCACATCTCAGTTCCAGACGAAGAACTCTGGAACAAACCCTTAGCACTACTTGTAACCTATCAAGCAGGGGCTTCTGAGATATATCTTGATGGTGAATTCATCTATTCATTCGGTAAGGTTGGAAATAAGAAAGAAGAAAAACCCTATTGGGAACGAGACCCACAAGGATTTAGTTTCTCAGCTAAGACCGACCACGTAATTGCTGTTCGATATTCGAATTACTCGTATGATAAGTTTACCCCCGTACTTGGGTTTAGACTTAGGCTTTCAGAATTGAATACTGCTATAAAATTTCGTGCCAATGTACTTCGGGAAGGTACCACGATACAGATGGTAACATCCGCGGTATTAGTTTTTTTGATGCTTCAACATCTGTTGTTATTTATCTTTTATCCAAAAGCCAAAGAAAACCTATATTTCTCTATATTGACAGGAAGCAGTGCTGCAATTGTATTTATACCCCTTCAATTATTCCTGATAGCGACAAGCGCACCAGAAATCCTTACACTTGGTAGATTTTTCTTCATTGTTTCTGCGGTGATGTCTCTGTCATGCCTACTATTTCTCTACGCTCTTTTTTATTCAAAACTTCCAAAACTATTTTGGGTTTTTCTTACCGGTTGGGTAGCAACATTCATTTTAGGCTTGTTCTCATTTGATCATTCTTCCTTAAGTTTAACAATTGACAACTCTCTTGTTTCATTTTCACATGGGATGCTTCTCCCTGTTTTTTCAATAATTTCTGGGTTGACATTTTTAGAATTGGTAAGAATCATGATTGTGGCCGTCTTTAAACGAAAAGATGGGGCATGGATATTTGGACTCGGTTCGCTCGCTCCGTTTATACTACCTTTTATATACGGTATAATAATCGCTCGGACCGGATGGGAATTGAATCAAACACTTGCATCACTTCTATTCCTACTGGCACCGATCTTTTCTATGTCTGTTTACTTAGCACGAAACATTGCACGGACCAGTAGAAACCTTGAAAGAGAGACTGTTGAACGACAGCATTTAGAGAATGAAAATACACGAAAAACAGAGGAATTGGAAGAAGCACGGAAACTACAATTATCTATGCTACCTGAAAGCGCACCTGAACTTCCTAACCTTGATGTAGGATTTAAAATGCATCCGGCAACTGAAGTAGGCGGAGATTATTATGACTATAATCTATTTGAAGACGGGAAGATCACTATTGCTATTGGAGATGCTACAGGACACGGGATGAATTCTGGATTAGTTGTGTCCGCGGTCAAAAGCCTATTTAAAACATCTGATCCAAATGATGGAAACTTAGAAAATCTGGAGCGAATGTCACAAGGTGTTAAAAGTATGAATTTGAAAAGACTCTACATGGCAATGACACTCGCTACATTTAAGGATAATATATTGACAATTTCTGCAGCAGGTATGCCACCCACACTTATTTATAATGCAGAAGAAGACAAGGTTGAAGAAATACTACTTGAAGGTGCACCATTAGGTGGATTCGTTGGTGGAGACAGAGAAGAAGCAACATTTGAATTAGATACAGGTGACACTGTGCTGTTGATGAGTGATGGTCTACCGGAGATGTTAAACCCAAAAAATGAAATGTTGGATTATCCAAGAACAAAAGAACTATTTGCTGAGATTGCCGATAAATCACCAAAAGCAATTATCAATCATATGTATGATGCCTGCATATCCTGGGCAGAAGGAGAACAACAAACAGACGACATCACGCTCGTAGTCATAAAAGTAAATAAAAATGAAGAAAACATAGACCTCTAACATCTAACATATATATATATATGACAAAAACAGAAAAACATATTTATAATATTTGTCAAAATGAAATATATTTACGCAATATTTTTTTAACACTTTAAGGGACAGTTGTGACATCTTCATAGGAAAATAAATGATGACTATCTATAAAAACGATCCTAATTACGAAACTTTATTTACGTCAATAAAGACACATTTTTTGACGGTTAGAAATGCCAAAATCAGAAAGGACAACAAGAACACAAAATCACATTTTTTCGAATTTTTTTTAAATCAAGTTCAAAGTGCCGTAAAGTCAGTCTATGAAAGGGATTACAGGGGTAATTTACACCAATTTCAAGGTTACACCATGTAACGAAAAGTGTAACTTTTTTCAATTTTTCGATGCACAGAGTAAGACAACTACAACACAATCTACTGTCTGAGTATTTAGGATTAAATGTCTGTTTTTAGACATTATTTTTTGTCTGTATATTAGGATTAAATATCTGTTTTTATCTCTTTTTGACAATTAGAAATATAACTTATTGAAGAATATTCTCAAGACCAAATCTATACATCAACTGTTGAAATGACTTGCTATTTATATATGAAATCTGTTATATTAACCAATGTAGCTAATAACGGATTTTGATCGTTTCAACACAGTTTTTCAGACACTTTCTTCACCCCAGAGGGGTGATATGTCTATAGTAAAAAGTATATCAACATCCTGCACTCCAGCGGAGTGCTATGTAGGTAAATTGGTAACAACTTGGGTTATATTAAGGATATGATTACTGAAAAAAGGATATGATAACCAAAGAAATCAGTAAATCATACCATAAATTTAGAACTTTTCTTGGACGTTTACGTCTATATACATGGGATTATTTTGAAATAAAGCCATTTAAATAGAATAATTATGAATTGTGAATTAGTGAAGAAATCTTTAATAGCAGAAAATTACAGGAGAATATCATGAATGCAAGGGACGGTTATACAGAACTACAATCAAAGATATTAGATGCACGACGTGTATGGAAACGAAGCCTTTTTTGGACAGGAGCTGCTATCGTAATTATTGGATTACTCGCTATACTTGTAGGAGAATCAATCATAGATTGGTTGATGCCACTTCCATCTACTGTACGGGTTGTCATGCTTGCAGGTATTGTTATAGCAGTGGTCTACCTACTATATAGACACATTATACAACCGTTGAAAGCTTCCTTGACGTTGCGAGACGTAGCACTAAATGTTGAGGAGAAACATCCTAATCTTGAAGATAGACTTGTAAGTGCAGTTCAATTTGGATCACGCGAATCAGATGATCCAATTGAATCTCATATGCTCCAACGGCTACTCGAAGATACTACAGAACGAATTAAAGGTATTGATTTTAAAGCCACTATTGACCACAGTCGGACTCGTAAATATGTCGGAATAGCCGTCTTAGTCATTGCTGCATGCGGCTTACTCACGCTCCTATTTCCAACAGAAATACAGACAAGCTTAATGCGAGTATTGGTTCCATGGGAGAAAACAAAACCCATTTTATCAACGAAAGTCGACGTTTCTCCTGGAAATGCTCGAATTCTTATTGGAAAGAGTTTGCCAATTGATGTAATTGTCACTGGTAAATCTGCCGATAAAGCCACATTAACATATTATAACAAAGATAACCCACCAACGGCTGATAGTGATGGAAGCAAAAAAGAAATAAATATGCTACAAAATCCTGATGATAAACGGGGTTTTGCCTATGAACTCTTCAATATCGAATCGGAGATGGAATACTCTGTAACTGTCAACGAGACTACATCTGACCGATACACGATTGAGGTGTTTGAAATGCCGCGGGTAGTTGATATTTCTGTAGCGTATACCTATCCTGAATATACAGGTCTTACTCCAGTTGTTCAACAAGGCAGTGGTGATGTACAAGCTGTAGTCGGTTCAACGGCAGAAATACGTATCACTGCAAATAAAGTAATTCAGAAGGCTACATTCACACACCAAACTTCAAATACCGAACCTATCATTGATGGGAATAATGAAGAAAAAGAAGGCACACCAGATTCACCTGAAATGACTATTGCCGATGGCAACGTACTTACAAAGACACTACAAGTCACCGAAGATGGAAAATATAGTGTACAACTGCTCTGTATTGATAACTTTAATAATGAAATTCCTATTGAATATAATATAAAAGCAAATCCGGATAATGCTCCAGAAGTGGTAATCAAAGAACCCGGACGCGATGTTAAAGCATCAATACTCGAAGAGGTTAAAATCGTCGCAGAAGCTACAGATGACTTTGGAGTTGACAAGTTACAACTGATGTACCGTGTCGGGGCTGGAGAATTACAGGAACTCCTTATGGAATCTCCTGGCGAACAACTTGCTGAAGAAAGTAATACGAGACCTGAAAAACACCTAAAATTTGGTTCATATACCTTCTATTTGGAAGAATTTGATGTGGAACCAGGTGAAATATTATCATATTATGCACAAGCTATTGACAACAATACGCTAACTGGACCCAGTGAAGGAAAAAGCGATATTTATTTCATAGAGATTAAACCCTTTAATCAACGACTGTCACAAGATGAACCATCAGAAGGTTCTTGTCCAAACCCATTTCTTGAGTTAATTGCCTCACAGAAACAAATTATACGTGAAACATGGAAACATATTAACTCACAACCTTCCACCATGACAGAAGATTACAAATCCACAGTCAAAAAGACTGGAACGAAGCAATCAGAGTTAAAAGATAAAACTCAGAAGGTTACAGATGAATTGAGCATGCAAATGCAAGAAGTACAAATCGATCCGGAAATCATGATGAACCTTGAAGAAGCTATCGATATGATGGGTGAGGCAACAAATCATCTAAATGACACACAACCTACTATAGCAATTCCACCAGAACAAGCTGCTCTTGAACTCCTTATAAAAGTCAATCTGGCATTTCCAAAAGTGATTAGGGAAGCAAGGAATAGTCAACCCCAACTTGCTGAAAACTTTGAACTGGAAATGGAAGATCTGCAGAACGAACTTGAACAAGATCAGGAAGAACTCGAACGGGAGATGCAAGAACAGACACAGGAAATGTTAGACCAAGCCAGAGAAATGCTGGCACAACAACAGAATCTAAATCAACAGAGTCAACAAATGGGGAGAGAAAGTCAACCCTCTCCAAGTGATATGCAGCAGAACAGCCAACAACAAGGCGAGTTATCACAACAAGCACAGCAGATGTCACAACAACTCGGTGAAATGCAGGGGAATGTTCAAGGCACACAGAGTGAACGGTTATCACAAGCAGGACAAGCTATGGAGCAAGCCGGTGAACAGATGCAACAAGCATCACAAGGCATGGAACAGCAACAACCCCAGTTGAGTGCCGCAAAAGGTGAAAAAGCTGAAGAACGACTTGAACAAGCAATTGATCAACTTGAAAGGGCTGCCGCTGAATTCACTGATAACGCATTAGAGAGAACTGCGGAGCAACTCCAACAGTTGACCGCTGAACAATCTGATGTACAACAACGAACACAAGAGTTACGAGATAGATCTCAGGAAACTGGTATGCGTCCAGAGGATTACAGACAGGCTTCTGAACTTGCTAATGAACAACGCCAACTTCAACGAGACTTAGAGTCGGTTGAAGAGAATTTGAATAATGTTCGAGAACAACTAAACCAAGAAAATCCTGAGGCTGCACAGAATGTTCAGGAAGCATCAAGGCGACTCTCTGAAGAACAAACTTCAGAGGATATGGCAACAGCACAACGCGCATTACAATGGCGAAGTCTACAATCCGCTGAGTTAAATCAACAAGAGGCACTCGACACACTTAGAGAAGCTCAAAACGACCTGCAACAGGCAAGATCCAACATGGCGCGCACTGAAGAAGAGCAACTTGAAGCTACGCTTGACCAACTCCAAAGTTTTGAAGAACAGATGCAGGATATTCAACGCGAACGTGAAGCGATGGAAGGACAAGAACAAACAGAGGAGCAACAACAGCGAGAACAACAACTTGCTGAACAACAGCAGCAACTCGAAGAGCGTATGCAACAAGCACAACAAGCCATGCAAAATGCACAGCAAGGTCAACAACCCGGACAGCAACCCGGTGAACAGCCCGGACAGCAAGGTCAGCAACCCGGACAGCAGGGACAACGGGGGCAAGAACCCGCAGAAAATGACTTAGCAAGAAGTGGGCCAGAATCCAATCGTGAGATCAAGGAACTCTGGTTAGATCTTATTGACAGTATGCAGTATCGTGCCGGAGATAGGAAGAATCCGTTCCCAAATTATGAACTCGCAATTCGAGACCTGAGAAAACTTGAGACCGCTATTGAAGAACGGCTTAACCTCCTACAAGAAATGAAACAACTAACTCAAGTTGCTAAAGAAGATGTACCACCAAAATACCGAAGACTTGTTGACAACTACTATGAATCTTTAGCAAAGTAGATAGATGCAATCTACATAAGAACATTATGGGACAAATGGGATTACCCAGTTGTCCCTTTCTTATACCAATTCTTATAATTAAAGTCTTTTTAATGTAGCATAAACTCTTAGTTTGTGTTGTATTTTAAGACATGCTTAACAACTTTTCATAGGATAAACATTTATAGAAATGGTATTAAATCTGGTATTATTGAAATAGGACATGCTACACATCTCATGGAACAGTTGATCTTACCACAGAATGGTCTAATCACTTTACAATTATAATGGAGGATAACTATGGCACAACCTTTTATTGTTAAGCCTGGTGGAAAGATAAGTCTTAACGGTGGCGGAGAGGATTTCAATCCTGAACATTCACCAGAATTTACCGGGTCTTACCGAAAAAAAGGTGATACAAAGAAATATCTGAAAAAGCTACATAAACAGATGTTAAGGCTTCAAGAACTATTATACGCTGGAGGAGAACATGCAGTCCTAATAATCCTTCAAGGTATGGATACTTGTGGAAAAGATGGAACTATCCGAAAGGTAATGGGAGGTATTAATGTCCAAGGTTGTAATGTAGTCAATTTCAAAGTCCCAACAATAGATGAAATATCTCGTGATTACCTATGGCGAGCACATAAGGCTGTACCACAGAGAGGAAAAATAGGAATCTTTAATCGTTCTCATTATGAAGATGTTCTGGTTGTTAGGGTACATGATCTCGTCCCTAAATCCATTTGGAAACAACGCTATCAACAGATTAACGATTTTGAAAAAATGCTTGTTGAAAATGGTACAGTCGTCTTAAAGTTCTTTTTAAACATCTCAAAAGATGAACAGAAAGAACGGTTAGAATCACGAATAAACGATCCTACAAAACATTGGAAAATTACTGAAGCCGATATACGTGAACGTTCATATTGGGATGATTACATGGAAGCTTATGAAGATGTACTCAATAACTGTAGTACGGATTGGGCACCGTGGTATGTTATTCCTGCAAATAAAAAATGGTATCGTAATCTGGTGATTACTGAGAGAATTGTAAATACTCTTGAAGATATGCACATGAAATACCCAGAACCCGATTCTGATGTTTCCAAACTTATTGTTGAATAAAGAATCCAGGGAAATTAATGAAAGTCAACATCCTAAGTAATAAGAAAAAACTTGTAAATATAGTAATGCTGGTAGGTTCACAGTTAATATGTATAGGTATATTGCTGAATATCGCAAATATCTGGATGAGTTTTTCAATATGTCTATTAGGTGCAGGATTAATCATTGCTTTTTGGAGTGCTTTTTCACACAATATCATTAAGGCAAAGGAAACAGGAGTTAAACCATCACGGTTTGTAGGTAATATCTCATTTATGATATTGTCCATATTTTGGATAGGCATATTAGTTTGGATATATTCCACGATATATTAATCTATATATGCCATGGAGACCTATCTTCTGCATTGAATCTTAAGGAACATTGAATGCTCTCGACCAAACAGTTAGAACAATTTGAGGAAAAAGGGTATCTTTTACTGTCTGGTTTAATTCCTAAGAAAACCATTAAAAACGCAGAACGAGCCATATGGCATTCGTTGGGGATGGATCCAGATGATTCTGAAACATGGGATCAGGTAAATCGTCCATTTCTAACAGGTTTTTATATAGAGAAGATGCCTAATGAAAACCGGATTGAACTCTTTGGTCTTACACATCCAGATATTCTTGCATGTTGCACTGATGATTATCTCACAGTACTCATGCACCTTGCTGAAAGATATCCTGAAATACCGCATTGTAAATGCAGTGAACCTGATAGTGTTTGGGCGATGAACCAATTCCCAGATGCATCGGAGTGGAGAGTTACCACACCTCATCTGGATGGATATTCCAGAGATTTACGGTTGGATCCAGGTACATTCCGGGCAAGTAGTCTAACCTACCTAACCGATGCAGGACCACAACAAGGAAATACCGTGATATGGCCCGAAGGTCCGGATCGGATACGTTCATTTAGAAAAAAGAATCCAGATTTTTCTAATCATGTACAAGATATCCGAAAGATATTCTTAGATATTGAACTTGGTGAGCCAATGGAAGTTGTTGCTAAGCAAGGCGATGTACTTCTATTTCATCATCTATTACCGCATACAAGCACAATTAACGCCACAGCATCACCTCGTTTCGCTATCCGTTATATGTGTCTATGTTATGAATGCCGTCCTTGGCAGAAAAGAGGAGAATGGAACATCTGGATGCCATAATGAAACATTCAGACTTAACCTAAGAACTATTAAACTTCATAAAATCACAATTATAGAATGTTTTTAAACTCTACAATCCAATGCAACTTGGATTAGATATTAAGGAGAAACTATGAATCACAAATTATATCCTGTTAAGTCACCATTGAATATAGATACTAAAGTTTATTTCACACTATTTGTATTTTTTACAATGGTTCTCTGTAGTTCGGTTTTTACACATACAGTTATGGCACAAGATATATTACTACAAACAGGATTTGAGGATTTCACTGTTGGGACACCTCCAACAGATTGGGAAGTACGGGGTGAACAGATCAATGTTACAGACGAAACCGTTAAAAACGGTAATAAATCTCTCGGAATTTTTGGCGGATCAAATGATGATAGATGTGGGGTCGCTATTGAAACTGAAGATCCTATCATTTCTGTCGAATTTTGGGTTTTCATCAATGGATCTGGAAGAGCATTCAACCTAAAGGTTGTCTCTGATGATAACATCCACGCGAATGACGGTGGAGTATACATGAATTGGAATGAAAATGCAGTCCGATTATATAACGGATCAGCATGGGTCGCAATTGATGATTTCCCATTTGGAAGTTGGAGATATGTGCGAGTTGTCGCAGATGTCGATGAGAGTAAATTTGATTATTACGTTGGTAAAGATAGAGACGAAGCACTGTTGGCTGATCCAATCCAAGGACTCTCCTTTAGAAAACCTGCCTCGAATCCTACTGCACAATGGGTTGTTTTTCACGTCTATTCATCTGTCGCACAAGGATTCGTAGATGATTTACTCATATACGAAGGGGCAGATCCACCTGTCTCAACACCTGTCGAAGCCAAAGACAAACTTACAACATATTGGGGACAAGTCAAGAAACAATCCTCAACACGATAGATAGCGTATATCCTAATAGAAGTTTGGTAAGGCACAATTAAACAAATAGATATTTATTCAATAAGGAGAGAAAATGAGGAAGAGAGATTACAAGATAAAAGTCAAGAGAACATCTATCACATCAATACTTGTTCTATCATTTATGTGCTTTCTTCTCAACTTCTATCTATTACAAGATGCCGTTTCCCAAAAGGCTTTTATCCAGACAGGATTTGAAAAAGAAGCCGTGGGTAAACCACCAAAGGATTGGGAAGTTAGAGGTGAAGGGTTTGAGGTGACAACAGACACTGTCAAAACTGATAAGAAGGCACTGGCAATCTTACTTGGTCCAAACGATGATAGAGTAGGAGTTCCAATTGAAACTGACAATCCAATCATTTCAGTTGAATTTTGGGTTTATATTCAAGGTGGAGGCAGATCATTCAATCTAAAAATAATTACTGCAGATGATATAGCACAACATAATGGTGGTCCATATATCAATTGGAATGGCGATACTGTCCGTCTTTTTGACGGGGCAGCATGGGTTCTAATTGATGAGTTTGATACTAATGAATGGAAATATGTTCGCGTTGTTACGGATGTTAGCAAAAGCGAATTTAATTTCTATTCTGGTAATGATCGAAATCTAGCATTAAAAGATCGAGGTAAAAAAAGGCTGCCATTTCGCAACCCTGCAGTAAATCCTACTGCCAAATGGGTTGCTTTCCATGTATATTCCATGACAGCACCTGGATATATTGATGACCTGTTAATTTATGAAGGGGACGAACCGATAAACCTTTCAGTTGAACCCAGTGAAAAACTGGCTACTGTCTGGGGACATATTAAAAAAGAATAATCCTTTAGTCTCACCAAGAAACGAAGGACAGATACAGATGTGAATCTACAATAACCTAAGTTTCTACCTTGTAGCATAAACTTCCAGTTTGAGCATCTTGATGACTCAAACTGAAGTTCACGTTACAAAAGATTGACTAACTATTATCATTCCCATTAAAGACAGTGTTTCGATGTCAAAAAACTAATAGGTGACAGCTTAAGTTAAAATTAGTAAGTATCCTTGGATTTTGAAGTTATTTAAATAGAGGTTATTATGGATAACGGAACAGTTGAACTCACACCCGCACAACGGTTACACTTTGACATATACGGGTTCGTCCTATTAGAGAATGTACTAAGCAAAGATGAAATTGAACGTATGAAAAACGCTCTCTATAGAATAAAAGTTGATGAACTACTTGAAAATCAACGGATTTATGTCCGTCCAAATGGTGAACACCATGTACTATTCGGTAATCTTGTTGAGTATGATCCCGCGCTATTAGAATATGCTGCACATCCAAAACTTATTCCACTCGTCGAGGAAGTAGTAGGTGGAACAGTACGTCTTGAGGAAACTGAAGCAATCATCAACAGTCGAAACCCAGAGGTTGATTTAGATCAGCTTTTTGATAAGAAATACAATCCCACTGGATTTCATAGAGGAACACAGCACGGATGGGGAACATACATCGAACAAGATAAGTTCCACTGTATCTTTGTTAAAACACTCGCATATCTAACCGATGTGGGACCAGACGATGGAGGGACATGCCTTATTCCGGGAAGTCACCGATTAACTTGGGATCAACACGAGATGATTGATGCTGCTATGTCTGATGATAAACTCATCCATCAAGTTGAAGCCCATGCAGGATCTGTCTTACTATTTGGCGAATCATTGATACACAGTACTACAGCCATTCGAAGCGATAAAGAACGGGTGATTCTCGTAGCAGGATATACACCACCTATGGTACGGGAATGGCCAGGAAACGAAGTGAATCCAGAGTTTATTGAGACTCTTCCAGAGGAGATTCGACCACTCATTTCTGGTAGCGACAGTTGGCACTGGAGACGTAGATATTAGATCAATACTCTGTTGATTAAATAAATCTCTATCTACCTTTATGCTCCCGATGTTCTTGGCATCCACAGAGATTCTTTACCCATCTCCGCAAAGAGCAATTTCATCACAAGTTTCGATTTCAACTCAGTATACTCAGCGGAATCCCAGAGGTTGTTAAGCTCACCCGGATCCTCGTGCATATCAAACAACTCTCCATAATCCCGGTTATAGTATACAGTGAGTTTATACCTGTCATCAACGTATGTCTTTACATGAACAGTCGTTGGTTCATGATGATTCTCTACGATAATATGGTCACGAACTTCTTCCTGCTGACCATACCAAACAGGTGTTTGATCAACACCTGTCATTGGATGAGGAATATTAATTCCTGCTGCACTCAAAAATGATGGTGCTAAATCAACCAATGTCTGAAGAGCATTAGACTCTTTTCCAGCAGGGACAACCCCTGGATATCGTACGATATAAGGCACACGAATCACATCCTCGTAATGGAATGCTCCCTTGGCTATTAATCCATGTTGTCCATAAAAATGTCCGTGGTCAGAAGTAAATAGAACCAATGTATTGTCTGCTAATCCCAGCTCATCAAGTTTACCTAATATCTGTCCAATATACTTATCCATTAGACTCACCATACCGTAATACACTGCAATATCTTTAGCAAGTTCATCTCTGTCCCTAAGATGTGATCTGAAACCGTGAACACCCTTCCCAGTCTCACGCCATTCAGAAAAATCAGGTTTTTTCTCTTGTGTCAACTGGAAATGGATTGGATTCTTATCATGTTCCCCTTCTGTTACGGATGGTACAGTCAAGGATTCTGGATCATACATCGTATCCCAAGGTTCAGGAACAAGATATTTCGGATGTGGATCAAAGAAACTTGCCCATAGAAAGAAGTTCTCATCATTCTGCTGATAACTTTCCATCAAAGCATTCGTTCGTTCAGCTATCCAGGTATCATAATGATATTCTTCCGGAATCGGCCACTTTCTGTATTGTCCTTTAGCATTTCCTGTGGGAGGAGAGTAATAATCGCGCCAGTTTGTGAGACCATTCTCTTCCATCCAAATAGCATAGTGCTGTCCAACATGTGCTTCATCCGCATGGTTACGTGCTAACTCTACATGTTCAAAACCGTAAAAAGGTTCATCGAAATTACGCCAGAAATCCAAATCTTGTAATATAGGATATGATTCCAAGGATGGGTATTCTTCTGTTCCGTGTAAAGGTTGGAAGTGTGCTTTACCAACAAGCGCAGTTCTATATCCTGCTTCGGTAAAATCCTCACCGACTGTATGCTCATCTTCAGATAACTTTGTACCAAGTGACCAAGCCCCGTGTTGGCTGGGATATTTACCGGTAATGATCGATGCACGGGTGGGTGTACAGGTAGGATTTGGGCAATAGGCTTTATGAAAAAGGGTTCCGTCGTTTACTAATGCATCTAAATGGGGTGTCTGGATTTCAGGATTTAAACAACCTAAGGTATTCCAATGCTGTTGATCACTTGTAATAAGCAGAATATTTGGTCTGGTTTTATTCATATATCTCCTTGAAGCTCAAAAGAAAATCTGTAAAAATAATTCCTTGAGTATCTACTATTCCAATACTACATGTGATTCTTATGTATTCATTCCTAAACAACACTGTTTATACTTCCTTCCACTACCACATGGACAGGGTGAGTTTCGACCTATCTTCGGTGATTGTGTTGATAGTGTCTGTGTTCTCGAATTGCTTGCTTTCTTATTACTTCTTGTATTCTTTCCAATTCGTCGTTCACGCATAATTGGCATAATACTATTCGCGTGTTGTCCTTTCTGGATAGCAGAAGCCATGAGTTTCATCGGTTCGTCAATGTGAGTGAAGAAATGTTTATAGCCTTCACATAGATAGTTCAAACCGTCTTCTCCTGAAGGGGTTTGAATAATGCGATTTTTTGGACAACCACCATTACAGACGAATTTAACATCACAATTTAGACAATATTCAGGTAAAGTATCGCGTTTATCCGTTCCGAATTTCCGTTGAAACGGAGAATCAACCATATCTGCGATAGCAGTCTCCTCAATATTCCCAATGAAGTAATCGGGTGTTACGTAGTGGTCACAGGAATATAAATCTCCATTATGTTCTATAGCCATAGCGTCCCCACAGGTCTCATTAAAAACACACAAACTGGGGTTATATCCTAACCACGCTTCTAAGGCAACATCAAATATCTGCACATAGATTTTACCAATGTCATTAACTACCCATTCATCGAATATAGTCGACAGGAATTTTCCATATTGTTTACCTGTAACTGAACGGGGAGATACATTCTTGCCATCAAAATGTTCAACAGCAGGAATGAACTGCATGAACTCAACACCAAGTTCTTTAAAATAGGAGTATACATCTTTTGGATATTCTGTATTGTGACTGTTAACCACACAAAGAACATTATAGTCAACCTTATGTTCCTGCAATAAGCGTAATCCTCGAATAACCTGCTCAGATGAAGGACGACCACGTTTGTCATACCGATATTTATCATGGATTTCAGGTGGACCGTCTATACTAATTCCAACTAAAAACCTGTTTCGTTTGAGAAATTCTCCCCATTCATCATCAAGAAGAGTTGCGTTGGTTTGGAATGTGTTTTGTATCCTCATACCACCGCGTTTATATTTCTGTTGATATCGAACAGCTTGTCGAAAAAAGTCAACACCCATCAGAGTCGGTTCGCCACCTTGCCACGCAAAAGTGACTTCATTTATCTGTTGAGCTTCTATGTATTGCTTGACATAGTTCTCCAGAGTCTCTTCGTTCATCCGAAACGATTTTGTCTCTGGATAAAGGTCTTCTTTTTCCAGATAAAAGCAATATTCGCAATCCAAATTACATATCGGTCCAATCGGCTTCGTCATTACATGAAAAGCGCGTGGTGCTTTAACTTGAACCATACTATTACCTCCTATTTCACTTCTGTTAATATAGCATAATACACCTGAACCAACAAGTAAAAAGTAGGACTGTAGGACAAAGACATTCCGATTACACTTGCTAAATATAGTAATTTGAAGTATTATCTTCTATTAAAGGTTATGGTTGTCAATAGTACTGAATCTTCAATGGATATTATGATACCCATTTATCCCCAATATTAATTCAACATAGAATGAATGTATAGTTAGATACATTCAAAATGTTTGGAGGACACTAATGAGATTTGTCAGTGTTTTTATAATGTTATTTTTCTGTCTGAGTGTAATTACAGTATTGGCATTAGAACCAGATGATGAGGCTATTGTTGGTGTATGGCTATTCGAAGATAATGCTGATGATTCGTCAGGGAATAAAAATGATGGTAAGATTAATGGTGATTTCAAATTCGAAGACGGTAAATTTGGTAAAGCAGTCGTCGCAGCTGGGGGTGGAAGTATTGATGTACAAGATTCAAACAGTATAAAATCCATCAGTGATGAATTGACTGTGGCAGCATGGTTCCGTGTAGACGCTGACTCCGATACTGGTGTCAGGAAAAATGGTGCATTCCTACTTGAAGACCAATCTGCTGGTGAACCATCCCTGATGGATTCTCCTTCAGAATCTGGACTGACCAAGGGATTACACCTGGTTTCTATGGTAAGACAAAATTAGAACAGAAGAAGTGGCATCATGTCGCTGGTACTTACGACGGCACGAAGGTCGAAATGTATGTTGACGGGGAACCTGATAGTGAAAATGGTGCACTTGGTGCAGATAAAGCAGATTGGAAACCGGAATGGGGTGGTAAGGTACAAGCAGGACAGGTCTTACAACTCAAGTTCGGTCCAGAATCTTTCACTGGTGGAATAGACGAAATTGTAATACTAAGTCGTGCCCTTGAAGCTGATGAAATCAAACAACTGTTGAACGGTTGGGATGAAGTTTTTGATGTTGAACCCCAAGGGAAACTGGCAACGACATGGTCTCGTATAAAAGCCAGAAAATAAACTAACAGATGTGCGGGATACGCTTAGCTGATTCCCGCACATGTACTTAAACGTTAAAAAATATCACATTTAAAGTAATTATACCTTTAATTATCGTAATCAATTGACACTTGCTGATCTGAATTACCAAACGATAATAACTTTTTTATCTTCCCCGGTTGCGCCCAATTACACTTGCCACCTCCATTTAGTTGACGAAGCAATTCAGGGATTTCGGGATTTTTAAGACCCTTTTTTATCCTTTGGGCATCATCTTTAGACCAGCACGGTATAAACGCATGCATCGCTTGATTCCCCTGCCACATTTGTCCATTAACATTATCTAAGATAATAGGAGTAAAGTGATTCTTGCCATAAGCTTGCCAAATCACTTTGTATGGTGCAAAAGAATAAAGACCAACACCCAACATTGCCCACCAATTACCTCTTTTCATAGAGGCTTGTAAGAGAGTTCCTTTTCGTTCTTTTAATCTATCTTCACTATTAAGTAGATACTTCTTTAGTGTGCCATGTTTTTCGATTTGACTCCAAGACAAAGGTTTTCCTGTCCCTCGGTTGTATGGTAAGAGAATCCATTTATTAGGAATTGAATTCTTACCATGCCATATTTCCTTGGTAGTGAGTGGAAACATAAATTCATCTGGAATGTATTTAGGTTTCTCATCAAAAATGAAAACACTGTTGGCTCCACATGTATTCACCCCTTGGCGAGGTTTTTGCTCAGATGATAATTTAATATCAAAAGCCTCTCCAGGAAGTATTTTATCACCGTTCTCTATAATTCGCCACGGATCGGCAGGATCTCTCAACGGTATGGCTTTATGTTCAACCCAATCGTCGTTCACCTCCCTAAAATACCTTACAGGAAACTTTTGATGTTTATCACTAATGAATCTTGCACAGCAGTATCCAGTATTAACACCTTCAAATACCTTTGTCCTAGAGAATTCGTAAACGGTATCAACAGTAAAAGCTCTCTGGGAATTTGAGGGTTTATCTGAACTCTTTGAAGAATAATCCCTAAATCCTCTATGAGCACCCTCACCAAAGAATAATGATGTAGGTAAATAAAAATAAGCTGTCCCGTTTTCTTTTAACAACCTTCCAAGTGCGACCTTTAATACCAATGCTGCAATATCTATCCGAGAAGACCCAAGCAACATACTTTGGGTATTTTCAACAAGCCCTTCCTGTATAAAATAAGGCTTTAAATGTTCTTTATAGGAATCTGGAAGGTCTCCGAAGTTTGCCCACGGAGGATTCCCTATAAGAATATCGTATTGCTTATGATGTCGTTGGGTTATGACATCCTGAGAGTAAATTTGGGATGTAGGGAAGTCTATTGAGAATTCTGATTGTATGTTCCTTTTAAACTTAGTAAGGAGGGATGGAACCATCTCAATAAGTGTTATACGGGATAGAAGTTCCGAGGTTATAGGTACACCCTTTTTCTTTGCAATTTGTAACATTGCCATGGCAAATATCCCCTGTCCTGCTGTGGGATCGCAGATATGTGCCCCTTCAAGCCATGCATCATAAACCTTCCATTTATTAATGAGCCATTTTGCCCAGCTAAATGGTGTAAATACCTGTCCAATTTGTTTATTCATTCAAATGAGTAAATACCTTAACTAATGTAAGACTTTCTTGACTTCCTTAATTTGTATAATAGGACGTGAACTGTGATGTAGACTAAGATTGTCCAGTCCATAAAGACTTATAGAGTATATCAGAAACACAATTGTTTTACAAATACCATACAAAATGTGTCAGTCTATCACTTGACTTTTCATAATGACGATGGTATTTTATTGAGTATTCCGTGTTGCTGTGTGTGTTACTTTCAGGATTATACACAACGCATTGTTAATCCCATCAGAGTTAGAATAAATGAAAATGTGAAATACAATTATGTCACAAAATACAGCCTTTTCCTATCACCCCGACTACCTAAAACATGACACAGGTCCAGGCCACCCGGAACGTCCGGATAGACTTCGAGCAAGTCTGGCAGCATTGCAAGAAAGCGATATATGGGATCAACTCACACAAATCGAAGCCACTCCAGCCAGTATAGACCAAATTGCTTATGCACATAATTCAAGATATAGCGACTATATCAAACAATACTGTGAAGCAGAGATACCACTAACCTATGACACAATTGTGGTTCATGAATCCTTTGATATTGCTCTGCTTTCTACGGGTGGGGTTTTATCTATAGCAGAAGCAGTTGTTACCAACAAAACGAAGAACGGGTTTGCAATGGTGCGACCACCCGGCCATCATGCGACACCGGGACAGAGTATGGGGTTTTGCCTGTTCAACAATATCGCTATTACTGCACGGTATCTTCAACGAGAACATGGTGTAGGTAAAATAGCAATTGTTGATTGGGATGTACATCACGGAAACGGAACGCAGGATATATTTTATGAAGACGAAACGGTTTTCTTCTTTTCTATCCACCAATCCCCGCTTTATCCAGGAACAGGATCAAAAAATGATAGAGGAGGAGGTAAAGCTTACGGTACAACACTTAACGTTCCTGTACCACCAGGAAGTGGTGATGACGATTACATTACCATATTTCAGGATATACTGATACCTGCCTTGCGTGATTATGCTCCTGAAATTATCCTTATATCAGCAGGATTTGATGCACACTTCCTTGATCCATTGGGTAATTTAAACATCACTGCTGAAGGATTTGCAACATTGACTGATATGATTATGGGGATTGCCGAAGAAACTGCATCTGGTAGAATCGTATCAGCATTAGAGGGTGGCTATAGTTTAGAAGGTCTTTCTGATTCTATTGTCGCACACGTACAACAATTAACAAATAACTGAAACTAACAACTAAAAACTATTATTCGACATCCTGAACACATCGAAATCCGAGGGCACCGATTCCTGCAAAGTCAGGTGTATTTCCGAACCGATTAGCACATCGACCCCACTCAGCGTTTCCATTCCATCCGCTGCCCCTAATTCCACGGTTTGATTGGATATTTTCAAAATTATTAACAATATCCTCAATACTGTCTCCACCTGCAACAGGATTTTTACGTGGGGAGTTTGCATAAAAGTTAGCTTCAAACGCATCAAGACACCATTCCCAGACATTACCAGATGTGTCGTATACACCATAGTCATTTGGAGGATACTTACCTACAGGGGTTGTATGACCAATGTTCTTACCGTAGTTAGCTCTGGTACCATTTATCTGGTTACCCCACGGATATTTCTTGCCTTTTAATCCTCCTCGTGAAGCCTTCTCCCATTCTGCTTCTGTTGGTAAACGTTTGTCTACCCAGACAGCATACGCCATAGCAGCATACCAACTTACATATCGTACAGGATGTTCCCCTTCTTCATCAGGATAGTTGTTACCATTCCAATCGAATAGATAATTTGCATTCCCAAATTTCTCATCAATTTTGTTTTTTTGCCATTCTGGATTCGCAAGGATAAACTCTTTAAATTGTGCATTTGTAATCTCATTTTCATCTATATAGTATGCATCAAGGAAAACAGTATGTACTGGTTGTTCGTCTGGATCAGCATCCCCATGATCGCTACCCATCTCAAATTCCCCCTCAGGAATGAGAACCATCCCATCTGGAGCGATAGTTTCAGGTTCGGGGTCAGGAATTGGTTCAGGTTCAATTGCATCGGTATCAGATGAAACGACTGTGTATTTTAAACTGCGTTCACCATCTGTCCATGTGAGTTTTAAATCTAAATCTCCAATAGGAAATGGTCCTGAGATAACGGTATTAATACCAGAAGATTCAACAACCCCAACATTTACTTGTACTGCATTGGGATTCTTATCAAATGTAATGGTAATTGAGGAATTGGAAGAAATCTCACTCCCTGGACTCGGTACTGCCCGGAGCAACTTCGTCATCTCATCTAAATCATCCTCTGTCCGTTCTCCGCAACCTATTACAAACATGTAAATTCCTAAAATTATAAAAGCAGACATTCTAAAATAGACTTTCATTTTCTCTCCTATATTCTCTATATGCTATGCTTTTACCCCTACATGAATAGCAACAATTCCAAAGGTCTTCCGATAAAATTGCACATCCGTTAAACCACTCTGTTCCATAATCATTTTCAATGCCTCACAATCTGGAAATTGAAGGACAGATCTTGGTAGATATCCGTAGGCATCATCTTCATTACGTGAGATTACATTACCAACAACAGGCAATATCTTGGTAAAATAAAAATAATAGAGACCTCGAAAATATGCATTATTAGGTTGGGTAAACTCCAGTATGACAATCTTTCCGCCTGGAACAGCAACCCGTATCATTTCTCTGATACCTAATTCAAGATCCGATACATTTCGTATCCCAAAACCTACAGAAACGATGTCAAAAGAATTATCAAGAAACGGGAGGGTGAGTGTATCCGCTTCTATCGGAATAAATTCATTAGACTGTCCTTTTCTCTGAACCTTCTGTTTCCCTACAGCCAACATCTCATAACAGAAATCAGAACCGAGGACATATCCTTCCGTTCCGATATTGTCAGCATACGCTAATGCCAGTTCTCCGGTTCCAGTGCATACATCAAGGATTCTACTTGTTGAGGACACTTGGCTTACTTTTACTGTCTCACGTCGCCAGGATTTATCCAAGCGAAGACTTAATAACGAATTGAGAAAATCGTAACGACGCGCAACAGCTGAAAATAGTCTCTTGATCTGGTGTGCTTGCATATTGATTTATACCGTGTAAATTATGACCCATTACATACGCAATTCTGCACCGAGTTCTTGATTTAACCGTTTGACAATCTTATCATGTAAGTTATTAACTGCTATATCTGTCAAAGTCTCTGTATCAGAATTGTATGTGATTGTATAAGCAAGGCTTTTTTTATCTTCTTGTATCTGATCACCTTCATACACATCAAACAATCGGACTGATTCGACCAAGTCTCCTCCAGTAGAATAGATCAGTTCAATAGGTGTATCGGAAGGCAATTGTTGTTCAACCACGATCGCAAGATCACGTTGGACACTTGGGTAGATAGGAATCGGTTCAAATCTTATCTTGAAATCAACAACATCCACTAAAGCTTCTAAATCCAATTCAAAGAGGTATGCTTTATATGGGAGTTCATAATTTTCCTGAACAGTTGGATGTGTTTCTCCAAAAATCCCTACCCGTTTTTCCCCTAAAATTACTGCCACGTTCCGTCCCGGATGGAAGGTTGGATCCTCGGTTTTCAATAAGGTATAATCTGAAATATTACATATTTCCAGGATACCCTCAACAATTCCCTTTATATCAAAAAAGTCAGGAGCTTTGTAAGGGTTACCGTATACACCGCCACCAATTTCTCCAGTAATGATCCCCGCCACCCGCAAGGGTTCACTATCTTGAGCGAAAACAGTTGATATTTCAAAAAGTGAAATACTATCTATCTGATGGTTATGGTTGTGTTGTGCATTTTCCAATAAACTTGGGATTAAGGTTGTACGAAGGATAGACATTTCTGGACTCAACGGATTCTGGAGTTCAAAAGCGTCTCGTAGAGGATTACCTTCGAGCACCTGTATCTTATCAAAACAGTTTGGATGAGAAAAACTATAATTGACAGATTCCATCATTCCTGCGGCAAGTAAAAAGTGTTTGATGCGGCTACACATCACTGATGTATTATCTGGATTGGGAACAGGAATATCGCCTTTAGGTAAGGATGTTGGGATTTTGTCATACCCATAGACCCGTGCTATCTCTTCAATTAGATCAATTTCCCGTGTTATATCTGGTCTGAATGATGGAACAGTTATCTGAAAGATTTTATCTTCCTGTTGGGTAACCTCGAATCCTAAATTCAGTAATATTTTTTTCATTTCAGGTGTATCAAGTTTAGTCCCAAGGATGAAATTGACACGATCGGTACGGAGTTGTATCTGTATGGATTCACTCTTACCAAGGTAAATATCAACAACACCTTTACATGTTGAGCCACCTGCTATTTCAACGATTAATTGCGTTGCACGATCAAGGGCAAGGATAACTCCGTCAGGATCCACTTCCCTCTCAAATCTATAGGATGCTTCTGTGTGCAATCCCAATTTCTTTGAAGTTGCTCGGATGCTTGATGCAGAAAAAATCGCACTTTCCAAAAGTACATCACATGTTGACTCAGTTATTTCTGAATCATATCCACCCATCACACCTGCAAGTGCCACAGATTTATCGGCATCGGCAATAACTAACATATCAGGTGTAAGTTCGCGTTTTTCTTCATCGAGGGTAGTTAATTTCTCCCCTTCAGATGCACGACGTACAACAATTCGGTTTTCAGCAAGTTTGTTGTAATCAAAGGCATGAAGAGGCTGCCCATATTCCATCATAACAAAATTAGTTGCATCTACAATATTGTTTATTACACCTATCCCTATTGACTCAAGTCTCTTTTTCAACCATACTGGGGATTCACCTATTTTTACGCCTTGAATTACACGAGCTGCATACCGCGGACACAGATCAGATGCCTCAATTATCACAGATGTTTTCATATTGACATCTATGTCATTTTCCTCAAGTAAAATATCTGGTAATCTTAATGAATTCCCTGTTTCAGCTCTAATTTCTCGACAAACACCAATCATGCTTAAACAGTCTGGACGGTTCGGAGTTATTTCCAATTCAAAAATTACATCATCTAAACCCAATGCTTCAGTAATAGGTTTTCCAACGGGAAAATCTTTCGGTAACTCCATTAATCCTGATGCTTCGTCAGAAATACCCAATTCCTTTTCTGAACATAACATTCCATGTGATTCTTCACCGCGTAATTTCGCACGTTTAATAGTTATTCCGGTTGGTAATTCAGTATTGATTGTAGCTACGGGGGCTAACATCCCTTCAAATACATTCGGAGCACCACATACAATCTGTAATTCATCGGTATCACCAATATCAACCTTACAAAGTACAAGCTTATCTGCGTTGGGATGGGGTCGAATAGATTTCACCTTGCCAACAACAACTCCATCTAAACCTGTACCCAATTCCCTTATGGATTCAACTTCTATACCCAACATGGTCAATCTATCAGCAAGCTCAGTTGATGATAAATCAAAGTCAATGTAGGTCTTCAACCATTTTAAGCTAACCTTCATATATAAATCCTTATTACATCATTCGGTAATATTGAATAGACATCCTTCATTTATCGGTAGGACAATTAAAACTGTCTTAAGAATCGAAGGTCATTCTCATAGAATGTCCGTATATCTGGTATGCGAAACTGTAAATTTGCGATTCTTTCAACACCCATACCGAATGCAAAACCTGTGACTTCCTCCGGATTATAGTTTACTGCGCGAAACACCTCTGGATCCACAGCCCCTGCCCCTAATATCTCAATCCAACCTGTATATCCACAACTTCGACATCCCTTACCTTGGCAGACTGTACAGGTTATATCTACTTCAGCACTCGGTTCAGTAAATGGGAAGAAATGTGGTCGGAATCTCATCTGTGTTTGATCCCCAAACATCTGTTTAGCAAAAGATACTAAAACACCCTTTAATTCACTAAAGGTGACGTGTTTATCCACAAGGAGCCCTTCTACCTGATGAAACATTGGGGTATGGGATACGTCATAATCCACACGATATGCTTTACCGGGAACGATAATTCGTATTGGAGGTTTCTGTTTTTCCATCACTCGAATTTGAACAGGTGATGTATGTGTGCGAAGTAGATGTCCATCAGTAAGATAAAAGGTATCGTGTAAATCACGTGCTGGGTGGTCTGAAGGTGTATTCAATGCATCGAAATTGTAATGTTCCGTTTCAATTTCTGGACCAGTAACAACTTGGAATCCCATCTGATTAAAAATGGATTCTATTCGTTCTAAAGTTTGCTTTACCGGATGTGCTTTCCCGTAAGCAGGTTTTCTTCCGGGAAGTGTGACATCAATGGCTTCTGCCATGAGTTGTTGTTCCTGCTGTTTACTCTCCAAGGCATTCTTTGTTGTATCGAATGCATCCGTCAAAGCAGTACGTACGTCATTGGCAAGCTTACCAATTATTGGTCGTTCATCCTGGGATAGATTACCCATTCCTTTCATCACATCAGTCAACTTTCCTTTACGTCCAAAGAAATCAATCCTAAGCGACTCAAGCTCTTTTAAATCACTCACCTGCCTTAATGCTTCAAGACCTTCTTCCTGAATTGCTTGTAGTTCTTCTTTCATATTTTCCTCAAATGTCTATTAATACACCATCTAAAATAACTTTAAACAAAAATACCCATCACTTCGCTCCATAAAGGATAATTCCTTATGGGGACGAAAGCGATAGGCATCTACTTCCGCGGTACCACCCCGCTTGGCAACTTCTAATAAATTGCCCACTTTATTGATGTTTTCGACTCCAGGATGAAATTCATCAGTTGCTCTCATAACCGTGCTTCCAGCCGATGACACGGATTCTCTTTTTGAGAGGACTCAACTGCTTACTATACCCTTCATTGTCAATAATAGTTTATTTCCTTTATTATTTTATAGATACTTTAACCTTTAGCTAAGGTGGCAAGTTGTTCAAAACCCGCTGCATCATTTACAGCTATATCCGCGAGAACTTTTCTATCAAGTTCAATTCCTGCTGTCTTAATACCGTACATAAACCGACTATATGTAAGTCCATGTAACCTTGCAGCAGCATTAATCCGCATTATCCAAAGACGTCTGAAATCGCGTTTACGTGCACGTCTATGTGCGTATGCGTGATTCCATCCTTTTTCAACTGCTTCCATAGCGGTACGTCGGAGGTTGTTACGTCCACCACGATACCCCTTGGAGTGTTTTAGTATACGTTTCCGTCTTTTACGACGAACATTCCCTGTTTTTACTCGTGCCATTCTGAACTCCTAATGAAGTAGACGTTTCAAACGCTTCTCATTGCTTGGATCAACAAGCGTTGCCTGTCTTAATCTGCGTTTTCGTTTTGAGGATTTAGATATAAAAAGATGTCCTGCATAAGCGCGATTTCGACGAATTTTACCTTTAGCTGTATATTTAAACCGTTTTGCTGCGCCTTTATGCGTTTTAATTTTTGGCATGACGATTTCCTTATGTTGACGGCTTATCTAAGTAAATCAAGATTGAGTAGAAAATTCTGTGTCAGAAAGGAAGCAACTAACATACAATTAAGGATAGACAAAACCTCTCCATAGAATAGTGTTATCTTCACAAAAGCCGTCGTAAAGAAAGATCACACTATTTAACTAATATCTAACATTAAGGACAAAAACTACGAGGATTTGGGCGTTAATAACATGTACATCACGCGTGTTTCCATACGGGGCGGTTGTTCAACCTCAGCGAGTTCAGAAACATCTTTTTCTAATCGAGCAAGCATGTTTCTACCCAATTCAGTGTGCAACATTTCTCTACCTCGAAAACGGACAGTTGCTCTAACCTTCCACCCATTCTTCAAAAAATCCTCTACATGTCTTTTCTTGAATTGATAATCGTGTTCTGCAGTATCAGGGCGGAATTGCATCTCTTTGAGTACAATCTTAGTCTGTTTCTTTCGGGCTTCCCTTGCTCGCTTATTCTTTTCGTACTGATATTTCCCATAATCCATTATCTTACAAACGGGAGGTTTAGCATTTGGAGAAACTTCCACCAAATCTAATCCGACTTCTTCAGCACGTTCCATCGCTTCGCTTGGGGTCATTACACCAACTTGATTGTTTTCATGATCAATTAGCAAGATCTCTTTAGCACGAATCTGGTAATTCGATCGAGTTTGCCTTTCCTGCGTTTTCTGATTTCGTTTGCCTCTATAATGTATTTTCGACACCCCCATGAGTGGTTGGTTTAGTATCCCAGTTATGCAGTATTAGAAAAATTGACATACCTTTAATTACACAAATGTCTACATCTCACATTTAGATTGTATCCACCGTATGAAAAAATTCAATGATATTTACCTTAAAGTTTTTATCATGTCAGTGGCTATAATGCTACGTCAAAATATGAATTATGATATTATAATACAAAAACCTACTAAATGCAAACTAAAAGTATCCTATCGTCCATAGTGTCCGTAATACAATAATCCCTCCAGATAAACCACCAAGTACTATAATAAAACATAGTGTGATTATGAGGGTAAACTTTAAAATTCGTTCGGCTAATTCAGGTTGTTCGTTTATCCAAGAACGTGCTAATGTAAATGAAAGGACGATGGTAATTAAACTTAATAGTGCTGTTCCTAATACAGCTAATAGAATCCCTTGAAAGTCTACCATCTCCATCGTATCGGGTATAGAACCGTATTGTGAATATCGTTGAATTACATACAGTAAAATGCCAAACAATAATACAAGAAATCCGATGAAAATCATTAATGCTAATTTAAATGTCCGATTCATTATATATTACTGTTTCTCACTTCAGTGGATTCTTTAGTAAATTGTAACTGAATTTGTAACCAATATCAAGGGATTCCGATTCCCGATCTTATATCCTCTTCTCTGGAAAGGGATTCCAATAGGAAATGTTGTATGTTAGGTTTAATGTTACTATAGTTACGACTTGTGCCTGTTATTTCTTTTTATGTAATATTGAAATTCACAGGTTTAATCTTTTCTGTTTTATTAGTTCCATCCTTATGGTATCCTTTAGTAAACCAACAAAAAGGAACTATAAGGATGGAATTGACGGGTTAAATCGGGAAGATGTCC
>CAZZBB010000027.1:0-12815 GCA_964652195.1 uncultured bacterium | reverse complement strand
AGAGACACTAAAACAGGAGATCCACGCTTGGCAAACCCGAAGAAATGAACACCGAGCAAGTATGAGTTGGAGATTTACAACAGACAATGCGCGTATAAAACTCAAACGACTATATCCATCTATTAGCACATGACTTAGCACTAGGTGTTTCACTAAAAAATGTCGATTATCAACATTTGTAGCACAGGAAATACCATATGAAGATTAAGTTATGAATTCGCCACTTTTTTGACGGGTGATTCATTGCCCGTTAATTACCCAAAGTATTATTTAATCTTCATTAAGGTATTTATACCTGGTGAATGCTAAACAGCATTCATACCCTGGGAATGACATAATGTCATTCATACCGTTGATTCCTTGATTCCTTGATTTCACTCTTAGTTTGCGTCAAGAAGATATATAAACTGGATGTTTATGCTAAAAAAATAGCTTTTGGTAATATTAGTTGTTAGATATAGTTATTTTCTTCAATTTATTTTCAATTTTATTGAAAAAGTATGTCCTCAGCATTTGTTCTGGTAATATATGTACAACTTAAGTGCAGAAGAAATCTATCTTTGGTATTCGTTAGTATATATTTGTTAATACTAATTATACTTTATAATGAGTCTCATTATCATTATATTTATTTATATTGAGTCTCATTATCATATATATCGTTATAATTAATGTAATACATAGTAAACCTAAGAAACTTATTATATTGCGATAAAGTTTATATCATTACGATAAAATCTTAGTATTTCATAATCGGTAAATAGAGTATTACCCATTAGTATATAAATTGAATCCAAAATCTGTTCGAAATAGACTGTGAATCCGAGGATGAGATTTTTAGTTGCTGAATTCTATTGCTTCTTGTTGTAATTATATAATGTAATTGGTATATCTTTTCATGTAGATCTAACTAAATTTCTCTACTCAATTTCGCTTGTATTTATAGCAAATTGTTGTTAAAATAGAATGTTATTATCGTTGTTTTTCCATTTGCTTTTATTGTTATTCATAAAAATGTACCGTGATCTCAATATAGGTAATATATGGATTCAGAGTCAAAAAAATTAAAACAGAATCCACTTGAGGAATTTATTGGTAAATCACACTGATCCTGGATCTGTAAGTATAATTTATAGAATTAGAACTTTATTCCACTACATTAAACTCTCATATAAGTAAAATTTATTGAAGATAAATTATATATAGAACATCATAGTAGGTAAAGACTAAAATTAATCAATAGAAGGCGAATGAAAAATTGAAGCATATATCTTCAAAGAATAGTGTATATCTCATTCTCATTATCTCTTTACAGTTGATTTTCTTACCAGTTAATTTTGCTGAAGATCTCTCAAAAGACGAAAATATCGCTACTGATATTTCTGTTTATCCAGATACATCAACATATAAAATGCAGATTGGTGACAGTATTGTCGTTACAGTAGAAGGCTTTCCCGAATATACCAAAGACCGCGTACCCATCCCCGTGCAACCTGATGGATTTATTTCATATCCTTTGATTGGATTAGTAAAAGCTACTGAATTGACTGTTTCAGAACTTGAACAGAGAATGCAGGAAGTATTCACCGCGAAACTTCCCAGTGCCCGTGTTTTTGTAACATTGATGCAGCCGAAACGTACAATTCTGGTATTTGGGGCAGTTGAACATCGTCCACGAGGAAATTCTCACATATTTGAAACAGGACAAGTATTTCTGATGCATGCAGTAGCAGCTGCAGGAATCAATTATGAATTGGCTGATCTGACAAAAATTTCAATATTAAGAAATGGAAAGGTATTTAAGACTGTTAACTTTCTTGAACATATTGAATCCACAGATGTAGATATTCCATTAAAAGATTATGATATTGTGTTTGTTCCTTCGATCTATGAACATAGACGTATACGTGTAATTGGGGCAGTAGTGGTACCGGGGTATTATCCAATACAAAATGAACAGATTCCAGCACTACAAGGCTTGAAACTTGCAGGTGGTTCCAGGTCGGATTTTGCTGATTTGAAGAAAGCTGAAATTATAACTGAATCCGGAAATACACCTGTAGATCTTACAACAGATAATGTATCTACGATGTTGTCAGCAGGTGATACTTTATATGTACCATTAGCTGAAGCAAAAATAAGCGTTGTAGGTGCAGTGGATAAACCTGGACAATATGTCATAACCGAACCAGTTCTATTACGTGATGCGGTGGCAATGGCTGGTGGATTAGATGAAGAAAAAGCAAATTCAAAAAAATGTATCCTAACCCGATCTAATGGAACACAAGAGGAATTGAACTTTAATATTATCCAATCTGAAGTGCTTATATACCCTAACGACCAACTTCGTATTTTAGAGAGAACGCGAATAGACTGGCGGGTTTTAAGCTTTGCAGCGTCGCTAACAAACTTAGTTGTTAGTGTTTGGTTAAGATATAGATAGAATACCGTATTCACAAATCCCGCTACTAATTATCTTCTCTGAAGAATGTTATTGAAACAAGTGTGAGGAAAACATGTCCGATTCAGATCAACAGATTAATGAAATTACAGAAATACGAATATTAGATTATTTTTGGATACTCTATAGGAATAAATGGAGTGTAATTGCTATATTCATACTTTGTGTTTTAGCAGCATTCATTATTTCAGATCTCACACCACCAGTTTATCAATCTGAAACAACAATTCGCATCCTTGAAAGTCAAACTCCATCTTCGTTATTATCAGGTCTAACATTGACAGGTATACTTAAAGGACCTACCTTAGGTTCATACTCCATGTTACTACAATCACGAGACCTTATTATCGCTCCAACAGTAAATGAACTTATAGCCGAAGGATTGATAGAACCGCAGCCTATCTATAATGGGAAGTGGTTGAATTCATTAGCAAGCTTTGTTAATATCAATATAGATTCATCTGAAACAGAACAAGGTGACCTAACTGATGAAGAGTGGAGAGATTTCTTTGTTAAGACACTCATTGATGAAAAAATTACAATTGATGAATCTCAGGATGGAAATGTAATTACTCTTACAGTAAGACAGATGAAACCAGAATATGCACAGCTTCTATGTAATCGGATTGCTTCTACATTGTTAAAAGTTATTGAAACCGAGAAAGCGGAAAATACGCGTTGGTGGGAAAAACCTTTACCGATAGAGATGTTGAGTGAAGCAGAAAAGAATCTAAAGACCTCGGAGAAAGAACTGTTTGATTTTCAATTATCCAATCCACAATTGACTTTGAATGCGGAAGGTGGCACGCAAGCACAAATTATTGTTTCTTTACAAATGAGTGAAAATGAAGTGACAAGTCAACTGATTGGAGCAGAATTACAATATATTGCATATAAAAACGAACTTGAGGAGATTGAAGAACAACTTATCTCAAGTACAATTACCAGAAATCCAACATATTCCAAGCTGAAAGAAGACTTAAATAACTATGAAATTGAAAGAAAATCATTAATTGGTAAGTACGGTGATGTTGTTCATCCAGAGATAACATCTTTGGATGAAAAAATTGCTGAAACAGAAAATCGTCTTGAAGGAGAAGAAAAAGACCTTACAAGTACTACTTCTTCATATAACCCTTTACACCAAGTAATTTCACAGAAAGTCAGTGAAACAGAAGCGGCCATAACCAGTTTAAAAGAACAGAAGAAAGAAATATCAGAAAAAATAGCAGCTTCAATGAAACAATTTGGTGAATGGTCAACAGAACAGATGGAACTATTCAGAAAAAAACGTGATGTAGAATTATATAATGCTCAGGTTGTGGCATTAACCGCTAAGATTCGTGAATCTCAACTAATTGATGAGGCACGTACAGAAAGTTTAAAGGTCTTAGATCAAGGTCGTCTTCCGGAAGAACCAATCAAACCCAATATGAAGTTGAATCTTGTATTGGGTGCGTTTCTTGGTGGTTTATTGGGTTTAACATACGCTGTGGGTAAGAATTACATACAGGATACCTATTTACGATTAGAGGATTCAGTACGGCAACTGGACTCACTTCCAGAACCACCAAGTTTCCTTGGTATTATACCATCCATTAAGAAAAGTAGTACATACCGTATACCCCTTATTAGTTATGATTCCCCATCTTCACGAAGTGCTGAAGCATTTCGAGTGATTATGGCTAAATTACCGTTTTTGAATCCTGGTAGTGAGTTAAAGACGGTATTAATAACCAGTTCAACACGTGGAGAAGGGAAGAGTACTGTTTCCTCTAATCTCGCAGCTACTATTGCACAAAGTGGTAAAAGGGTATTGCTTATAGATGCTGATATGCGAAGACCGTCCCAACATACATTTTTTGATGCGGAACAACTGTTGCGGATTACATCTAATGAAGAAACATCCTTGTCAGATGATACCATTAATCCCCAGTCTTTAACACATAGTGATGCACGGAAGCCAGGATTGAGTGAAGCACTAATATCTATTAAAGATGATAATCAATATGATGTATTCAACTCAACAGTAAGAGAGACGGGAATTACCAATTTACACTTAATTCCAGGGGGAACAGTTCCACCAAATCCGATTGAATTATTGAATTCAGATATGATGACACAATTATTAGAAATAGCAAAAACTGAATACGATATAATAGTCATAGATTCACCCCCTGTGCGTGCTGTTGCAGATCCAATAATTTTAGCTACTGTAGTTGATGCTGTGGTTTATCTATTTGATATTACGAAAACTAAAAAGTTTGATGTATTAACAGGGATTAAACATCTTAAGGAAGTTCTTCCTGAGAAAGGTATTGGTGTGCTTTGTAATATGATAAATCCAAAGCATGCAAAATCGTATGGATACTATAACAGACATTCAGGATACTATGAACTGTCTGAGTAGAATCTGATATTATACCTATTCTTAATTATCCTATAATTGGAACATCATCCCACCCTCCATAGAACTATTCTCTCCTTGTCCATCCATCCTGTTTAGATATTCAGTACATAGCCACATTTATACAGGAATTTGAGTATCCTCATACTGCTGAAAACCTGATATGTGAATGGAATAGATTCTTTTAATCCTATGGATGAATTGGATAATTGAATGCATCAATACACATATACCTTAAGTCTTGAGAATAAACAAATACTGTGCTAATATACGAGAAAAGTTTAAAGGAGACATATAATAATGTTTAAAGTCGGTGTAATCGGAGATGAGGTCTCACAAGACTTTGAAACCGTAGTCAATTTTGTCAAAAATTTCAATTTAGATTCAATAGAAATTCGATCTGTATGGGATAAACCGCCGCAAGAACTTACAGATGCTGATATTGATAGGATGAAAGTGTTATTGGATGGTACAGATATTGAGATCATTGGTATAGCATCACCTTTCTTCAAATGTGATATGGACAATGCAGAGGAGAGAAAGGAACACCTTGATATTCTCAAAGGATGTATACGTGCTGCCAAAGCCTTTGATACTAACCTAATCAGGACATTTGTATTTTGGGATACTGGTAAGACTGAGGAACGTTGGGATGAGGTAATCTCAGCATACGATGAACCTCTTAGAATAATTGATGGAGAAGGTATAATCTTGGGTATGGAGAACGAGTCAACTACATCCCTTAGTACTGCTAAACTAACTGCAAAGTTTATTGAAGAGATTGATTCCCCTAATATACGTGGTATTTGGGATCCAGCTAACGAAGCTCACGCGACTGACGGTGAGACACCATATCCTGATGCCTACAACCGTATGAAACCGACAATGATACATGCACATTTAAAGGATGCAGGACCTAACCCTGAATCTGGTGAGATTGAATCAGTCCCAGTGGGAGATGGAGTTATTGACTGGCAAGGACAATTGCAGGCATTTGTTGATGAAGGATATGAAGGACATCTTTGTTTAGAAACACACTGGAGACCTACACTAAAAATTGAAGAAGATCTACTCAATAGACCTGGTGGAAAAGCATTCTCGGAAGCTGGTGAAGAAGCATCACGGATCTGTATTGAGAAATTACAAGAGATGATAAACAACTTGAAATAGTAGTTTTCGTCAAAAAACAAATAATAGAAAGATTGAGTATATACATATTTCAAATGAAAGGTATATCGATCGGAGATGAAAATTAAAGCAGTTCGAACCGCACTTTATGATATCCCACCTCAAGTAGAACGTACTGATGCTATACAGGCATTTGTCTCTATGGAATTTCCATATATTGAGATAGAAGATGAAGACGGTGTTGTTGGTACAGGTTTTTCCTATACCATAGGTAAAGGTGGTAAAGCCATCCTACAGATAATGGATGCTTATCTCACACCAATCCTTCTTGAAGAGGATGCGTCTAATATAGACCGTATCTGGAATCGAATGTGGATGGAGACACACTGGGTTGGTAGAGGAGGAATAGTTGGCTTAGGTATTGCTGCCGTTGATATTGCATTATGGGATCTAATGGCTAAACGTGCCGAACTTCCATTATATCAATTACTTGGTGGAGCAAGATCTAAAGTTCCAGTTTACAATACGGATGGTGGTTGGTTACATTTAACCGAAGATGAACTGGTGAAACAATCCGTCGAATATATCGAACAGGGATATAAAGGTATTAAAATCAAGGTTGGACGTGATAGTTTACATGAGGATGTTGCGAGAATATTCGCTGTTAGAAAGGCAATAGGACAAGATC
Source organism: uncultured bacterium (assembly GCA_964652195.1). Classification (GTDB taxonomy): domain Bacteria; phylum Poribacteria; class WGA-4E; order WGA-4E; family WGA-3G; genus MSPOR6. Next base: position 6,131 of record CAZZBB010000027.1, on the reverse strand, counting down.
CTTATTTGATGATTGATGCCAATATGAAATGGAATGCCCGTGAAGCGATTCAACTTGCATGTCGAGTTGAGGAGGCAGATCTATTTTGGTTTGAAGAACCGATTGAAGCGGATGATGTTGAAAGTCATGTAGAATTAAAACAGAAAACCACAATTCCAATTGCAATAGGAGAGACCATCTACAACAAGATAGTATTTAAAGAATACATCTCTCAAGGAGCAGTAGACATACTTCAACCGGATGCAGTCCGGGTGGGTGGTATATCTGAGTGGATGAAAGTTGCTCACACTGCAGAATGCTTCGGTTTATCAGTCTCTCCGCACTTTTTAATGGATTTACATGTCCATCTCTCTGCTGCCGTACCGCATTCGCTTTTTGTAGAATACATACCTTCACTTGACCTTGTTCTAAGTGATACACTTACTTTGAAAGAAGGTCATTTTTCTCCTCCAGATCGTCCAGGACATGGGATAATGTTTGATAAAGATAAATTAAAACAGTACCAAATATCATAGGAGATATATGTTTTAACACACTCTACTAATATAATTTTGAGGTAATCCTGTGAAACTTGAAAACCGTATAGCCATAATCACAGGCGGTGGACGCGGAATCGGTCGTGCAACCGCCTTATCCTTTGCAAATGAAGGTGCAGATATTGTTCTTGCTGCTCGTACTGAAACAGAAATAAATAGTGTTGCAGAAGAGATTAAAGACATGGGTAGAAAAACACTGCCTATAGTAACCGATGTTCAATTAAAATCTGATGTTGAGTCAATGGTAAATAAAGCATTTACGGCGTTTGGCAAGATTGATATTCTTGTAAACAACGCAGGGGTAGCAATCCACAATCCGATTCCAAACATACGTGAAGAAGATTGGGATTTGACCATGGCAGTCAATCTCAAAGGTGTATTTCTATGTACACAAGCCGTGTTTGGCCATATGTGTGAACAGGAATATGGACATATTGTGAATATATCCTCAGTATCTGGTAAGTTTGGACATGTGAATGGAGGTGCTTATTGTGCGTCAAAATTCGCTGTGAATGGATTTACTGAGACAACCAACAATGAAGGAAGACAGTATGGTGTAAAAGCATCTGTTGTTTGTCCAGGACCAGTGGATACTAAGATGCGGCGTGACAACCATCCAGATGATGTGATTGAGCATTTAACTCAACCAGAAGATGTCGCTGATCTCATTCTATTCCTTGTAACGCAATCCCCTCGTGCACACACACTTGAGACCGTCATCAGAACTCCATTAATGTAGAAAATATGTTCAGAACGTCATGTTAGCAATAATGTTCCTATATTTTCATTAGATCAATATGTTTGTTGATTCACACACCCATATCCAACTCTCCCAATTTGATCAAGATCGTGATACAGTGCTTGAACGGGCAGTTACCGCTAAAGTTAATACGATTCTAATCATCGGGTTTGACTTAGATACCTCTCTTGGTGCTATTGAACTTGCAGAAAAGTACGATAACCTCTATGCCACTGTAGGTATGCATCCTCACGATGCAAAAAAGTTAACACCTGATATCTTAGATAAATTCCGGAGAAAATTAGAACATCCAAAGGTAATTGCTGTGGGTGAAATAGGATTAGATTACTATCGGAATCTTTCCCCACCTAAAATACAAAAAAAGGCATTTGAAATGCAGTTAGATCTTGCAGAAGAGCTGGGTATGCCAATTATTATCCATAATCGTGATGCTTATATGGACATTCTTCCCATCTTGGAAGGTCGAAATGGTAAGATACGTGGCGTGTTACACTGTTTTACAGGTGATGTGGAATTGATGCATAGAAGTCTTGAAACGGGTTTTTATATTGGACTCGGAGGAATCGTAACCTATCCGAATTCCAAAGATGTACAAAAAGTTGCAGAGGAAATACCACTGGAACGTTTATTAATAGAAACTGATTGCCCCTGGTTAACACCTCAATTCCGGCGCGGTAAACGTAATGAACCCTCTTATGTGCATGCTGTTGCAGAAAAAATCGCAGAAATTCGAGACACGACTATTGAATCAATAGGTCATATCACTACACAGAACTTCAATTCATTATTTAGGATTGAAACTTAAAGGATTCAGGACTTACGTAGCACATTGATAAACCCTTATGATAATGGGATTTAGAGGGCAAAGGGGCGAGGGGACCTCGCCCCTACGATGGTCCTGCTAAATTTGCGTAAGTCCTGGGATTTAAACCAGTCAATGAAGCATCTGAATCTACGCATGTATGGGATGGTAATAGCACTTGCATGTATATGGATTATATTCACGCTGCTGACAAATGGACTGTTCCTGAATACACGCAATCTCTCTAACCTTTCAAGGCAAGGGGTAGTGACAGCTATTCTTGCATTAGGTATGGTATTGGTGATAATTTCTGCCAATATTGACCTATCGGTTGGTTTTGGGGCAGGTTTATTAGGGGCAATTACAGCAATTCTCCATGTATGGTGGGAAATATCAGTTTTCTGGACAATACTAATTGTACTACTTATTGGTATGTGTATAGGAGGGATTCATGGTTTCCTTGTGGCATATCAACGGATCCCAGCCTTTATTGTAACTCTTGGCGGATTCTTGGTCTACCGAGGTATGATGTTAGGATTCACGAGAGGAGAGACAATACTTCTACAGGATAATTGGTTAAAGGCAATCGGGACCGCACATTTATCTAATACATTTGGCTGGGTTTTAATGTGTGTTGGAATATGTATTAGTAGCTATATTTTTTTTCGACAGATCTCTTCTCATCAATCAGAACACCCATTTAGTGCCTTTGTATCAATAGTACTTAGATATATATTTACACTTGCTGGCGTTATAGCTTTTGTTTATGTAATGAATTCATACAAAGGGATTCCAATTCCAGCGTGTATTCTAATTGGATTAGCCTTCTTAATCCACTTCATTGCAAACCATACACGATTTGGAAGATATGTATATGCTGTTGGTGGAAATTCTGAAGCTGCATATCTCTCTGGAATCAATGTTCGAAATGTCACCTTACGTGTTTTTGCAATTATGGGTGTATTGATGGCGATAGCAGGTATAGTTATGACAGCACGTCTCGGTAGTGCCGGACCTGAGGCAGGACGTTTACTCGAATTAGATGCGATTGCAGCTTGTGTCATAGGTGGTGCGAGTTTAATGGGTGGTCGAGGGACAATCTTTGGCGCAATCTTAGGTGCATTTGTTATGGCAAGTCTTAGTAATGGTATGAGTATGGCAAATTTTGATAACGCATGGCAAGATATTGTAAAAGGCGTTGTCCTTGTAACAGCAGTAGGATTTGATATGATTTCTAAAAAATAGAGGAATTAGATGAAGGTTACAATCATTGGAACAGGATACGTTGGATTGACAACAGCAGTAGTTTTATCATACCTAAACCATGATGTTTCTGCCGTTGATAAAGACAGTGATAAGCTCAATCTGCTACAAGTGGGTAAAAGTCCAATTCATGAACCATATATACAAGAACTCCTTGATGAAGTAGGTTATGCAATCCGTTTTACACCTGACATTTCTGAAGTGGTTCCAGATTCAGAACTGATCATGATTGCTGTAGGAACACCACCAAAAAAGAGTGGAGAAGCAGATACAAGTCATGTTGAAACAGCAGCTAAAGAAGTTGCTGAAGTATGCTGTCCAGATAAACATTATACACTTGTCATAAAATCGACTGTACCGATTGGTACCAATCGGCGTGTAGCTGAAGTAATCGAAGAGGTGTTTTCAAATCGGAAGGTACAAGGGAACATATCAGTAGCATCAAATCCAGAATTCTTACAAGAAGGTTTGGCATTACACGGTGCATTTTATCCCGACCGAATTGTCGTGGGTGGGAATAATGATACTGCATACAATGATTTACGTCGTTTATATAAACCTATATTAGAGCAGACATTTGATCCTCCAATTTTGTTACCACGTCCTGAATCTTACCATCTTCCCCCAATGATGACAACTGATCCAAACAGTGCAGAGATGATTAAATATGCAGCGAATACATTTTTAGCATTAAAAATTAGTTTTATAAATGAAATTGCTGGTTTGTGTGAGGAAGTACATGCGGATGTAACAGAGGTTGCACGTGGTATTGGATTGGATGCTCGCATTGGTCATAGATTTCTACGTGCTGGTTTAGGTTGGGGGGGTAGTTGCTATCCCAAAGATACAGCTGCTTTATTAGGCGTTGCAGCACAAACAGGTTATGAGATGCCTATTACTGAAGCTGCTCGTATAGTGAACTTTGAGCAACGAGTACGTATTGTAGAAAAATTGCGTGGTGTCTTGAAAACGCTAAATGGCAAGACAATAGGTATTCTTGGACTTTCTTTTAAGCCAAATACAGATGATGTACGTGAAGCACCTTCTCTTGATATTATCAGACAACTAATTTCTGAAGGTGCGAAGGTACGGGTACACGACCCAATTGCGATACCTAATACGCAGAATGTTCTAAAAGACTTACAAATTGATTATATTAACGATGTCTACCAACTTCCAATAAATACTGATGCAATTGTGCTTGTTACTGAATGGGATTTATACCATAAATTAGATCTGCGTAGGTTGGCAAAACAGATGGCGTCACCGATTCTAATTGATGGGCGTAATGTCTTTTCTCCTCCAGATGCAGTGAATGCAGGTTTTCGTTACATTGGAGTAGGTAGATAATTAAACTGGTAACCGATGGTACATTTTCAACAACCAATTCCTTTTGATAGCCACTGGAATCGCTATTGTCCAGATGTGTCATTTCCATCATATCGACACCTTCCTGGTGTTACACCCCATCCATTACGAGATCCACTTGGACATAGTTACGGTTTAGAAGATGAGGTAGAGGATTCTCAGCTATCACCAGAGATGTGGAGACAGAACAAAACCTATTTATATGGTGTTGACCTATTCAATTTTGCATATTGGTGGGAAGCACATGAAGCCTGGGAAGGATTATGGCATCAAGCAGAGGATACTTATCGTCTATTTTTACAAGGCTTAATTCAGATATCTGCTTCTCTGATAAAATATCACATGCGTATGCTTCGTCCATTACGAACACTTTCTACTGCTGGACGCGATAAATTGAAACAGGTGTCTATTGAGTGCGGGTTAAGAGTAAATAACTATATGGGAATTGATCTAACTGCCTTCATGGATACATTAGATACCTTTTTCTCATCATTTTTCTTAGAAATAGTTACTGAAGAGACTTATCGGGAGATACAAGCGAAACCGTTAATTCTACTTCACTTATAGTATTCTCTGACATATAAGTATTCAGGATAAGGAAATTAAGTTTGAGTTGTTATAGTTAGTGGGAATTTTTGCTTTTCTTTTTCCCCTTTTTAATAATATTCTCTACTGACATATTGTAGAAGGGTTTTATCCTGAAACACCGTATCTAATGTAGCACAAACTTTCAGTTTGGGTAGTATCTCAAGACATAAATGACACCAAATCATGGGAGAATCATTATAGAAATGGTATAAATATCCCTATAATAATCAGTACTTGCATAAAAAATGAAAAATGTTGTATAATATTCGGAATAATGGTTATATTTTGGAAAAAAACATTGACAATTTATAACAAGTTTTGTACAATATAAAAAGATGTTAGAAAATCACGAGTGATTGGATAACATCGGAGGTGCTTACGACGCACCGACAGTGTCACTGCTAATTAACACCGTCGATGCCAAGCACTGACGTAGTCACAATACGACAGCGCTGGTTTCTATTATAACACTTACTGACACTTGTGTCACGTGTAATAGAGGCCAGCAACCTCTACAGAGATTACATTATAGACCCTTTTTCCTTCCAAATCTCTGTAGTCTGTCTAAACAATTAACTGGCTTCATTCTTCAAATGAGCATAGCATGAGACAAGACTACAAAGTCCTCTCTTTTACGCTAATTATTTTCACCTGCATTTATGTAGGTGGTCTATTTTTGTTTGGTGTTGATGCAAACACCACACAACGTTGTATTCCGAATGGTGAAGGATGGATTGGTTGGGAATGTTTACCTCGTGTAGACTCTCCGAATTTTGAGCGGTGTCCGACCCCACTAACACTTCTTGGCGGGTGT
>CAZZBB010000026.1:0-11487 GCA_964652195.1 uncultured bacterium | reverse complement strand
CATTAAATAGTGTTATTATTATTGGAGTAACAGGATGGCAGGCTTATGATGGATTCAATCGTGATGGTTCTTCATCTATAAAAGGTTGGACGTTTGGTACAATATGTGGAATCTTTTATGTTGGAAATATCTATGGCTCGGCAATTTCAGCACGCGTATTCAATGACAGAATCGCTGATGAGTATTTAGCGACTCTGCACATTGAGTTACCGTATTAAGGGTGGTCTATTGAATTAATCGAGTCTTTATTTGTCCCCATGTTGAAGCTATTTTATACTTTGGGTTAACAGAAAGAACACCTTCAATACCTTTATTCATAAGCTCGTTTATTTCCTTATGTGTTCTTGCTGTATTAGAAATACGAACTTCGTCTATTTTCCCATCAAGTGCGCGTCCTGAGAGTCTTCGTTATATTGCGAATCGTCAGAATGCGCAGGCGTGTGGCAATGATTTATATGCGTTAGCTACCCGAAGCGGTATCTATCAGGAAGATATAGCGAACCAAGAAGTTGTGTTTATCGGGGATGGTGCTGCGTGGATATGGAATCTTTCGGAAGAACATTTTCCCAATGCTGTTGAGATTATAGATTATATGCACGCGAAATCCCATCTATATGATGTTGGCAAATGTGTCTTTGGAGAGACAGCGACAGACCAGATAGAGGCTTGGATACAGGAGACCGGATCCCTGCTTTTTGAAGGAAAGATCAGCGACTTGGTTGTACATATCCGCGCTTTTGAGACAGAGGATCTTGAAGTTAGGGAGATATTAGATAGGGAAGCACGCTATTTTGAAAAGCATGCGAAGCGTATGCGGTATCAAAAGTTTAGAGAGAAAGGGTATCCGATTACGAGTAGCGTGATTGAAAGCGCTTGTAAACTCCTTGTATACATAGGGTTGCTCAAAGATGCAGAGGAAGTTCAATGAGATGGACAGACGAGGGTCTCAATGCCATACTGGAGTTGAGATGTATGCTAAAGAATGATACTTGGGATAATCATTGGTATCCAGATGCAATAGCAGCATAATGTTGAGTGACAAATACTTTACACACCCGTTCCGTGAGTCACATAGGTTGGGTTGAGTTAGTGAAACCTATAAGTGTCAATTTAAGCATTGAGCGATTGGGTAGAAGGGATTCCGATCCACGATTCATGCATATCTTCTGTAAGATAGGATTCCGATCCACGATCCTTCATGATCATATTCCTTAGGTGTGAATGGTTCGTCTCAATGAGATATACTGTTATATTGGTAGTGGTATCTGATTTGTATAAGCACTGATACGTTCATTTGCTAAGTCAATATATTTTTTTTCAATATCGTAGCCAATGTAATGTCGACCATGTTTAAGTGCTGACAAACACGTTGTACCACTCCCACAAAATGGGTCCAAGACAACATCGTCTTCAAAGGTATAGAGTTGAATAAGTCGATGGGGTAGTTCTTCAGGAAATGGAGCTGGATGTCCGATACGTTTCGCTGAAACCGATGGAAATGTCCAGACACTTTTTGTCCACGCTAAGAAATCTTCTTTGCTTATAGTATTTTCTTTATTATTCCGTTTTCGTGTAAATGCGTCTTTTGAAAAAACGAGAATATATTCGTGTACATCTCTTAGTACAGGATTTGTAGCAGATAACCAACTTCCCCAAGCAGTAGAACTTCCTGCACTGGACGCTTTATTCCAGATGATTTCCCCGCGCATATAGTAGCCTATTTCTAACATATCTTCTATGATGAAACTATGCAGCGGGATATACGGTTTTCTTCCTAAATTTGCAATATTGATGCATGCCCTGCCACCCGTTACCAATTTTTTGTAGGTTTCAGAAAAAACAGAACGCAGAAGTTCTCTGTATTCCTCTAAGGATAGATCGTCGTCGTATTCTTTTTTGGCATTATAGGGTGGAGATGTAACCATGAGATGGATGCTGCTATCAGGAATATCGGACATATTCTCACTGGATGTACAATAAAGACGGTTTAGTTGTTCATCAGAAATTGTATTTTCTATCCACTCATCAGGTTCAGGTATTTCTTTGTCTGCATAGAGTTTCCCTTTGTAAAATTCACTTGAATCGTGATTGATTCTTTCAGTTGATCCAAAGGCACTTGTCTGTGTTCCTTTTCTCTCTGTGTCAGAATCTGTTTTTTCCATCACTTCTATCCACCCTAATACCTGTCTGGATACCAATAAATCACATCACGTTTTGGAAACAACAAACCTAAAAACGCGGTCATTTCATCTGATACTGATTCACCTGTATTTGCCTGTTCCCAACTAATATATCCAAATAGGAGTCGCCAGAAATCTTCTTCATTCATGTCTAATTGAATAGCATCCGCATCATTTTCCACTATCTGAATTGTGTCATTCCCATCATAACACATCACTGCTTGTTGGTCGTTAACCACTGGGAATTTGACTGCAAGCTTGGGGAACGATTCATCAGAATCTGCAATCTTGGATTCCCAATCTACTACGAAACGTCTGAGTAGAGTAGGAAGACTAACCGCATAAAGCATCATATTGGTATGTGTCGTGGTGTTTATCTCACTACCAACTTCTGCTATCAGACGTTCTACAAAAAGATGTTTAGGGGTAAACATGCCTATGATAGCATCTATATTCTCTCGTTCACATACTTGTAAGAGATGGTGTATAAGTGAGTAAATTGCATTTGGATTATCAGGTAAATAGCCTATTTCACGAATATTCACACTTGTTCCATCAATCTGATAGTTTAAATATCCAACTGGGTTGCCATTTTTATGTGCCACAACCGTTGGAAGAATATTGCGTATTCGCGAGGGTTCCATATCCCAGTAGGAACGGGTCCGAGAAATAGTTCCACTATGGTGTACGTTGGAGATGTCGTAAATTGATGCCACAGCATCTAAATCTGTCTCTAAATTGAAGTCCCGTATTTGATACGCCGTTTCTATTTCATTCCGATTCTTAATGTTAATAGGTAAATTGAAACCTTTTAAAGGTAAAGAAGTCCATCCACATTTCTCGTAGAAATCTTCTGGTATGATAGTAAATAGGATACCGATGTCATATCCTTCTATTTTAAAATATTCTGCAGTTTGACGCATGAGTGCTGATGCATAACCCACACCTTGGTATTTGGGGTGTGTACAAACACCACCAATACCTCCCATCGTTACGAGAGAATCACCTACCCTCATCCTACGTTCCCAGATACGCAATGTTGAAACAACAACATCATTCACAACAACGACCCTTGTCTGTTGAAGTCTATAGCTGCCATCGCCTTTTACATACTGCCAGTATCGTTCCTGTTGATTCGGATTGAAGGCTATACAGTTTAATTCAACTACCTGTTCTAATTCTGATTCATGTGCTGCTCGAATTTCCATTAATTTTCCTTGTAAAGCCTTACTTCATTGTAAAAACAACACCCAAAGCTTCCCCTGGTGTTTCAATCAATTTGTCACATCCATCTGCAGCGTTATCAATTGGGAGTATATCAGTAATTAAATGTTCAACATTGATCTTACCTTCAGACATCAATCTAAGGGATAATTCTAAGTTACGTTGTGTTGGCCACGGAACAAAAACCGGTGGATAGTCAGCACCATGTTCATAATCCTCATCGTGATATCCCGGACCTGTACGTGCAGCACTGATAACATCCACGTTTCCAAGACCAGCTGCAAACCCGTGTGTAATACTTGCCCCTCCGACAATAACAATTCGTCCCATTTTATGTGTATCAGGTGCTGTTTTTAGCATAGAACGAATTTGCTGAAATGCACCACTTGCATCTCCACCGAAGGCAATGATTCCACAATCCATACCATAACCTCTTGTGAATTCATACGCAATTGGAATTGGATCTGTTTCAGATACATTTATTGCTTTGTCTACACCTGCAATTTCAGCAATCTCTAACCGTAATGGGAAGTTGTCCAAACCGATCACATACGCACCAGCAATTTTTGCGATCTGACATGCGAATTGTCCAACGATACCTAAACCCGCAACAACGACATTCTCTCCGATTCGAATCCGTCCACGTTGAACTGCATGGAGGGCTGTTGCTGCAAGGTGGATGGACGCTGCGTGTTCGTCCTTTACGTTTTCTGGAATTTTTGAACAGAGGTTATGCGGGACACACGCATACGTTGCATGTAATGCATAACCACCTCCCATTCCTGCGACTCTGTCACCAATCTCAAATTCATCACAGTCACCCTCTTTACCGATAACAACCCCTGCATTGGTATATCCGAATGGTCGCTTATTTTCTGCGGATCCCGGGTTATCTCGTCTTCTTTTCATCCCACCCAGTTCTGTCCCTGGACTTACCATCGATGCATGGACTTCAATTAGTAATTGTCCTGGTTTTGGATTCGGTGTTTCCTGTTCCTCTGTTGTAACATAGCCAGCATCATTCTGCATCACAACTTTTCTGATTTTACTCATTCCTGTTTCCTTTATAGTATTGGTATCAACGCTAATCGTATTTTATTCTATTTCTGATTTAGTGTCAAATCAAGCAGGATTTTTAAATTTCAGGTTTCTCCTCATATTTTCCTGTTAAATACCCAGACTACAACTTTTACTGAATCTGTTTTCAACGGTTATATATAATTTGTTTCCAAAAAATATGGCAATCTTGATAATTATGGAATTTTCCACTCTATTAAACGCGTCTTTAAATATAACTATAGTTTGGACAGTTTCATGCCGTCAGGACTGCCAACAGGCAATAAAATTATAATATAAACGACTTGTGCTAACTACCTGATAGTATTGTTTGTTTTCCCAAATGTCCATATTCTGTAGAAGCGATCTCCGAATCGCAACCCATTCTAATTGGAAATCGGAGTTCCTTCCTACATCTCAAAATGTTCCATTAACTAAAAAGTTTACTATAAATAAAGAAAATTTATTGGGGACAAGACATTCAATAAATATCCACGCGACAAGGTCTTATATGTCATATATAGCATAAACATATAGATAAAAATTAACTTGATATTTTTTTGAAGTGTTATCATGTAATAGTTTAGGAGTTTATAATTAAGGGAAAGTTATACAAAACAGAAGGTTATCGCCCAAAAGGCACATACCTAAAGTGAACTTCTTCTTGGCACGACGAGTCTGGTAAAATGAAAACCACAAGATTTATATTTCTACTGTTGTTTCCTCCTACAACTTTACCAATTTTGACACAGTATAATCATGTACACAACGAGGACTGTAAATTCAATATACCTCCATCGGATAAGGTATAATATTACATATAGCATAAACATATAGGCAAAAACATTTTATAAAATTTACGACTTGTGCCAGTTAACTAAGTGTTGGTATTAAATTCACATATGCTGTATTTAACATATAAACATATCGTCCCTACAGGACTCAAGAGGTTTATATCACGTTTTCTATAAACATATCGTCCCTACGGGACTAAAGAGGGTTCAAAGAAAAAGGAAGAGGCTAAAAACCTTCTGTTTAGGTGAAAAAATTTTCTACAATTAGTGATTTAGCACAACTCGTTAATTGATGAGTTAAGCCACAACATGAAACTTGCAGAAAAAGATTACTATTGACTAAATCCGTAGCACCAGCGGTGCGAAAGGTGTGTAGAAACGTAAATGCCACAAGAAACCGAGCACCAGCGGTGCGAAAGGTGTATGTATACAGTCGTTAAAAAAATACGGAAATTGTCCAAACTATAGTATGTATTAATTCCTATCAGATTTAACTGTATACCTAAACCAGCACCGCGTCCCATCAGTTTTCAATATAATCGCACCGAGTTGGTCTGTACGGAGTTGAACACTGTTCCGATTCTGATACCGAGAAACCACATCTGCATGTGGAAATTGATACCGATTCCCTTTCCCAAGAGAATAGATAGCATAACGTGGTTGAACAGCATCTAAAAATTCTGCAGTACTTGACGTCCGACTTCCATGATGCGGAACCTTGATTATTTCTGACCTTAGATCTTGTTGAAATGTCAATAAACGTTTTTCAGCACTACTTTCTATATCACCTGTAAACAATATATCCACTGAACCATAACTAAGTTTCATCACCAATGAATCATCATTCTTATCATTATCCATCAGATTCGTACTACTTACATCTATTGGGTGGAGTAGAGAAAGAGTTGCAGATGACGTGAACTCAATCATTCCAGCATAGGGATAAGAATACGGTAGCTTTTGAGTTTTCGCTATATTCCGAAGACGATTATGTGTTGATGAATTCAGTTCCAAATCAGGGATTCCAACAAGAAGTTTAACATTGTAATTTTGTAGTATGTAAGCAAGTCCACCACCATGGTCTAAATCCGGGTGTGTAAGCATTACCATATCAATACGTCTGATATTTTCAGAATCCAGATACGGTTCAATTATCCGTTTCCCAACATCATAATCAACCTGTTTATTCTTCTTTTCATCAAAATAAGAACGTTGGATACCACCATCTACCAGCATAACCTTTTTATCAGGAAACCTGATAACAGCGGCATCACCTTGACCAACATCCAGAGTAATGATCTCTAAGAGTTTGCCATCTTCGGTAATTCCTCTATCCCACACCCAGATTGTCAGAATTGATAATCCGATTAGACTCGCTATCCTCCATTGTTTATATAGATAACGCCACTGTGTAATGCAAACACATATCACGATGTAAATAAGGATAAGACCTATTGTTGGCGGAGCAATCTTTACTATCCCCCAATCTTGTCCAAATAGTCCAATGAGTTTTAGGAATATAAGCATAATGATCTGATTTGCTATCCCTAATAACTTCGCGAGTGGCAGCCATATAAACCCAACACACACTGACGCCATTCCAACACCAACAATTAATGATACGAGACCAACAGCAAACGGACCGACAATTATACCTAAAGGATATGTTCTATAAAAATGGTAAGCAATGAAAGGTGAAGTGCCAATTTGTGCAGCCAAGGTTACCAGATAAGATAATACCAACCATTTCACTGCGGATCTTCTCATTTTTTGAAAACGAGTATACTCCACAGACTCCAGGGTTACCCAGAATTTTTGGAACGGTTTCTCCATTTTCGACACAAAGAATACAATTGCAGCAACCGCAACAAAAGAGAGTTGAAAACCTACATCCCATAACTGGATTGGATTGATTAGCAGTAACACCAGAGCAGCAACCGCAAGTAAATTGTAAATATCTGCGTCCCTGTTAATTATTGTAGCGAAGAGAAACAGGATCGCCATTAACGATGCACGGAATACCGAAGGACGAAAACCGACTAAACTTGCATAAAGGATTACACCTAAAATAGTAAGCAGACATACCATCTTTTTTGGCATCCGAAATATTGACAGTCCAAGATAACAGAAAAAGGCTATAAGACCCACATGTAATCCTGACACTGCGAGAACATGGAAGGTTCCACTGTTTCGAAACATATCTAATGTTTCAGTCGGTACATCCCCACGTTTTCCAAGTAGTATACCTTTTAGTAGATTGGCATGGATCGATAATTCATCATTAGGTAAGTTATCCTGTTCTGAAAAGGCATAATCGATAATCCGTTCAGTTCTAAAACGTATTGCCTCTATCCATCTTAATGGTAGGAATCCTGATTGTTTTCCTATTTGTAGCAATCCTTGGTGTTGGATAATTCCAGATACATTTTGGCGTTCAAGATATGCTCGGTAATCAAACCCTCCAGGATTCCGTTTGGATTGCGGTTGAAGTAATACACCTGTGACAGTCAAATGTTTTCCATAACGTAATGAAACCAGATCTTGAAACCTAATTAAGCACTTAGCAGACACAGATTTTGTAGGATCAGATAAGAGTTGAATCTTTCCGATAGCATAGCACGCATCCCATGACTCACCCCGTTCTGGTTGATAGACAGTTTTCCCTGTAAAACTTACCGGTTGTTCATAGAAGTTATCTGGTATAGATGGTACGGTCGCCACATCTAAACGCAACATACCACTTGCGAACACAGCAAGATGTAATATTACATAACAGATATATTTTGATCGTTTTCTGGTGAAAATGCTACCCATCAGGAGTATCAGTACGGAAACCCAAATCCATAGAATAGGTATTGTTGTGTATTCACCTGTGATGATACCTAAAATGAAAGGAATAAGAAAATATAGGGCAGGACGAGGTTTAAATGTCATTGATAAATGTAAGAAACATTGAAGGTTATCTGACTTATTATATTATGTGATAGTATAAATATCAACTTTAACCTTGTAATGGGGTCTGTAAAGTTTTGCCACTTTATTTTTGTGTATCTTATAACTACGCATCGTTCGGACCGATAAAATTCCTCTTCGTAGGTTGGGTTGAACCGTAGGTGAAACCCAACATCAAATTCGAAAACTAAAACCCCTTCCGTTTATATAAACGTCTTGAATCTTAATCTTAGACATGCTAAATTTATACAATCAAATTGAATTAAAGTAATATTAATTCGAAGAACATTCAAATAGGTAAGTATTATATGGCAACACTTTTTGTAAAAGGATTTGTTAGAGATGTCAAATACACTCCGTGTTTTAATCCAGAAAAATTCCAAGTTTATAACTTGGCAAATTTTGATGTAAACAAAGTTAATTCTTATGGCTTAGTGAATTTAGGTATTTCTGAGAATTATTTAGCATATTCGAAATGGGTTTCTCCGAAAAGAACATATTGCAGAAGTTAGCAAAAAGTCCGTTGCGTTACCCTGGGGGTAAATCAAGGGCTTTAAAACAGATTTTACCACTAATTCCTCATAATATAACAGAATATCGTGAACCTTTTGTGGGTGGCGGTTCTGTCTTTTTTGCAATTCGAAGTATTTTTCAAAAATTAATTCAATCTTATTGGATAAATGATCTCAATTACGATTTATACTGTTTTTGGAAACAAACGCGGGACAATGTCACCAAATTAGTACGTACACTAATAGATACAAAAATAAAATATGAAAACGATGGTAAATCACTTTTTGATGAATTAGCGTCTATGAAAGATTCGCTAAGCGAGAATAAACAGATCCTTCCTGAATTTGAACGGGCGGTAAGGTATTTTATACTCAATAGAATCACTTTTTCAGGGATTGTCGATTCAGGAGGGTATTCTCAGGCAGCCTATGAGAGTCGTTTTACAGACTCATCAATTTCACGTATTAAGATGATTTCACCATATCTGTCTGGAGTCAATATAACCTGTGATGACTACGTTGAAGCATTGTTTCAAGAAGGAAAAGATGTCTTCATATTTTTAGATCCTCCATATTGGAAGGCAAAGGAATCTAAACTATATGGAGCGAGAGGATCATTACATACAACATTTGATCATATAGAATTTGCAGAAAATATGAAAAAATGTCCACACAAGTGGTTAATTACTTATGACGATTCCCCCAAAATTCGTGAACTCTTTAATTTTGCAGATATACAGGAATGGACTTTACAATATGGTATGAACAATTACAAGAAAGATACTGCTGCAAAAGGGAATGAGTTATTCATCAAAAATTATTGATATAAGGACTCAAGTGTGAACAAAGATATACATAACTATTTTTTACCTCCACAGATAGAATTTGGTGAAGGTGCAATCGCTAATTTGGCAACCCACGTCCAGACACTTGGCGGCAAAAAACCTTTTATCGTAAGTGATGCAGGAATAACCAATGCCGGCATATTGACACAAGCCACCTTTCCTTTAGATGACACCAATATCCCTTATACCACTTTCATAGACATTGAACCAAACCCCACAGATACAAGCGTCTTAGCAGGTGTAAATGTTTATAGAGAAGAGATGTGTGACATAGTCATTGCTGTTGGTGGTGGAAGTGTGATGGACGCTGCGAAAGCAATTCGTTTGCTAACAACACATGAACCCCCTTTAGAAACTTACTATGTCGATTCGAATGGATCAGATAAGATTCATGGGGATATACCACCTTTGATATGTGTACCTACAACAGCAGGAACAGGGAGTGAAGTGTCTCAAGGGGCAATAATTACCGATACTTCTCTACAAACGACTAACCGATGGCGTAAACGTGCATTAATTACTCGGTACAATATGTCTAACGTTGCGCTATTGGATCCGGCATTGACAGTGAAAATGCCACATGCGTTGACAGCAGCAACTGGAATGGATGCAATTACCCACGGTATTGAAGCTTATGTCGCAACAAAATACCATCCAATTTCAGAAGGAGTGGCACTGCAAGCAATAAAGATATTAGGCGCTAATATCAGAACAGCATACCATCAAGGTGATAATATCGCAGCAAGAGGAGAGATGTTATTAGGTTCATGTATGGGGGCATTTTCATTTCAAAAAGGTCTCGGTGCTGTGCATTCCATTGCACATCAATTATCCACGGATGCACCCATTCCACACGGTGTAGCAAATGCTATACTTCTACCACCTGTCATGGAATTTAACCTACCTCATGTAATTAACAAATATGCCGATGTTGCTGAGGCATTAGGAGTGAATGTAGATGGTATGTCTAAAGGTGAAGCAGCATGCGCAGCAATTGATGAAATTCAAGAACTCAACAAAGAACTGAACATGCCAACAGGACTTGGGGAAGCAGGTCTGGACAAAGAAAAACTACCAAAACTCGCTGCAGATTCAATGTTGGATCACTGTCACAAATTGAATCCGAGACCTTGTACTGAAGTGGACATGCTGAATTTACTTGAGGCAGCATTTTAGATCCTCACTGTGAAAAAAGTAAACCTCCGATCCTACACATGTTTTCACCTTGATACACCATATATAGCTAACAAATTTTCCTCTATGTAGGAGGTACTCGGATTCCCTACTATCAGTAATTGTGTTGTATGTAAAAACAATTCTACTATCTTTCTAATACCATTTCTAAATGAAAATGTCTTTTTATTGTGGCATATACTGTCAAAATATGCTTTCCCAGTTTCATTCCTAACTCCGGTAATGAGACAATAATAAATTGAATGGTATAGGAGTATAAAACTTATAGGTGGAAAATTAGGTTAACAAAAAAATCAGGACTTACCCGAAAGCAATATTTGGATGAAAGAATGGAAGGTAGGGAAGGATGGAACCCACCATCCAAAGTTCTTCCCTTCCAATCTTCCAATTCCGTACATTTATGGGAAGTATATAAATAGAGAATAAATGATGACTATCTATAAAAACGAACCTAAATACAATAAAATCTATATGTCAAAAATCACCTATATATTGCAGGTATTATGCAGGTTGGAATTGTCAAAATCAGCAAGGACAACAAAAACACAAAATCACACTTTTTGGAAATTCTTAAAAAGTCAATTCAAAGTGGAGTGAAGTCAGTCTATGACAGAGGTTAGAGGGGTAATTTACACCAATTTCAATGACACACAATGTGTCAAAAAGTGTAACTTTTTTCATTTTTTCTACACTTTTTCGTACCATAGAAAAAGTCAACATTTTCACGATT
>CAZZBB010000025.1:0-44151 GCA_964652195.1 uncultured bacterium | reverse complement strand
ATCTCGTTGACATTGATCGAGTATAACTTGATATTGTTTGGCTGGCATAATAGACTCCAAAGTAATTGAATAATTGTCTTGAGTCTAAGGATACCATTTTCAAAATAAACTATCAAACTATTTTTGACTAAGTACTAGTATAGACAGTGTAAAGAAATACTATTTAACTGATTTAAGTTTACCCCAAGTGGTAGTAGTTTTACCACCAGCATCAACGGCTAAAGCACCTTCAATACCGTTCCCAAGTGCAGTCACATCTTTATCGGTAAGTATGGCGTTAAAGATGACGATCTCATCCATTACACCTTTCCACTGACATCGCTTTCCACACCCCGGATCAGCTCCAATATATACTTCTTCTGGAGAAGCCCATGGAGGTCCTGCTGCATCAGCACTATTCTGTAATTTACCATTTACATAGATATGTAATTTGGCACTGTCCCAAACTCCAACGAGGTGTACCCACTCTTTTGCGGGTAGAGGGTCACCGAGAACTTCAAGCTTTCCACCACCATTTGCAGCACGTATGTGGAATGATGCTTGAGCCGTATTTTGTCCATTTTCATGTGCACCTGTACCAAGCAGGAATTGTGACCACGTTGAACATCCGCGTCCTTTCCAAATTACACATTTTCCATTTGGTGCTTCTGAAGCCATTACCCATGCATGGATTGAGAATCCTTCAGAATCTTTAAAATCTAACGCTGCTAAAGAATCCGCATTACCTTTTTCACCAATTATAACCCAAGTATCAGCACCGTCAAATTCTAATCCACCACCGAATTTGCCTTTTACCCATTTAAGGTCACCGTTAAATGTACCATCACTACCGTTCCCTGATTCATCAGTAACGGTATCACCTTTACCGTCCTCAAAAGTCCACATCCCAGCAATTGTTTCTTCATCAATATTGGCATCAACTATATTTACATACCAACAGGTAATAAACAGTAGACTGAAAATTCCGATTACACTTATAGTTTTCAGCATTATCATATTCTCCTTTAGTCTTACCCGACTGTGTTTACTTGCCGTAGACCTATCGGGATCATCTTATTCTCAACGACTCAAGCAATCTAATCAACCTCGATTTTGTTAGATTGTTGAGTAGTCGTTTGTATTTATATCTGTAGATTTATCATATACCATTTTAACTTATTTTTCAAGACATTCATCTACATTGCCAGAATAAATCAGTATTGATCATACCAAGATGTATAAATAAAAACTATCGCGCTAATTAATAGATTTTAGTTTTCCCCATGTAGTCGTGGTCTTTCCAGAGGCATCTACTGCTAAAACCCCTTCAATTCCATTTCCAAGGGAAACAACTTGTTCCTTGGTGAGTGGCATATTAAAGATGACGACTTCGTCAATGATACCTGCCCAATGACACCTTCCCTTACCAGCATTACAACCGGTATCAGATCCTATGAAGACAGCTTCTGGAGAATCCCATGGTTGACCTACAGCGTCTGCACTGTTCTGTAATTTCCCGTTAACATATATGTGTATTTTCGTTCCATCCCATACACCAACCAAATGTACCCACTCATTTACGGGAAGTGGATCACCGAGTGCTTCAAATTTATCAGGAGAACTCTTTATTCGATAGTGAAAGGAAGCTTGGTTTATTCTTCCACCAGGATTCTCATGGGCACCAGTACCGAGTAGATATTGGGACCAACTTGAACATCCTTGTCCTTTCCAGATAACACATTTTCCATTAGGAGGCACTGATGAAAGAACCCATGCATGGATTGAGAATCCTTTAGACTCCTTAAAATTTAGAGCAGCCAAACTGTCAGGATTACCTTTCGTCCCGATCCGTACATGGTTTTGTGCTTCAACACCGGTAAATTCTATACCACCACCGAATTTTCCTTCCACCCATTTAATATCCCCTACAAATACGCCATCACTCCCATTTCCGGATAGATCTTTAACAGTTTCACCTTTTCCTTCTTCAAATATCCACATGCCTTGTATTATGTTCGGTGAGATTTTTGCATCACTCTTTTGAACCATAATCATACCAAACACACATATTATAATTAGTATATACATATACCCAATATACTGTTTTATCATAATATCTTTCTCCTTATCACAGTTTCCAAATTTTATTAGTCGCAATCTGAACTACAGGCACCGATTACAATTTTTCATATTACCTTTTTAGCCCTTCATGAATATCTTTTATGTATTTACTTCTTGATCTGCCCCCATTGGGTTGACATTTTCCCCGCAGGACTAACGGCTAATGTTCGATTTAGCCAATTCGGTTCACCATCATAACTTGGATTATTTGTGATATTGACAATTTTATGTGTATTAAGATGGTATCTATAAATATCCGAACTACCTCCCCAACGTTCTGGGGAAGCTGCGAATATAATTTCTTTACTATTCGGCGACCATCCTGTACCAAAAGCGAATGACCATTCTTCAGGAATTGTCAATTTCGGTATATCAAAACCGTCTACACTGGTGACAACTAATCTGTCCTTTTTGCCTAAAATTAGGTTGATAATAAAGGGTATAGCATTTTGTTTTTGATTAGCATTGGCTATTACATCCGCAAAGCTAATCTCATGATACAAAATATATTTCCCATTTGGAGACCAACGAGGACGACTCTTTATGATACTAAGTTCAGGTGGTGTTAAAGGCTTTGTCACCTCTCTCTTAACATCCATTATATAGATGGTTTGCCCTCTTCTGGGAGTACTTTGTTCGTATGCAATATATTTTCCATCTGGTGACCATGATGGATCATTTGCCGTTCCATCAAGAGGCCTGTTGTCAGTCAATTGTTTTACTTTACCGCTGAAGATGTCAAGGATATGGATTTCATTCCTTCCTGAACGATTGCTTGTGAATGCGATGTGCTCTCCATCTGGCGACCATGCTGGACTACCGTCTTGTGCGGGATGATCCGTGAGATTTCGCTGGTTATCACCATCAGCGTCCATAAGGATAATATCGAATTGTTTCTCCTTAATATCCACATCTACATCTCTTGTAAATGCAATTTGTTTCCCATCCGGTGACCAGACAGGACTTTTTTCAAAAAGCTGGTTATCTGTTAATCTTTGGATATCGCTTCCACCGTCGTCCATTACATATATTTCGCGAGTGCCATCCCGTGAAGATGTAAATACAATTTTTGCTTGAGCAACAACAGAAAATGATAACATGAGTATTACGACTATACATTTATGATAATTGAGCACAGATAATTTTGAATGGTTCATAATTCTCCTAAATGAGATAGCAAAGTGACTATTTAGGTTTAATGTCATTCATACCCGACGAATTCCACACGCGGATTCGGCGTTGATTTGGGAATGACTTATGAAGATTAAGTTATTAATTCAGTAATTTATTAACGGGTGATAAATCACCCTACTACGAACCAGTCCGTTTGTAGTAGGGGCAATTCATTGCCCGTCAATTACCTAAAGTATTATTTAAACTTTATAATTGAAAAAGTATGTCATCAACATTTGTTCTGGCAGTAAGTATATGTTACAATTAGGTAAGTGGCATTAGGGATCTATCTCCCAGAGAAGTACAGTACCATCAAGACTTCCGCTCACAAGGGTTTTTCCATCCGAACTAAAAGCAATACTTCTGACCAAATCTGTATGACCTGAAAATGTATTTTTCTGCTCACCAGTGTATACATCAAAGAAACAGATATTCTTGCTTCTATCTCCACTTGCAAGTGTTTTACCATCTGGACTGAACGCTAACGCATAACTGTGATGCCAATCCGATCCTGTGAGTGTCATCATGTTCTCGCCAGTGTCAACATCCCAAAAGCGGATGGTCGTGTCGTCACTGCCACTCGTAAGTGTATTTCCATCTGGACTGAATGCTAAAGAGCTCACCCAATCATTATGTCCTATAAGCGTCTTGTTTTTGTCAGTGTCAACATCCCAAAGGCGGATGGTACCTTTGTAACTCGCACTTGCGAGCGTTTTACCATCTGGACCGAACACTAAACAAGACAAGTGATTTGTATGCCCTGTAAGTGTTTTCTTGCGTTTGCCTGTATGTACATCCCATAAGGATATAGTCTTCTCGTCGTCAACCATACTCGCAACTGTATTTCCATCGGGACTGAATGCTCTGAGTACAGGGTTAAAGGGATCATTCATGTGAAACATTTTCTTGTGTTCGCCTGTGTGTACATCCCATAGGCGAATGCCATCGTCAGTTCCACAAATAAGGGTTTTTCCCTCAAGACCGAACTGCATACTGTGTGTCGTATCTTTAAATCTATTGAGTGTTTTTAGCGTTTTGATATATTGCTCTGTGTCTGCATTCCACAAGCGAACAATTCCATCGGTAGACCCACTTGCAATAATGTTTCCATTCCGGTGGAACGCTACACTCATGACAGATTCCGAATGTCCAGTGAATTTATGTTTTTCGTTGCCTGTGTCTACATCCCAGAAACGGATAGTGCCATCTCCGCTTCCACTCGCAAGGGTATTGCCATCAGGGCTGAACGCCAAACCTTTAACATACTGCATATTTAGTGCAGTGAGTGTTAACCTGTGTTCGCCGGTGTTGGCATCCCATAGATGGATAATTTCACCATCATAAGACGCAGTAGCGAATGTTTTTCCATCTGGACTAAACGCTAAGTGATCAACATGTTTCCCATGTCCAGTGAGTGTCATCTTTAGTTCACCTGTTTCTAAGTCATAAAGGTAGATGGTTTCGTTGGCACTGCCAATTGCCACTGTTTTCCCATCAGGATTGAACGCTGCGCCTGTAGTAGAGCAATCGGGATGCATATCAAACGTTTTCTTGTGTTCACCAGTGATTGAATCCCACAGACTGATTTTGTTGTCCCAACCAACATACACAATTGTCCCTCCGTCTGGAGTAAATGATAACATATTGGTATTGGTCCGCTCCGGATTTGTCCGCTCCGATTCTTTCGTGAGTGTATACTTCGCCTCTCCGTTGATTACATCCCATATTCGGATAGTACCGTCCCGACTATCACTTGCAAGTGTTTTACCGTTTGGACTGAATGCCAAACTTGAAATCAAATATGTATGTCCGGTTAGCGTTTTTCGCGCCCCTGTACTTCTATCCCACAAGATAATGGTGCCGTATTCGCTTCCACCACTTGCAAGTATGCGTCCATCCGGACTAAACGCAATGCAGTCGACTACACTCTTGTGCTCTGTGAGCAGACTCACCTCTTGCCGCGTTGTTGTGTCGTATAACCAAATACCGATACCACTCGCCACAGCAAGTATTGTTCCATCTGGAGAATATTGTATTCCATTTATCCGACCCTTACCGATACGCGCTTTGGCATCCTCAGGCAGGTTCCATTGCATAGCATCTTGTGTTAGGTTGTTTTCCACTGTTTCTGTTCCTTCTGTTAGACCGTTGTTCCTGTTTTTGCTTTGATTAGCACCACCAACCCGATTTTGCACATCAGGTTTTGATATGATATTAGGGATAACGGGCATTTCAACGATTTCAATTGTGGGTTCGGATGTCGCATCAAGACTGTATGGTTGCTGAAAATTTGTGATGAGTTGCTTGCTTGCACCCATCAATAAAATAACTAAAATAGCAGATGCCCCTAAAGCTGCAAATGGTAGCAACGGTTTACCTCCTGATGGCGATGTATGTTTGATTGTGTCAATGCGCCGCATGATGCTTTCGGTTAAATCTGGTCGTATTGAGACACTACCGAGGGTTTCCCGAATGATGTGTTCTTCGTTCTGTAAACGTTCTCGTGCACGTCTAAGTCGACTTTTAACAGTATTCCGGGATACACCCAAAAACTTGCTAATCTCTTCACAACTCATTTCTCCAAGGTAGTGTAGTACCATCACCGTACGTTCGCTTTCTGGAAGTTTTTCCATGAGTTTTTGCACAATTTTACGCAGATTTTCAACTGCTGCGTCTTCACGCTGTTCACATGCATAATCCGCATAAGCGGCTTTTTCAAGTGTTTCTTCACTGGTCGCTTCAAGGGATTGAGTATACAGTTTCTTTTTACGAAACCATGCTTTGCAAAGCCGATCTGCAATTACATACAGCCATCCTGCAAACTGGTTCGGATTTTTCAGCGAGCCAAGTTTTTTGTGTGCTTGAAGGAAAGTGTCTTGTGTGATTTCTTCACCGATATGGAAATCTCCGGTTTTTCGCCATGCAAGTGCATGAACACTTTTTTGATATTTTTGGACTAAATCGCTGAAAGCAGTTTCGTCACCCGATAACACGCTGTGAATTAGTTCAACGTCGTCTCTTTCCATTTGAGACCTCCAAAATCAATTTCGGTATGCAATTACTGATGACGCGTTTTTTCTGAAGAGAGGTTGCAAAAATGTCATAATTCAGAACAAAACTGACATTTTATACAATTTCTAAGATTGAATATCGTATTGATATAAGTGCCAAGGAATCAACGTAAGGATAATATGACAAAACATTTATTTGGTATTAGAATCTCTATTAATGGATTTTATCAGAGGCAGAAGTTTAAAATCCTTGAAATTCTTAGGTAGATTCAGCTATCGTTTTTTCGGTGGGTTGTACTTTGTATGAAAAACAGATCTCTCCTTTAACTTTTAGTTCTTTTGCCTTTACAAAGTCAGTTTCCGCTTCGGAATGTAGTTGTAATGCTTTATAGGTATTTCCCCGTGCGTTGTAAGCTTTACCGTCATCAGGTTTAAGACAGATAGCTTCATTCAAATCCTCAAGGGCGTCCTCATACGCCCCGAGTTTACGTTTTGCCACTCCACGATTTCTGTAAGCAGTTGCGTTCTTAGGATTATGACTGAGTACTATATCAAAATCTTTTATCGCGTCTTGGTCTTGTCCGAGGGTCTGTTTCATACATCCTCGACATAGATATCCCTTGTAAAATTTCGGATCAAGTTTTATTGCTTTATCAAAAAGGGTAATCGCCTGTTCGTATTGGCGTATTTTACATTTGGCTATACCCAATTTATGAGATTTACTCGGTTCATTTGGATTTATTTTCAATACCTCTTTATAGTCAGTTTTTGCAGTATCCTGTTGTCCAAGCATTTCCTTGGTAAAACCGCGTTGATAGTAGGCATTAGTATTCGTTTGATCAAGTTGAATTGCTTTATTTAAGTCTTCAAAAGCCTCTTTATAGTGTCCGATTCTATTTTTTGTAACACCTCGATGATAGTAGTTAATAGATTCCTTCGGTTTCAATTCGATAGCTTTCTGAAAATCCTTGAGCGCATCTTCGTATTGCTTGAGAGCATCTTTGGCTAAACCCCGGTCTCGGTATAATAGAGCCTTCTTTGGATTTAAGCGTATGGATTCATTAAAATCTTCTATTGCTTTGCTATACTCACCAAGACTATCTCTTGCAGCACCACGCGTATGATAGTAAGCAGACCGTAATTTTTCTTTTATTAATTCTAATTGAAGAGCCTTATCAGCATTGGCAATTGCCTCTTTGAATAGTTTTTGTGCCTTGGTTGGGTTTCCGTATTCAGTTTCAAATTCTCCAAAAAGATACTTTATCCAACCTCGTGTATTATAGACTCTACTGCGCTCCGGTTTCAATCTGATAGCCTCATTGCTATCTTGAATCGCCATTTGGAAGAGATTCCGAGCTTCAGGTATATTTCCCTGCTCAGCTTTTAGTTGACCAATTCCAGCCTTTGAAGCAGCCTCGATTATTAACCAATTATCCTTGCCAATTACACCACATAACATACTCATGAAGAGACTGAAACTATAGGCTCTCACTATCTCCCATTTCTGCTGTAGAAAAGCCTCAATACCAGTAAGACTAAATTGTTCAGGATAAAGTCTAATACTTGTAAGCCTATCAGCGAATCCCTCCTTATATCTTCCTAACGCTATTTTAGTTGCAGCACGATTCTGGTATATTTCACCTAAATGAGGGTTAAGGTTGAGGGCTGTATTATAGTGTTCTATTGCTTCACTATATATCCCTTCTTCGCGTTTTTCATTTCCCTTATCAGCAATTGTATAAGCTTTTATATGTGGCCGTTTCTGCCACACGTCGATAGATTCCACTTGTCCTGCCTCGTCCAGTAGCAGTTTAATGACTTTTGATGAAATAGCTGTACCTTTACTCTGTCTGTTTTTTTGAGATGATATTCTTACAGCTGCAGATACCCCTATGACTTCATCTTTACCGTTTAGCACGGGACCTCCGCTATTCCCTTCGGAAAGTTCTTTGTTAAACATGATTCGTTTGCCACTATTTCGGATACTGTGAATAGTTCTCTCAACACGGACTTCTTTACCGTTAGGGTAACCAACCACATATAGTTTGTCCCTTTTCCGAACTGTGTTGCTATCACCAAGAAGAAAGGGTTTATCTTCTTCTGCAATTTTTAGTATAACAAGGTCGTTTTTGTCGTCAAAGGCTACAATCCCTTCAATTGTGTAAATTAGTTCTGGATCAACGCGTCTTGCGGTTATTTTTGTAGCACCTGCCAGAACATGCACATTCGTCACAATTTTGTCAGATTCGATGAAAAAGCCGCTTCCTCTGGCTTTTGCAATAGAATCCTCGTTTTCATATTCCATTTCAAAGAGGACAGTTGTGCCTGCGGTGTCTTTACTGGTTAGTTGTGGTGATCTATCTTTTTCGTTTTCCACAAGTTGTTTCCTTCAAATACTTTTTCGTTAGAATGTAGGTGTTATTTGAATTTAATTTCCCAAATGATAACTGTACTATCCCAACCACCACTGGCGAGTGTTTTTCCATCAGGTGAAAAGGCTATTGTGAAGACTTGATCAGTATGGCCTGTTAGTGTATCAATTAATTTCCCTGTTTTTACATCCCATAAATATACTTCTCTACCACACCCTGCAAGTATTTTTCCATTGGGAGAGAAATCAAGTTTATCAGTCCGTCCTGTTGTATGTATTATTTTTATTACTTCATTCGTTGATACATCCAATAAATGGATTTCCTCATTGTCATAGCCAATTGCAAGCGTTTTACCATCGTGAGAAAGAGCCATAGAATAAGGGTAATTAGACTCTAAATCTATTTCATTTTCTATATTCCCAGCATCTAAATTCCAAAATATAATATTGCTATTTCTATTTACAAATACCAAACTTTTTCCATCCTTTGAGAATTCTATATTTCTACTATTAAAAGCTTCTTCGGTGACAGTAGTAATGTGTTCACCAGTGATAGAATCCCATAAACGAATTGAATCATCCCAACTGGAACTTGCCAGTATTTTTCCATCAGGACTGAAAGCTACAGATGCAATCCCTGCCTTATGTCCTTTAATAGTGAATTTATTCATGTCAGTATTCATATCCCAAAGGTAAATTAGATTGTCATAATCTCCTATTGCGAGTGTGTCATTATCTGGTACTAACGAAATAGAGGAAACGGATTCTTTAAAGGAAAGGCTTTTCTGTAGTTTGGAATTTGTAAGATCCCATATTTTAATATAGTCATCAACACTCACAAGAGTTTGTCCGTTATGTGTAAATTTTAAGGAATCAATTCCTTGGGAATAACCGCTAATAGTATCAATGAGGTGTCCGGTTTCAACATTCCAAAAATGTATTTCCAAACCTGTACTTGCTGTAATTGTGCGACCATCAGGGAGAACATCATATCATAGACATTTTCGGTGGCAGACTTAGTTGAACCTAATAGATTACCAGATTGAATATCCCAGGTATTTATAAATCCGTCCCTTGTGTAACTTGCGATTCTATTTCCATCAGGTGATAAAATTGCTGAGATCCCTTCGTAAGTCTTCAACTGATTTCCCTCTTTAGTATTCCAAAAACGAATAGTTCCATCGTCACTACCACTCACAAGCGTAGTCCCATCAGACATAAAGGCAATTGAGTTAATATCTTTTGTGTGTCCTGAGAGAAATTTAATGAATTCCCCCTTCTTCAAATTCCATAATGAAATACGATGAACAGAACTACCTGAACTTGCTAACAGATTCCCATCTGGAGAGATAGCAATAGATGTAACTCCATCAATATGTCCTGGTATTGTGATTGGTGCTTTACTATCTTTTAGATTCCATATTTTGATTAACTCATCCCTACTCCCACTTACTAACATGTTTCCATCAGGACTGAAAGCCAAGGAATATACAGCATCAGTATGTCCTTTTAATGTAGTAATAACTTTACCTTCTTCTACATTCCAAACTAATATAGTATTACCACTACTACCACTGGCAAGATTCTTACCATTTGGACTAAAAGCTATTGACTCTACGAAATGTGTGTGTCTTGATAGAATACTTCTCTCTTTTCTTGTTATTACATCATAGATCCAAATTCCGATTGTACTTGCTACTGCAAGATGGGACCCATCGGGAGAATAATCGATATCAAATGAAAATCCTTTTCCAAATCGTTGTATGGCACCATCTGGAATATAACCTTCAATTCCATTGTATGTATATGCAGTTGAAATGGAAAATATTAATATGGTAAGTGAGGTATATGTTATCCTACAAATTCCTTTCATCAAGACTGCTCCATATTATTTACAGGACTTCTGAATATTTAGCATTGTTTTAATCGGTCTTACAATTGTGTTATGTATATGTACTCTGGCTGTAGTTTACTTTATACTTACATTTTCTTGTGAAGATACGATCATTCTTGCGGAGGAAGGACATTTACCCAGTGTCCATCGTTTCTTCCATCTTCTCTAAATTCGACCTTTGACCACCAAGTGTTTGCCCCTGTTCTATGATGTCCTCTATCAAAGTTTATTCCCATCGTAATCGGTTGATCAGTTTTTGGATAAGGCACCATTGTCCACGGAATTTCCATTTCAACAATCCACCCATCTGCGACAATTGATGCGCCAACATTCCAAAGTTCAGCGACTTCCTGCATTGGAACACCAAAAGGTGGGTGACTTACAAATTTGATACCGTTAGGGTTGGACATGAAAAAGATTCTATCAGCAAATTGATGTGTGTGAAGTGGGTCAAAAGTAAATGAAATCCAATCTTCATTGAATGGACGTATTTGATCCTGATCGACATTTGCTGCGATTTCCTCTGGGTTCTCATCGAAGAGATACCATGCGACATAGATTGCTTCATCCGTGTATACCATCATTATGGTTGTTTGATCCTTCGCTTGTATATTACCAGCGTTTCTATCAAAAAAATCTGTTCCTTGTGGTGCTTCTCTCCATGCAGCATCAGTTAATTCTCCATCTATAACAGGAGGATCTTGTACTTTAACTGCCGGAAGTTCTTTGGGTTTATTTTCAACATTCTGATTGTTGTTCTGATTAATATTATTGTTTCTATCATTACTACCACATACCATATTCAGCATTGCAATCAGGAATGTTATGAAGTAAATTATTTTCATTTTTATCTCCGTATTTCTAATTCAATTATATTCTTTTATAGTGGATCTAATCCTCCATGAGAAAGACTGACCAATAGTTCTACAATAATTCGATACCAACTGAAAGTTTATGCTACATTAGAGACTTTAATTATCAGAAATGGTATTACTTACCCAGTAGAAAATGTGGTAAGTTCCAAATTAGAATCGTACCATCATTACATCCACTTGCCAGTTTTTGACCATCTATTGAAAAAGCCAAACTATTTATAACATCTGTATGTCCCTTTATTGTATTTAATATTTCACCACTAAACATATCCATAATGACAATTGTATCGTCATTTCCATAAAAAACCTTAGAACCATCTTGAGAAACTGCAACAACACCAATATTTGGTATATCTCCCCGCATTGAAGAAAGAAGTTCACCCGTTTTGCTATCCCACAAACAAACTGTACCATCCCAATTATAACTCCAACTTCCACTCACAATTTTCTGTCCATCAGGGGTAAACACTATACTCCGTACATCCCCTGGATGTCCAACAAGAGTATCTATGAGTCTACCAGTGCTTACCTCCCATAATCTGATTGTACTGTCTTCACCTCCACTTGCAAGTATCTGTCCGTCAGGTGAAAAAGTTACACAAGAGACAAAATCTGTATGTCCCTTTAGGTTGTTCAATTCATTACCTATTAGGAGGAGTTCTGTCCTTCGAATTTCCCATAGTCTTATTGTTCTATCATTGCTTCCGCTTGCAAGCATATTACCATCAGGTGAGAAAGCAACCGTATTTACATCGCGTGTATGTCCCTTAAATGAACCGAGGAATCTTCCTGATTCGACATCCCATAAACGGATATATCGTGAATCTCCACCGGATGCAAGTATCTTTCCGTCAAGCGAATATGCGACCGATCTCAACGTAGAATTTGGTCCACTGATTGTCTTAATGTGTTTTCCTTTTTCAAAATCATAGAAGTTTATATATAGACTGTTACCACTTGCAAGAATGTTATTAATTGGAGAACAGACAACTGATGTAACACTTGGTATATGTCCAAGAATAGTCTTTTTTAGCGTTTTTGTGTTCAAATCCCAAAACTGTATTAGTCCTTCTTCCATTGCGAGTGTTATAGTTTTACCATCAGGAGAAAATGTAAAAACAGTTACAGAGTCAATCGGGTTAATTGTCTTAATAAGTTTACCTGTAGAGGTTTGCCAAAGAGCTATTGCTTTCCCATACACACCACCAGCAATTGTGTTCCCATCAGGAGAAAATTCTATACTGTTGATAACTACATTTCCAAAATCCTTCATATCGCAAGTTCTAAGAAGGAGAGATGATTTTACATCCCATAAATTCACTTCTCCTGATCTTGTTGCACTAACCAGAATACTCCCATCAGGAGAAAAGTCGATAGCTTCAACCCAAGCATTTTCGTTAATTGCAAATAGATATTCACCAGTAGCTGCATCCCAAATACGAATGAATGTATCACTCTGCGCTGCTTCACTTGCCAGTAATTTCCCATCTGGAGAATAAATCACAGTATTTATATCTCTTATATGTTCTTCTTGTATAGATATTAGTTCTCCAGAGTATCTATCCCATAGTCTGACACTATTATCATCCCCACCGGTAGCGAGTTTTGATCCATCCATGCTGAATGCAACAGTATTAACGTCATCAGGGTGTTGGAAGTATGTGTCAGATGTTTTACCAGTATGTACATCCCATAACCTTACGGTATTATCGTCACTTGCAGAAGCAATTGTATTTGTATCGTGACTAAACACAATTGTATTTACAGGACCGGTATGTCCTCTCAGCAGGTCAAGGGGTTCACCAGTTTGAACATCATAGATCCAAATTCCAATACTACTACCAACTGCCAGTTTTGTCCCATCTGGGAAATACTCTATATCATATACACGTCCTGTCCCGATCCGTGCAATTGCCCCATAAGGAAGATTTAATTGGGGATCTAATTGACTATATGTCTCATTTATGGATAGGGTTAAACATAAAAGAACGAATGTAATTAGTAGGAAATTAAGATATTTCATAGAAAATTATATTGTTATTTGAAAGAGAATAATACTCATTAGTATTCACAAATCAGTACTATCTCTATTTCAATTTATGAGAAGTTGTCATATTGTAAATATCTAAGGTTGTCAACTTATTGAATTGTTTCATGGATTTATTTTTCTTACAATCATCGTGTGATCATGACTACCACTTATCAATGTTTTCCCATCAGGAGAGAATGCCAATCCGTAAATAGCTCTACTATGTCCTGTGGACATATTTATAAATTCACCTGTAGAAATATTCCAAAGAAAAACTGCTCGTAGGTGTGAACTCGCTAATGTCTTTCCATCTGGAGAAAATTTCACAGAATAGATGTTCCTATTCGGTGAAATTGTTCTCAATAAGCTGCCTGTAGAAACATCCCATAATCGAATAGTATCATCATCAGAAGAAGTTACAAGTTTATCTCCTGTTTTTGAAAATGAGATATTTTCAATCCGATCTGTGTGGGCAACTATTGTTCTGACAGGGTTTCCAGTTTTAACATCCCAATAATATATGATACCATCACTACCCCCACTAACCAGTATATCTCCTGATGGAGAAAATTCTACTTTTTGGACTGCATATTCATGACCAGCTAACGTATCTATTAGTTTGCCAGTATTAACATCCCATAAACGTACCATCTTGTCATAGCTACCACTTGCAAGTATTCTTGTATCTTCTCTAAATGCTACAGATGTGATAATTCCTGTATGTGCGTTCTTGATTGTATGTGTATTTTCTCCTGAAATTCTATTGATTATTTCTATCTTTCCATTATTATGACCAAAAGCAAATGTTAGGCTATCCGATGAATAATCAACGCACCTAAACGACTTAAAATTTACCTTTATACTACTTATCATATTATATGTACTTGTATCCCATACCTGTATAATTCCTCTATGATTAAAAGATGCCACAGTCTTTCCATCCGATGAATACATGACAGATAGAATAACTCCATTATTATGACCTGTAATAGTTCGTATTTGAGTTACATTCTTAACATCCCAAAATTGTATGGTATTATCATAACTATAACTGGTTAAGGAATTTCCATCGGTTGAAAATGCTAATGATGCGACTCTATCAGTGTGTCCGTTGAGAGTTGATATCTGATTTCCTGTGAATATATCCCATATTTGAATAGTGTTTTCATTATTGAGAGGCCCATTTATTGCCAGTGTTTGTCCATCAGGACTGAAGCTGACTGCATATACCTCACTTTGAGTTGTTTCAAATGTCTGACTTAATTTTTGCTTGTTAAGGTCCCATACTCGAATTGTTCCATTACTACTTGCAGATACAAGAGTGGTATTGTCTGGAGAGAATACTATTGCTTCAATTCCAGTTGATCCAACTAAGGTAGGATGATATTTTGGATTCAGCGTATTGATAAATTCCCCAGTTTCTGTATTCCAAAGATTAATCCTCTCATTACTTCCATAACTTGCCAAAATTTCTCCATTAGGGGAATAACTAACCCCATAGACTCCGTCTACATGTCCTGTAATAGTCTTATCTAAATTACCGGTTTCGACATCCCAAAATCCTATCATTTCATCCCTGCTGCCACTGACAATGGTACGATCATCAGGACTAAATGCCGCTGTATAGACATTACTGTCGTGCCCAGAAAGCTTTCTTATGAATTTCCCTGTTTCCATATCCCATAAACGGATAGTATCATCGTAACTACTACTTGCAAGTATTCTTCCATCAGAATTGAAACATACTGAACTTACACCTTGAGTATGACCGGTTAATAGGTTTAGTTCATTTCCATTAGTAGTATCATAAATCCAAATACCTAAAGTAGTCGCAACAGCAAGTTTTGATCCGTCAGGTGAGTATTCAAGGTCATATAGAAATCCTTTTCCTATCCGTTTAACAGCATTTGATGGCAACAAAGAATCTGGATTTTCTTGTTGTCCGTAGATGTTCTGTATACAAAGGAAGAAAGAAATAAGAAATATAGTAAATGTAAAAAAATGTCTATACATAGTTTACAAACCTTTACAGCATACTTGATAATAGTAAATCCTAAATTAGGAATAATTGTATATATTGAGAGATATGGAATTCAAATACGATGTTGTCGTAAATCCATAGTTATGAAAATACCGATCACCATAGGAAATAAAACTACAATAGGTTTTATTTAATTAATTGCGTAGATTACCAAGAAGATTGATTGTTAGATATAAGTTAATTAACTGACTTTAGTCTCTATTTCGCAGTATTCTAAATACTTTACATATTATCGGTTAAATTATGTGCAATTTATTGAACAATCAACATAGCAAATTCTGCTGAGAGTATACCGAGCATTGAACCAGCAAGGACATCGGTAGGATAATGAACACCTAAATACACTCGGGCGACACCAACCATGGAAGCCCAGATAAATGTTGTAAAATGCAAGATTGGAATAGGGAAGAAACTTGATAACAGAGTCATAACAAGAAATGCCGAAG
This sequence comes from uncultured bacterium, assembly GCA_964652195.1. Taxonomy (GTDB): domain Bacteria; phylum Poribacteria; class WGA-4E; order WGA-4E; family WGA-3G; genus MSPOR6. The sequence goes on along the minus strand of CAZZBB010000025.1, from coordinate 28,211 downwards.
CAGTATGACCGGAAGGAAAACTGAAACGATCTGGTGGTCGGACTCTAAATGTAATTTCATCAATTTTTTGGTAAGGACGATCACGTTTTAGAGTTTGCTTTATCAAATGGTAAAAAATACCCTTTATTGGGAATGCGACTGCGGCAGAAAGTAAGAAAGGTTTCGTTATTGATGTTTCAAATGTAAGTATTACATACATTGCTACTAACGGATATAGATATCCATTAGCACTCCAAGACAGTATACGGAAGTAACGGGTAAGAAATCTCCTATCACCCCAGCCAAATATATGTTGGAATATGTACGTGTCCCATCGGGTAACATTATTTGTAATTTCTTTTAACATGAACGCAAAATCGACACAAGTGTATGTACTGTGCACTTCATTACATCATACAAACAATTGATGTCATTTAATGTAATCCTTATATAATATCGATAAATTATGTTACGTTGGTAATATTCACTCGTCTCTGATAGAGATAAACATAATACCGTAACCAATGAATTAATACGTATCAAATATTATGTAGATACGGAATGTCCAAAGTTAATATTAGTACTTTAAATATCAAGGATTAGAATAAAACTATAAAATAACTATACGTAATTTTGATGTGTCAGAAAAGCCTAATAAGTATACAACATTTACAGTTGGAATACAAACATATTCTTATGTGTGTTTAGTATAAGTCAGATAGTGCATCGGTGTGGGAAATCAACACCAATAGCTTATAGTGTTTAGCAGGAAACCGAAGATACTGTAGTTGTGAAGTAGAATTTATGGATTAGAAGCCTTAATTCTCCTACATCGAATTCACGTTATATTATGGGATATAGCTTGATAAATCTCGGAGGGCAATGACATTGAAGTTGTTCTCGGCAAGATATGCCATGTATGTTTCAAACGTGTCAGGTTCTGTATGTACCCACGGATGTTCTATATCCGGTACTCCATGAAAAGTCAAGATGGCTATATTACCATCCGTGGCTTGAGCTAACGCCCATTTGAAATCGTCGAAATTCCAATTTGGTCCTGATGCGCCTGTAGTAGGAACTAAGAGAGGATCATGTATTGATGGGTTATAGGCAGGTCCTCTACCACCTTCAGAATCGTATGGGAATTCTGGCGCAATCCCGCGTCTTGCAAAATGAAAACCGTAGTCTTTAACGACTTGAACTGCTTCATCTGAATAATTGTATCCTGGATAGCAAAATGTAGTAGTTTTTGATATACCATATTCTTCACACCGTTTATCAATATGTAGTAGATCTTCTGTCAGTTCATTTTTAGATTGAGTGGATACATTTCGGTGATGTTGTGTGTGGTTACCGATTTCAAATCCTGCATCATGTAGGGATAATGCCTCTTCCCATGTCATATATGCCTCTTTATTATTTAAGAATCCAAGTCCTTCCGTAATATAGAAGGTTGCTCCGAAACCGTAACTTTCCAATAATGGCCCGACGAAGTTCGCTTGAGACTTACAACCATCATCAAATGTTAAAACTACCAGTTTATCTGGTATTATTTTTTCTCGCATAATGTTCTTTGGATTTAGACGTCCCATTACAATGTTAAATGAGTATCATTATACACCGTAAGAGTATATATATCAAGAAATAGGAAACCGATGAAGATGGATCTACAAAAGATGTATGAGTTTTACGAAATAATGTGAAAATTCCGTGAAAATAGTATCATTGAAAATAACTTAGTATTCCATTATGTAGAATTCCATTAGTAGCTAAAAGTGAATTTGTATCAATTGTAATATTATTTCCTTGTAAGTCTGTTACCGTCCCTCCTGCTTCGCGTACTATTACAGTAATTGCAGCTATATCCCAAATACTAATCGCTGCTTCAATCACAGCATCTGCTCTTGCAGAAGACACAAGATGGTACATATAAAAATCTCCAAACCCTCTACTTCGAGCGGTATCGTTGATAAGGTTGTATATTCCGGAGAATGTACCTCTTTCAACAAACCATTTTATACCACCATGACAGATCATTGCATCATTCGGTTCTTTAATAACTGATACATTGATTCGGTTTTCGTTTAGGAATGCTCCATTTCCTTTCTCTGCGTATAACACTTCATTTAATAGTGGTGCATTTGAGACACCAACGATTAATTCTTGATTTTTCATTAATGCGATTTGTGTACCGAAAATTGGGATTTTCCGTATATAGTTCTTCGTAGCATCAATAGGGTCAATTATCCATAAATAAGGTGAATCCCCTTTTTCAATACCATATTCTTCACCCAAGAATCCATGATCTGGAAAAGAATGTTTAATTGTTTCTCTGATTACCTTTTCAGCTTCTCTATCTGCATAGGTAACCGGTGTTTCATCCTCTTTTAACTCAACATTAATATCTCCATTGTAGTATGATAGGATGACATCTTCAGCTTTTTTGGCTGCATCTAATGCAACCGATATAAATTCACTTTGCATTTTCTCTCCTAATATAGTTATGATTTTATTTTGATGCCTAACGAAGTGATATTATTGGACAGTATATACCTATTTTTTCTTTGCTCCACCATTTGCCTTGAGTCTTCTTCGTTTCAATATCGGTAAATTCGTAATTGTATAAAATTGCGCGTAAATATTGTGGAGGTGCGTTTGGAAAAGGGTTTTCTTTCAATAATTTTACCACATCTTGATTGCCTCTTAGCAATGTTTCCATTAAATTTAGAAACCAAGGTGTGTTTCTCACATTTCCTCTGAGTGCTGCAAACCACATTTGCCAGTCCAATCTCGGTTGGTGTGGAGCAACCCATTTTGGTGATTCTGTTAAATCCCCCGGTTTCCATCGAAATTCATAAGGTATCCAAGTAATCCTATCATTGCTGCCTTCAATTACAATCTCAGGACGTGTTTCTGTCATATCAGCAAAAAGACCGTAGGTATTAACAAAATGAAAAGGAGTAATCCATTGTAACGGTGTTTTCCAAACTAATTCTCTAATCTTAGTATCAGGAAACAGCTGACCGGTAAATCTAAGACAACTAAAAGAGAAAAGTAGAATTGCTAAAGACACCAGACAAATCCGACTGGTAGTTCTTAGGGATTTATTAACGAACGGTTTAGCTTGTAGGAACCTATTTGGAATTATTCTTTTCCAAGCGATGTCGTCTATAAGTATAAGACATATTAGTATAGTAAGTAGATTAAAAAAGCAGTAATTACCTGTCAGTATAATGGATAGTTGTAGACCAATGAGAATGAAAGATCCAAAGGTACGAAGTCTACGAGGGGCAAAAACCAGGAATGGTATGACAAGTTCAACACCAAACATAAAGAATGTTGAAACCTTTTGAAACCACTCTGGCAATTGGTGTATATACCACCCAAACAATGTGGGTAATGGTTGGGTTTCATAGTGAAAGTTGAGTGCTGTGAGGTTACGCCAAACTTCATCACTGACTAATTTTACGTAACCTGAAGCGAACATTAAGCGGAATAAAAGCCATCGTAATAACCACATATATAATGTATGGTATAATGAAGTAACATTTATTTTATCTTTTACTCTAAGGCAAGAAATGAAGATGGCTAAAAAGCCAGTTTCGAGTAGTAATACATCCCATTGAAAACTGAGAAAGACTTGACCGACAGTTACGAGTGATAGATATTGAAACCATAGGGTTGTTAGGCAAAAGGTTGGTATATATCCAACAATTAGTAATAGTGAAAGCCCAACCCCTACCATACATAGTATATGTAAGAATAAATCGGAAGAATTTAGCCAGAAGAGTGTAGGAAAAAGATGATAGGATTTTAATCCTAACTGTTGATGTATATTTGTTAAATATCGTTCAGCAGGTAGTATCCCATTACTCCCAAGTAACCCATGTATTTGAACCCATAGTGACAGGAAAGCAATTAGGTAGATACACCCGAGTCCTCTTAGAAATACCCAACGAGAAAATGAAAATGTAACTCTATCATTATGTGTTCCCCATAACCATCGTGTTAATGCTGAGAATAGTGAGCGGTTATTAGCAATAAATCGGTATGACACTTCACTTAGAACAGAAAACAACTTTAGTTTTGTGTAACTCCAAAGCAAAATTTTATTATTCAAAGCACGAAAAACTGCCTCCGCACCTGAATAAACCTGTCCATCAGTGAGTATTAATTGGACTGACGATTGGAATGAAGAAAGGGGTATATTGGGAAAATCTGATGCAACTTCTTGATAGGGAATATATTCAATTATGTCATGTGTGATATGTTGCCACTTTGCAATCCAGTATCTACAGAAGTCGCAATCATTGTCGTAAACGAGAATCGGTTTTTTAAACTGTTCTTGCATCAGATTGATTGAATTATGTACCCGTAATCAACATGAAACCATAATAATAGAGTATTACTTCCAAGCATTCTGTATTTTTATTACTGCGTCAACTACTTGATTCATATCCATTTTAGAACCAAGTAAGAGGTTTTGGAACAACCAAACACTTTCGTTACAGACTAATTCTGTATTTGGACAGGGTAAGGTACGAATTAGATCAGGATACTTCTCCCCAACGTGTGCCATACCTGGTTCCATTGACAATGGTGAACGATATCCAATTGAACAGGGTATACCTTCGGCTGAGAGTGCTTTGACGAAATCTTCACGTGATTTCCCACCAAATCCATCGGGATTATATTTCATACAATACAAATGATACCCGTGTTTTGTTACCCATGATGCATGTATTGGGGGAGTTATACCGTGAATAGTTTTCAATGCTTTAGATAGAGATTCAGCATTTTGATTTCTAAGATCTGTTTGTGCTTCAAGTAGTTCTAATCTCACAAGTAGTATGGCTGCGAGATATTCTGAAGGTCGGTAGTTCCATCCTAACCGAGGATATTCCCATCTGGCCCCGCCAGGGGCGCGTCCTACATTCATAAATGCACAGACTCGGTCATGGATATCTTTATCATTTGTTGTTACCATACCTCCTTCACCAGAAGTTAGGTTTTTTGATGCTTGGAAACTGAATGCTCCTACATGACTGAGATTACCAACTTTCTTATTTTGGTATTCTGCTGCGTGTGCTTGTGCGCAATCTTCAATCAAATATAACTCATGCTTTTTGGCTATTTCTTGTAATGTCACCATATCTGCGGGGTGTCCACCAAGATGGACAGGAAGAATTGCCCTTGTCTCAGGTGTGATTGCATCCTCTACAGCCTGAGGATCAATTGTAAATGTATCAGGAGATATATCAACAAAAGCAACGGTACACCTTCGTTCCAAAACTGCACTTGCGGTTGCCACAAATGTATAGTTTGGAACGATGATTTCACCACCATCACTGAAGCCATCCAAATCCAAAGCGCCTGCTATTGCGGCACTGATAGAATCCGTTCCGTGAGGCATAAAGAGTGCGTAGTTTGTTCCTGTATAAGATGCATACAGTTCACAGAAACGAGGTATCATTGCCCCACCTGAACCTTCATTGCTACTTAAATATACATCTCTAAGTAATGGTTCTACTTTAGAAATCCATTCCTCTGAAGTGTTCTGAGGCCATGTATGCCATGGGTGAGTTTCTGTGTTCCGAACAGGAGTTCCCCCTGAAATTGCTAATGTATCTGCCATTTATATCTCCAATGATGAGTTAGATTCGAATATATTCATAGTTTACATATTCTTCCAATTATGAGACTATAACTATACTAACATAAAATTGAATACATGTGTATTAACAATTTGACATTCCATAATTTTGATTATACAATTATTCTTGTTTAATAATATTTATTTGTATAATTTATGACATAAAAGGAGTCAATATTGAAACAGAAATTTGTAATACTGCTAATTTTTTCTTTTGCAGCTCTAAGTTTAATTGGGTGTGAGAATATAACCAAGTCTGTAATGGATTCTGTTGAACAAACTGAAATACCTACAAAAGATATACCCGAAACCTACGCAATCGCACTTGTTCAACAAGCGATTGATAAATATAAAACCGATGGTGCTGATGCTACAGCAACCTTTTATCATGATCCTGTGAATGTAGATGGTCAATGGTATGTATTCATTACAGATAAAGATGATATATTTGTTGCCCATCCATTGGCACAACATTTCCTTGGTAAAGATATTAAAGAAATTGACAGTATTGATGGAACACCATTAGGTGAAAATATAGCAATGGCTACAGAAAGTGGTCTTTGGACAGAATATTTATGGCCAAATCCTGAAACTAACAAGTTAGGAATTAAACGTACTTGGTCAGTTAGGTACGATGGTTATATTTTTTCGACAGGATATTATGTGCCATGGACACCGGATCCATCAACTGTTGTAAAAGCTACAAAAGATAATCCAGAAGCATTCACCCGTGAAATTGTTTTACAAGCTATAGCATTGTATGAAGCAATAGGTATGGAAGAAACAGCAACCTATTACAATGATAAAGCGAATATTGATGGACAGTGGTATGTATTTATTACAGGTGTGAATGATAGTTTTGTTGCACATGCTCCAAGACCTGATTTTATAGGAACCGATCTAAAGAATGTAATAGGAGATGATGGTACACCGGTTGGTGAAAATATTGCCAAAGCCACGAGTACAGGTTTATGGGTAGAGTATATGTGGCCGAATCCTGAGAATATGACAGTTGAATTGAAACGGACTTGGGCAATTCGGCATGATGGTTATCTGTTTGGTTCTGGGTATTATGAACATATATTAGCAGATATTGAAGTCGAAATGAATTAACAAAATGTGAAAAAGTTTCAGTATTACTTGATACAAGAAGGGAGGAACATGTACCTCCTTTCTTTGTTATTTGCTATTATGAGTATCAATTTGTTGCATTAATTCTTTGTTAGATTTCAATAGTTTCCGTATTTCTCGCACTGCTATTTCAGTATCTTGTAGTGTTTTATTTGAGGTATCACTGTGGAATTCTTCTTTGATATGTCGACTAAGCTCATTCCTATTGCTTAAAGTTATCATCATATTTTCTTCCATGTATCTATATACTTTATATCTTCTCGGTTCTCTTATAGCCTTAAGAGTCATAGGTAGAACAATTACCCTTCTTCCACTACTCGCTGCTTCACATACCATCGAAAAACTGTCCCCAGTAACGATAATAAGATCGCTTAATGCAAGTATTGCTTCATAAGGATCATCAATTATAGATGCGGAGTTTGGTTCAATAAAAAGTGAACACCAATCCGTTATTTCCAACTTTAATTTTAAGTAGTCGGTGACTTCTGGGGGAGTACGTCGTGATGTTGTAAGTAGAATTTGCAAATTCAGTTGCCTTACAGCTGAATCAATGGTTTCATATAGTTGTATTACATCTTCTATTGTGATATTCTCAGATTTATCCGCCCCCCCAATTAATATTCCTATACATTTACGTCTATCCAAGTTTAAATTTATTGCATAATCATCTCTATTATCATTTAGAACTTCAGGAGAGATAGGGTTTGGCACTCCGATGGTTTTACACACATTTTTCTGTTTCTTATCTTTATAGCATGATAGCATTGGTAGAATAGCAAGATCAAAATTTCGTACTCCTATCGGGGATGGTCTTCGACAAGTAATGGTTTTAGCCTGATAGAGTTTGCCCAGAAGGAGATTTATTGCAGCAAGAGATGAACCTGTAGACAATACAATATCTACATTGTCTTTTATGAGTAGAGAATTATAGTCAGTAGAGTGAAGACTCCATTCAAGGAGGGATTTTATGAATGGCGTCGGTAGGGAAAACCCACCGAATATGCAGATGAAAATTCGTAAAAGGTTGTCACGCCATTTTTGACGGAATCGTATGTCCTGCCATTCAATATTATATTCTGTTAGGTTTTGTACTATACCCGAAGATTGTTTATAATGCCCAGGTCTTTTATCACTTAAGACTACAATTTTCATTTACATTCATGAATACCTATAGGATATAGTACCAACCAGTATGGGTAGGAGTGGAATCCTTGTAAAAAGAATGCCACTCCAATCAATAGGTTCCCGTTCAACTATTCTATTGTCTTATCATTCAATGCTTCAGCGACCAAACTCTCTAATTTTTTCCCTCTGGCATTATTGGATATTAATTTCCCATCTTTATCAATAAGCCACATATTTGGGATACTATATATTCCATACTGTCTTGCTACCGGACTATCCCATCCTTTTCCGCTAAATACTTGTCGCCAAGTAATGTTATTCTTTTTGAGATATTGTCTTAGATTTGCTTCATCATTATCAAGACTTATCCCAATAATATCAAACCCTTTATCCTTATAGGCATCATATACCTTCTTCATATTAGGGGTTTCGGCAATGCAAGGTCCACACCATACCGCCCAAAAATCAACCAATATAACCTTTCCACGATATGCTTCAATGGATATTGGCTTGCCATCAAGATCTGTTGTGTTAAAATCTGGCACCATCTTTCCAATGTATGCTAATCCTGGTACATATTTCTTTCTGTATTCCAAGGCTAATTCTTCTTTCCCTTGCCCCTTGTATATGTTTGATATTCTCTCTAATACAAACCGATTCTTTGGATATTCTTTGTCGAATTCCAGATACAATTCAAGTTCCTCATCCTGGCGGTTCATATTTCTGAGCATATCACCTAAATAAAGTTGGTGCGAATAGTTATTGGTCTTTATTAGTGTCTTATAGTGTTTAATGAGATTATCTGCATCATCAAGTCGTGCAGCATCGACATATAGTTTTACGAGAATTGGATATACATTGAAGAATCGTGTATTTTTTGGTTGTTTCTCAAAACCTTCCTCTAACGAATTAATCGCATTCTCAACACTCCCATAGAGTTCTATCAGCGAACTATTCCATTGATATGGTAATTGGTTCACCTTATTTTCAAAACTTAAACTTAAGGTAAACCCATCTTTATTTAAGTGATGCATACAACGAACAAGTGGAACTACATCACCATACATGATACGGTTTTCCTCCACAACCTTTCTTTGTCCAGAGTAAAACTCATAGTTATAGCTTACAGGTAAATTGGGGTCAACAGCTCGAGAGTAGAGCACCTTCCCGTCATTATTGTCTGCAGGACAGATAAGTATGTTTTTATCCGACAAATGTTGAGCATGAAGTTCTGAAAGCCAATTTGGAAATTCTCCGTGTTCCTCCCTATAGGATTGGATTGCTTTGCCAATTTCGTGTAGATTTTCAGTACATGATTTCACATGTTCAGTATTAGAATCTTGCTTTGGTGCTTCTTCAGCAGACACTAAAGAAATCACCAGACTTAACATTATGCATAGAATGAATATTCTCATGATTTTTCCTCTTGTATTAATGATGAGTATTTTTAAACCAAGATCTTATAAATCCTATTTTATCATATTGTAAAACTACCTTCAATTTAAAATCTTGATTGAAAGATCAATACATAGGTAAGTTGGATTGATTAGGTTGTTTATGGCGTGAAACTTCAAATAGGAGAATTCCTGCAGCAACACCAACATTTAAAGAAGACTGTCCTGGTGCCATTGGAATCCTAATTATATCCGTACATTTCTCCAATGTTTCAGGTAGTATTCCAGTATTTTCATTTCCAACAATCACTGAATTAGGATATGACATCTCCATTCCATAGTAGTCGTTATCTGTATTTGAGGTAGCCCCGTATACTTTCCATCCAGATCGGATTAATTCTTCAACTGCTAATACTGATGATGGACTATGGAATAATGGAATACGACCAATAGCTCCACGTGATGCACGTATACAATTCTTATGAAATGGACTGCATCCATCCCCAGTAATCAATATTGCAGAGACACCTGCTGCATCAGCAGTCCGTATAGTCATACCTAAGTTATCAGGATTTTCAATATTTTCTGCAATTAATAGCATACAATTTGGTGAATATTGAAAGTTAAGTTCTTCAGTATCTAACATAAATGGAGCGTAATTGTAATGTATTGAAGCCAGTAATGGGGGAACTGGACGGGTTTTTGTGATTGAACCCATAACACCATCGTTAACATTATAGATGGATATATTATCCATTGATGCTTCCTTTAGAAAACTCTTTCCACCCTGGGATGTAATATATTTAGAAGTATATATTATAGATTCTATAGGTAAGCCATCTTTGAAAGCGCGGTTTACCAACAGATCACCTTCAACCATGAATTGATTTAATTCAATTCTCCCTTTTTCTTGAGATAATTTACGAATTTCTGCAACAATTGAATCTTTTTTCTTTTCTATGGTTCTATTTTCTACACTAACTTCACTGCCTCTTTTCATACCTTGAAATATATATCCATTTGTAGATTGATCGTTATTATATGTCAGTATGTCTTCACATCTGGATTTCATCCAAGTATTAGTGTATGAAAAATTACCAATACGACCTCTTGGAAATTTCAAAAGCAATTCTCGTAAACTACGTTCAGTCTTAGCACTTAATATTACATTATAGTCAGCATTTTCCTCAGGTTCTGAACGAAGAATCATAACTCCTTCTATTTCTTTCCATCCAGATGTATATATCTGATATTCATGATCCCATTTTCCTGTATGAGTGAAGATATGATAAGATTGTGTAAATCTATTTATCCACTTACACTCGGAGTTCTGATTATCTAAGAATGCTGTAACCTGTTCGTAGTTTACCAATTTAATCAGGACAATAAGTAGGATGTCCTACCTCTTTATACATTCATTACAGATCCCAGATAGATTGCACCCAATCCAATAAAGATGTCCCATTTCATACAACGTTGAATAAAAGCACAATTACTATTTGATGAATCTTTCCAGAGTCGTAATCCTAAATAGATAAGCATTATATCAACCCCGAATATTATTAGGAGGAGATAATGCCAAGAATAAAATCCAATTAGATAAGGTATTGGACTGAAAAAAACAACAAAACCCATGAAACTCAATGCTATATTTACAGCAAGCTTTGGATTGATAATAGCTAATGTTTTAACCTGTGTTTTCTGATCTCCTTCAATATCTTCAATGTCTTTTACGATTTCCCGTGCAGTAGTATATAAAAACGCGAAAATTGCTGGTATGATAGTACCCTTTATCGATCCAATAGCCACCCCTCCCGATATAAAGGTTATAGCGGTCAAACAACTAACTACTATGTTTCCTAAGAAAGGAGTTCTCTTTAGCCATTTAGCATAGAATATCAGTAAAAGAGTAACTATAATTGCAATACAGAAAGCGTAGAAATTTATGTATAGTCCTATTAGAACTCCAATACTCATTAGAATTAGTGCAAATATTAATGCATTTATTCTCTTTATCCTCCCAGATGGTATGGGTCTATTTGGTTTATTAATCTTGTCTGTTATATAATCACAATAATCATTAATTGCGTTTCCAGCAGACAATAATAATAATGCAGCTATAGATACCAGAAAGAGTCGAGTATCTGTGATGGTTTCCAAGGTTTTATTGGTTGCAAACATACCTCCTAACCATGCTGAAACAAAAGCAATTACACCATTGAGAGGACGAGACAATTCAATATACGATAGAATCTGTTTCATATCAATACGATAAAATGTATTTGATTCTTATGGATTACTTGTTGTAAATAGACGGTGAGGAGAAGAGGAAGTGTGGCAATCTTTTTGGGGTGATAAGTGTTGGGGTTGGTTAGATATTAGTCATCTGTATGTTCAAGAGCTTTTAACTTTTCTTCAAGTTCTACTACCTTCTTTTGAAGATGTTTAAATTCATGCATGAGTGCTGGTAATTTTCGTGTTGCTGCCTGAAACCGTAATTCCTGTTTATGTGGACGGGCAGGAAACCCGGAAAGTTGGCTATTTGGTGGTGCATCTTTAGTAATTGCGGATTTTGCATAGAGGACACTATTCTCACCTACTGTTAAATGTCCTACCACACCTGATTGTCCTGCAATGTTAACCCTATCTTCAAGAGTACTGCTACCAGCCATACCAGATTGTGCAGCTAAACAACAATCTTCTCCAATAACTACATTGTGAGCAATTTGAACAAGATTGTCGAGTTTTGATCCACTCTTTATGAGTGTTTCAGCAATAGTTGCCCGATCTATAGTGGTATTTGCCCCAATTTCTACATTATCCTCAATAACTACAGTTCCAATCTGTGGAATCTTGTACGGACTATTATTGGACGGATCTGGTGTGAATCCAAATCCATCACTACCAATTACAGCCCCACAATGTATAATGACATTATCCCCAATAGTCACATTTTCTCGAATACTCACCTGTGAATATATTAATCCGTTTTTGCCTACTTTGCTATCTGGACCTATGTAGACATAAGGCTTAATAATTGTCTCATCACCAATTTCTACATTGTCCCCGATCACAGAAAATGGTTCTATAGTTACACCTTCACCGATAGAGACGTTTTCACCTAATATTGCTGTCTCATGTATACCTGTCTGAGGTACAGTTTCAGTATCCCAGGCAAACAATTCCAGGACCTTTACAAAACCCCAATATGGATTATCCACACATATTGTTGCTTTACCATTTCCTGATACTCCTCTCCCTATGATGATTGCTGAAGCTTGGGTTGTTGCTATAGCACTAAGATATTTTGCATTCGCTACGAAGGTAATTTGATTTGGTTCAGCTTCCTTAATGCCAGATACACCCGTAATTTCAATCTCTCCATCCCCAGAAAGATCACCACCAAGGTGTTTACATATATCTTTGAGTTTGATGCTCATATTTCACCTCGCTTCACGGATGTTCATGCTAAACAAATAAATCTATTCATTTGCAGGTTTCTTTTCAGCGTTATTCTCTGGCAATTTATTTATAGTTTCAATCAGACTATCAGTGATATCATACCTTTCATTGTAATATAGTGCTGCTTGTTTACTAATGATCAGATCATAATTCTGTTCTTTTCCAGTCTTTTTAATCAATTCTTCAATTTCTTTCAGGATTGGTTCCATTAGTTCTTTTTGCTTATCCAACAAGGCTTGTTCACCAGCTTGTCTTTCACGCATGAATTCATCTTCTTTAGTCTTAATTTGGTTTTGTAGTTCTTCAGTCTGAGGTTTTTCAAGGAATAGTTCTGTTTTTGTTAATTTTTCTTGTAAAGTTCTAATTTCTTGAAATAACCCCTCAAGCTTGTCTCTCAACCGTTTATCCGCAGTCTGGAGAATTTCATTTGCATCCTTAAATTTCCCATAGTTATCCAAAACAAGCTGTGTGTCCACAACACCAAATTTAAAACCTTCTTGTCCAATACTACCACTCAACATACTGAATAGCATAATTGAGCATAAAATTAAAACATACTTTTTCATAAGAAATCCTTTTATAGCAGAACACCTTTCCTATAGTCTCTGCTTAGTAAATTTCAATATTAGAATAGTAAACTAAGTAATTATAATTCTCTTAAAATCCTGGTCCAATCGTGAAATAAAATCTGCCTTGTGGCGGTCTAGTTTGCCTGTCAAAAGCATAACCCCAGCCAAAGCGTGCTAACATACCTAACATTTGTAGTCGTGCTTCGACCCCTGCACCACGTTTTAGATTAATTTGGTTAAATGGATTCATCACTGATTCATCCCAAACTTGTCCAACATCAAAGAATAGAGCGGTGGTGAGTTGTGGAGAAACAGGAATGCGATACTCAAAATTAGCAAAAAACACTTTATTACCACCAAAAGGATTATACTTCTCATTTTCATCTGGATCCGGATAAATCTCATAATCTTCATATCCTCTGACAGTATCAACCCCACCTAAATAAAATCTTTCGTAGTAGAGTTCCCTATTATCACTACTTCTGCTAATCATATAACCTGCCCGTGAATGGACAGCAAAAACATGGTTCCACCAAGGACTGTAGAATGAACCTACATCCACTGTATACTTCTGAAACTGGTTATCCGCTCCTAATAGTCCCCCTGAGTATTCATAAGATATACTACTCGAACTTCCACCCATTGGATCATAAAGAGAAGTCCGATAGTCCCGCGTGTCTCGTCCTACTGCGAATAGAATACTCCGTGTGGACCGGTTAGATGGCTCTCTATCTGGTATTTCTATTAGTACGTATTCGTTTCGGAATCTTACAGACAGATCAATATCGTAGCTGATAGGTCGTCCGAGTGAAACTGATGCCCCTCTTGTTTCCCAAACATATCGGTCCGTTTCAAAGTTTTGGTAGAGAGCGGATCCGACAGTGCTATAATGTCGTCTAAACCGTCTGTTGTTATATATACGTGCATTTAAGCGTGTAGGTGTCCCAAAAATCCATGGTGAACCGAAACTTGCTTGTGCAGTACGATGATCACGAGTTCCCAACTCACCTTTTAGATGTACTCTGTATGCTCTTCCAAATAAATTATTTTGTCCTATCTCCGCAGTACCAAAGATTCCCCCTTCACTTCCGTATCCACCTCCAACACTAAGTGTCCCCGTTGTAGGGGATTCTGCTATATTTACAACAAGATTCTTTCGACTATCATTGCGTGTATCACTTGGAACAAAATCTACTGCCCGGATGAATGGTCCCATTTGGAATAGTCGTTGACGGGCCTTCCGAAGAACTTTTACATCAAGGAGTTCATCTGATTTTATATTTAACCAATCAAGTTCCCGCCTGATGACATAATCTTTGGTTTTTGCTAAGCCACGAATAGGAACATCGTCGATAATAATCACATCACCTTGGTTGATATTCAATGTGATGTTCACCAGAGCATTGGCTTCATCGTAGTAGGGAATTGGATTTACTTCAGATAGAAGATAACCTTTATCAAGATATGATTGCTGTAGTTCTGCGATTGATTCTTCGAAAGTTTCTCGGTTAAATATTTCACCTTCAGCTGGGTCAATCATCGCTCGTATCTTATCTTCTGAATAGACTGTTTTCTCTCCCTTTTGAAGTTTCACTATATATGTACCAACAACGAATTGAGGGCCTTCATCAACAGAAATGTCGAGTATCAGTCCAGTTTTATCTTCAGTAAAACGTTTCTCATGACCCAGAATTTTCACTTGAGCAAAACCGAGATCTTGATAATAATTCCTAAGGTTTAGGTTTATATCCTCTTCTTCAAAAAGGATTTCATCAAAGTGTTTTCCGATACGGGTCTTCATTTTTTTCTGGAGTTTTTTCGCATTGACCTGATCATTTCCAAGAAAGTTGATTTCAGTAATTCGAACCCGTGGCCCCTCATCAATTTCGAAAGTTATATGGTTAGTATTTTCTTCTTTATTTACATCATCATGAACTTGAATACTTACCAGATAATAGCCTTTCTCATGGTAGAATTGGCGGATAGCGCGTTCACTCTCCCACCTTTGACGATCACTGTAGATTTCTGATCTCCTTAAGGTGACTTTATCCATTAGTTTACCAGTGTCCAAGTCGTCATTACCAATAATAGTAATCCCTTCAAGTTTAGGACTCTCTACAAAAATAAATTGTATTTCAAGACCACTATCAGATGAGGGTTTAACTTCGACCCTCATATCAGAAAAAAATCCTGTATCCTTGTAAAGACTCTCAATATCCTTTGTAAGTATTTCAGAAGATACTTCGTGTCCTATTTGTGTTTGTATTAGAGTCTGCAACATTTCCTTACGTAAGGATTGTACTCCAATAAAGTCAATCTTTTTAACGAGTAATGATTCATTAACAATTGGAGATTCTTCTTGAGTTGATTCTGTTTCATTCTCTTGTTTCGTTTCTGATGAAGGTTTTGGTCCATAAATGTTATCTTCTGATTGACCAGCAAACGTATTGAAACATATAAATGGAGAAATAGAAATTGCAATTATACTTATAATGATTATTTGAATAGGTGCTCTTTTAATGTTCATTGTTTGAAGTTCCTTCTTAAGTAATTTAGGAATACATCCTTTACATTTCTATTGAGTTTAACTGCTTAAGTATATATAGGTGTTCCACTATTGTTTGCTAATTGTTGAAATGCGTCGATTAATTTTTGGGTGACTATACCAGGTTTTCCATTCCCAATTACTCTCTGATCAAGTTTTACAACAGGTATTACTTCGGCGGCGGTACCAGTTAAGAAACATTCATCAGCAATATATAGGTCGTGTCGTGTAAAAACACGTTCTTGAATTTCGAAACCTGCTTCCTCTGCTAATTCTATTACACAATTACGTGTAACACCCTCTAATATACCTATATGTTGCGGTGGAGTAACAATTACTTCATTTTTTATGCAAAAAATATTATCTCCAGTACATTCAACTACGTAACCGTCATTGTTTAACATTAAAGCTTCAACTGACCCAGATTGCTTAGCCTCAATTTTTGCTAGTATATTATTTAAATAGTTTAGAGATTTTATTCGAGGATTAATTGCTTCTGGATAGTTTCGCCGAATAGAAGTGGTTACAATTTCCAATCCATCTTCATAGAAATTCTGAGGATACAAGGTGATCTTGTCTGCAATAATTATAACAGAAGGATTAGGACATTTTTCTGGATCTAATCCCAAATCTCCTATTCCACGGGTAACAATTAAACGAATATACCCTTCATGAAGGTTATTTCGTCGAAGTGTTTCAAGTAGATTCTCCTTCATTTCTTCAATTGGTAATGGGATTTGCAGCATTATTGATTTTGCGGAATCGTAAAGTCTCTCTAAGTGTTCATCCAATTTGAAGACATTCCCATTATAGGAACGAATCCCTTCAAAAACACCATCACCATAGAGTAATCCATGGTCGAACACGGAGATCTTAGCCTCCGAACGTGGTACAAATTCTCCGTCAAGATAGATCAACATTCACTAAACCTTCCTGTATACAGATTATAAATTTGCCTTAGAATGTAATTTTTCCTTCAACAAGGTTTACCGTTCTACTTGTTTGGTCTGATAAGCGTGAATCATGCGTTACAATAATGATTGTCTGATTGAGTTCTTCATTGACCTGTAGCAAAACGTCAAATACAACTTCACTGGTAATATCGTCAATATTCCCAGTTGGTTCATCAGCGAGGATAACTTTTGGTTGATTCATCAAAGCTCTTGCAATTGCAACTCTTTGTCGTTCTCCACCGGATAGTTGGCTTGGAAAATGTGTTAATCTTTCAGATAAACCAACACTTCCAAGCAAGTTTTCGGCTCGATCGTTCATTTCATTCCTATTTAGCTTCTGTTCTCCAGTATATCCTGATTTACGATTGGAGATTAATTTACCCATGATCACGTTTTCAAGAGCGTTAAATTCTGGTAATAATTGATGAAACTGAAAGACAAAACCGACCGAAGTATTTCTGAATTGTGTAAGTTCCCGTTCTGAATAGGTTGTAATATCTTCATCTTCATAATAGATATTACCAGATGTAGGACGATCAAGTGTTCCTATTAAATGTAGTAACGTACTTTTTCCTGCCCCTGATGCCCCCATAATTGCCAGAATCTCTGCTTTATTTACCTCAAGGTCAACACCTTTTAGAACTTTTAGTTCTGAGTCACCATCAAAGAACGACTTCTCTAATTTTTCTACTCTAATTAGTTTTTCCATAACATCAGATTTACATTAATAGAGTGATTGCAATTCCTGTATTATTCATATTGCAACGCTTCAATTGGCCTCATATTGGATGCCTGAAATGCTGGATAGATCGTTGCTAACCAACAGATAGAAAATGAGAGTAGGTTAATAAAACCAACAAAGAACCAATTTATTTTTATAGGTAGTTGATTCATCTGATATATTTCACTCAAACCTAATTCCTCTAATGAGATTGGCTCAACTAAACAATATAACACAAACGCTATTCCAACAATCCAAATTACCAGCATTACGATTTTCTTTAGTTTTGTTCTTGATAATATCAACTTGAAGGTTATACTAATTTGTAGGAGTATTAACAGTCCTATAGTTGCCAATACTATCCATATTGAAGGACGAATTACATTGGTACTCAATAATTTACAAACTCCTAATCCCAATGCAGTTCCCAGAAGTGTACCTAACATACCTATAACACATCCCTGAATCATGAATATATACATGATATTCGCACGTGATGCGCCAAGTGTGCGTAGAGTGCCAACATCTCTCGTTTTTTCCATTACTGTCATTATCAATGTACTTGCAATGTTAAATGCTGCAACCAAAATAATTAATGCTTCTATAATGACAGTTGCAATTTTTTCTAATTCTAATGCTGCAAACAGTGGGGCATGTGTATCTAACCAAGTGGTTGCAATAGGCATATCAAGTATGTCGAAGGAAGCAACATCAATAAGTTCTTCTCCAATTGTAGGTGCAAGTTCAGGATCATCCAATCGAACCAATATTACATTAATATATCCTTCTTGTTGATATATTTTCTGGGCAGTATCCAAATGGATAAATGCCATTCTACTATCATAAATTGCTAATTCTGATTCATAAAAACCAATTACAACAAAATTTCTAATTCTTGGCAGAAATGCTCCAGCGGAACCAGGATCTTCTTGTAAGTGTACTACAAGTCTTAGTATATCACCTCTATGTAATGTTAGATTTTTTGCTAAACGTGCACCAAGTACTATACCACCAGTAACTGACTCATCATTGAGAAAACTTGCTTGATCAATTATCTTCTGATCCTGAAAATCGACTGATCCTTCAACAAATTTAGAGAAACCTGTGACTGTATCCTCTACTTCAGGATCAATTCCTTTAATATAAATTACATCTTCTATGCGTTGGCTTCCCTTCTGAAAAATAGCAGATTGCGTATATACTACTGGGGATACAGAGACTACACCATCAACCTTTTGAATAGCATCTATCCTATTCTCATAATCATCAAAAAAGCCTCTGTCTATTTTACTAACAGCTACATGTGCTTCATTAGCAAGGAATCTGTCCCTGAGTCCATGCTCAACCCCATCTAAGACAGCAATTACCAATATTACCGTTGCAACACCAAGGGAAACTCCAACTATAGATATAACACTAATAATCGAAATGAAGGATTGTTTTCGTCGAGACAGTAAATAACGTGAGGCTACGAACCATTCAAATTTCATATATTAAATTATTCAGTTTCTATAACAGCCGTAGCCTAATAATGTATCTTAGATTATGGTAATTTAGGAATTAATAACATTACTTTGAATATTATATTTGATGAGATCTTCCTTCTTTCCCCATTTTTCAATTGCATTTAGGAATGAGTCTTCATGTTGCATTCCGATTTTTTGTAATACTCTCCCTGATGCAGGATTTCGTCCTAAATGAAAGGCGTGAATACTCTTTAGACCAATATCATTAAATCCGTACCTGAGTACTTCTTTTGCCGCTTCAGTACAATACCCATTGTTCCAATACGGTTTGCCAATCCAATATCCGAGTTCTCCGATGTTTTCTGTTAGATCAATACCTATACTGATTGCACCTATTAGATCAGTTTCTTGAGAAACGTCTGAATCTTTTAGTGTAATTGCTAAATTGAGTGCAGTTCCTTTTTCATTCTCCTGTCTGTGTGAATTAATCCACTCCTCCGCCATGCCATCTTCGTATGGGTGTGGAATGACGGCTGTGTTTGCTGCTATATCTCTTTCACCAGCCAGACGTTGTACCTCTGAAGCATCTTCAAGGTTAAACGGTCGTAGTATCAGTCTTTCTGTATGTATTATCGGTCGTGTAAGCATTTAA
This sequence comes from uncultured bacterium, assembly GCA_964652195.1. Lineage (GTDB taxonomy): Bacteria > Poribacteria > WGA-4E > WGA-4E > WGA-3G > MSPOR6. The sequence goes on along the minus strand of CAZZBB010000025.1, from coordinate 8,561 downwards.
CTTTCCGGACGCATTTGCGGAAACAGAATCACATCACGAATGGAATATTGATCAGTCAATAACATTGTTAATCTATCAATTCCTATTCCAAGTCCACCTGTGGGTGGCATTCCGTATTCCAATGCGCGTAGATAATCTTCATCAACCATAAAAGCTTCTTCATCACCTTTTTCTAAATTACTGGCTTGTTCTAAGAAACGTTGTCGTTGATCAATAGGATCGTTTAGTTCACTAAATGCATTACCAACTTCCATTCCAGCGATAAAGAATTCAAACCGTTCAACATACTCAGGATTTTCAGGTATTTTTTTTGCAAAAGGAGACACTTCTATAGGGTAATCATAAATAAAAGTGGGTTGAATTAGCTGATCTTCAACAAATGTATCGAACAGTTCTGCTATAATTTCCCCTTTTGATTCATCCCCTGCTAATTCAATTCCAGCATTAACAGACTTAGTGTATAGTTCGTCGTCAGATAAGGAATCAGGATCGAAATCACTGTGTTTTTGTATTGATTCCACCATCGTAATTCTGTTCCAAGGTGGCGTAAAATCTAACTCTTGCTCTTGGTATTGTATTTTTGTTGTACCGTGTATTTTTTCAACAGTCTGTGCAATAAGATTTTCTGTTAACTCCATTATTTCCCTGTAATCAGCATAAGCTTGATAGAGTTCTAACATTGTAAATTCTGGATTATGATCTCTGTCCATACCTTCGTTTCTGAAATCCCGTGAAAATTCATAGACTCTATCAAAACCCCCAACTATAAGTCTTTTTAGATATAGTTCATTAGCGATTCTAAGATATAAAGGTTGATCTAATGTATTATGATATGTCGTAAATGGACGTGCACTTGCCCCACCATAAATTGGTTGTAAGACAGGTGTTTCTACTTCAATGAAATGGTCTTCATTTAACATATCCCGTATAGTTTGTATAATTTGGGTTCTTTTGATAAACACATCTTTTACCTCAGGGTTCATGATAAGATCCGCATAACGCTGTCTGTACCTTGTCTGCTTATCTTGTAAACCGTGCCATTTTTCAGGGAGAGGTCTTATAGATTTGGAGAGCAATTCGACTGTTTCAGCAAGTATAGTTAACTCACCTGTCCGTGTGCGAAAAACGATACCACTTAATCCGATAATATCCCCGACATCAACTTTCCGATATATTTGGTAGGCATCTTGTCCAACATTATCACGTCGTATGTATATTTGGATTTGTCCTTCACTATCTTGTAGATGTGCAAAACTGCTTTTACCATGATCGCGTTTTGTCATTATCCTCCCAGCGATAGTGACTTTATTTTTTTCATCTGGTGTATCATCCGCATCTTCAAATTCTTTATGAATGAGTGTCGTTGAATGTGTTGGCGTATATTGATGCGGATAGGGGTTAATGCCCGCTTCACGGATTTCATTTACTTTTTCTTTTCGTTGTCGCATTAAGTCATTTGATTCTTCCATATATCTACCCTCCTTCCCCTCTTACATATATATTATAGACCTTTTAATTATACCCTTATTTCCTAATCTATGCAACATGAATGCAATTTACGGTTACGTATTACTCTTTACATGAATTCCCCATCTTGTGTTTGGATTAGACGGATGACACATATTCCACGTATTTGATTGATAGATTGCAACATTATCTCATTGTTATGCTTTGTATATAATGAGTATATATTGGTCTTGGGAATACTCTTCGATAACAGATAATTTTGATGGTAAAGTATGTATAAAAAACAGATATTTAATCCTAATATACAGACAAACAATTAGGGTGGAAAAAGAGACCTTTAATCCTAAATTCTTAGATGATAAATCGTGAAAATGTTGTGTTTTTCCCGATATCGAAAAAGTGACGAAAAAGGGAAAAAAGTTACACTTTTTGACACATTGTGTGTCATTGAAATTGGTGTAAATTACCCCTCTCACCCCTGTCATAGACTGACTTTACCTCACTTTGAATTGACTTTATAAGAATTTGCATAAAGTGTGCTTTTGTGTTTTTGTTTTCCTTGCGGAATTTGACAATTCCAACCTGTATATTATAGTTGATTTTTTGACATAAATACTTTTTATATTTGGTTTGTATTTAGGATCGTTTTTATAGATAGTCATCATTCATTCTCTAATTATATACTTCCCATAAAAGTTATGGTTTTAAGTAGGATTTACTTATATCATCAAAAAATATCTTTAATCAATTTTGTGCTTCGTAATATAGGTATGTTAATCCAAACCATGTGTTTCACTGAAAAAAGTTGATTATCCAACATTTGTAGCACGGTGAATACCATAAGATATTCATTGCATTGATTCCTTGATTTTACATTTATAGTAAACTTTAGATTTAATTAGACACTTTACTTGTAGAAGCGACCTCCCGGTCGCGACCAGGAGGTCGCTCCTACAGAAGAGGTTTGGGATGCATACGTAAGTTGAGTGAATAAAAATGTTTTATTAATTTCATTGTTTACTATAGTTTGCGTCAAAAAGATGTACAAACTGGATGTTTATGTGAAAAAAGTAGCTTTTGGTAATATTAGTTGTTAGAGATGAGTTTTTTCTTCATTTTTTTATAATAATGTATGATCCATTTCATTCTAACGTGTTTTTTGCTTGAGTTCTCCCCATCTTAACCATTTCTTACCAAGAGACCTGACACTCGTTGGAATTTGAGATAATGTATTAGCCCCCATTCCTATAGCTGGACTGTTAGGTTCAAGAGTATAATCTCCAATGTCAGGATTTACGAAGAGCGGATCAACTTCAATGTTATTCTCATAGATTAACCATTTTTCGTCAGGTGGTTTTACAAAGCCCTCAATTCCATCCTTGATATCAGAGTTTCTTATGATAATTCTTGGTCCACTTCCAAAGATTTCATTATAAGTACCGTTAGAACTATTTCCCCATACTATAGAGTTTAACATTGTTAAACCAGCGCCAAATAATGATGCGTAAACACCACCACCCCTTTCTTCTGACACATTACGTGTAATGGTACAATTGGTTATGGTGGTACCGCCAAATTTTGATTCTATTCCGACACCACCACCCGAATCCTGTGCAATATTCTGAGCGATAACACAGTTCGTAGCCTCAATTAGCGCCGACGGACTTCCGTAGATTCCCCCACCGATCTCTCCAGTATTTTGTTTTATGATAGAATCTCGGATCTCCAATATTGAGTATTCGTTGCATTCCACACCACCACCCGTGTTTTGTGAGATTACACAGTTCGTAATGATAGTGCCGGCTCTTTGAAAAGTAGCGGCTACAACACCCCGCCTTGAATTTTGAGAAACTTTTGAGTCTTTGATGATAGTCTGTACTTTTTGTTTGCTATGAATTCCATCCCCCGAATTATGCGAAATAGTACAGTCAATCACAGTTGGTTGATATATCAATACTATTAGTTCAAGATCATCATCCGATCCTTCAAAGAAGATACCACCACCATAGTAAGGAGCACGGTTATTGCTAATAGTACATCCCATTAAAACGACATCTGAATTCTTTGCGTAAATGCCACCACCGTTTCCAGTCCCATTTCCATCTCTCACAACACGATTCCATTCAACAAAGCAATTCTTAATTGTTGGTGAAGAATTATGAATGTAAATTCCTCCACCATTTGTATGGACTCCATTACGAATTGAAAAACCTTCTAATATAGCATCATTAGTCTCTTTGTTGGTAAAGCTAAATCCACGTGTGTTGGGTGTATATGAACCTGATATTATTGTTTTTTTAGGTCCACTCTCAGATTTTACTATTATCTGTTTACCTTTAAAGTCTATATTGACGTTTCCATTTCCTTTATAGATCCCCGCTGCCACTAAGACAGTATCACCATCTTTGGCAGCATCAATTCCTGATTGTATTGTAAATTGTTCTTTTGGTACATGTATTGTGGCTGCATAAGTGTTAACATTAATAATCATTAGGATGATTAGACTGTATATACTACCTCTTAATCTGTGCATGAGATTCTCCTATTGAATTTATTACTTATTTAGTAGGTTTCATCTTTAAGTATCCCTCAATAAACATATCCAAATCACCATTTAAGACAGCATCAACATTTCCGGTTTCAAGACTTGTTCTGTTATCTTTTACCCGTTGATATGGATGAAGAACATAAGATCTAATTTGACTGCCAAAATCAATATTTCTTCTTTCAGGTTGTAGTTTGGCTAACTCTTCATCCCTTTGAGCTCGTAAGTGTTCATACAAACGTGATCGTAACACTTTCATTGCAATCTCTCTGTTTCTGTGTTGTGATCGTTCATTTTGACATTGGATTATAATTCCAGTGGGTATATGTGTAATTCTAACAGCAGAATCCGTCACGTTTACATGTTGACCACCTGCGCCACTTGCTCTATATGTATCAATTCTAAGGTCTTCATTGGCAATTTCCACCTCAACACTGTCATCGATTTCTGGGGTTACATGAACAGCAGCAAACGATGTATGCCGCTTGTTATTATAATCAAAAGGAGACAGTCTAACGAGACGATGTACCCCAGATTCCGCTTTGAGATACCCAAATGCATAAGTCCCCTTAACTAAGATGGTTGCTCCTTTAATTCCTGCTTCATCTCCACTTGTAATATCTACCACTTCAGTCGTGTAATTGTGTTGATCACACCATCTGAGATGCATTCTCATCAACATACCTGCCCAATCTTGAGCGTCCACACCACCTGCGCCAGGATGAATATTGATGATTGCATTATTTTCATCAAATTCATCATCCAACATTAATTTGAGCTCAATTTTCTCAAATTGTTGACCGATAGATGCTAAACCAGTTTCAATTTCGGATTGGAGATCGGGTTCATTCTCCTCAATAGCCAATTCAAAGAGAACTTGGAGATCGTCTATTGTATTTGCTAACTGATTAAATTCGTTTATTTCCTCTTTTAAATTGGAGATCCGTTGATTAACTGTTTGTACTCTTTGTGTATTCTCCCAGAATTCAGTACTTAAAGCTTCTTTCTCAAGTTCTTCAAGTTCTTTCTGTTTAACTTCAAGGTCAAAGATACCCCCTGAGTTCTTGAAGCTGGGTTGTAAATGCATCTATCTGTGTTTTTAATTCAACCAAAATTTGTATTCCTTTCTAAGTTTTAAGTCTGTAAACGAGTCGTGTTTTTGTGAATTACTATCTTAACTGAAAATATTAGTAATGTAACGATTATTGATAGAATTGGAAACCAATCTCCATAACGAGTATAAATTGTCTGATTTCCATCAAACAGTGAAATATCATCTATTATATACTCTTTATCATTATCTGGTGTTACAAAAGAGGATTTAATTCTACCGAATTTATCAACTGCACAGGTGTAACCTCCATTTGCACACCTAAATACATCAATTCTGTTTTCAACAGCACGGAATGGTGCCATTGCTAAATGTAATTCTGGAAATGCAGTCCCGACGAACCACGCATCGTTTGTTAGAATTCCCATTACATTCGCACCTTTTTTCACAAATTTACGAAAATGATTAGGAAAAGCAGATTCGAAACAGATGGATGTACCAACTTTTACTGAATCCTTTATATCTTTACTTTCTCCAGATTTTGTAATTGGTAATATCTCAACAGATTTCCCATGTTCAAAAGGCATGAATTGAATGAAATTTGGTAAGAAATCACTCAGAGGAACATATTCTCCAAACGGCACAAGGTGCATTTTTGCATACTTACCCAATATTTCCCCATCAGAAGATAAAGATATGACACGATTATATAGATCCCCCAATGTATCCGGATCTGTTGCTCCAATTAGCATTGGTATATCACCATTAGAATTCAGCATCTGTGAAAAAACGTTATGATAATTTGTCCATTCTCCATTTAGAATCTGTCCTCTAACAGTAGTCTCGGGCCAGACGATTAAATCAGGATTTTCTTTTGCTGCTGTGCGGGTTAAGTTGACATATTTTATAAAAATCTCTGGAAATTTCTGTGGATTCCATTTATCAATTTGCGGGATATTCCCAGGTATCAACGCTACTTTAACTTCAGCCTTAGGAGTAGATTCATTTCTATTGATAACGAGAACACCATAACCAATACATACTATAGTGAGTAGAATGGGAATACCAACTGTTGTTAGTTCTTTTTTCCATTGATTTCGATGAACGATAATTGATGCTATCCCCGTATTGAGTAATATGATGAGGAAACTTACGCCGTATACCCCTGTGATAGAAGCAATTTGAAAACCTGAAGGATTATTCCATTGCGAATATCCCAAGTAACCCCATGGAAATCCTGTCAGCAACCAACCTCGAAACCATTCTAAGGATACCCATATTGTTGCAGCTGCTAATGGGTAAAGTATTCCTGATTTCCAAGGTAAACGATGAAGAATTATTGCAAAAACTCCGAAATAGACTGCAGTGTATGCTACTAAAAGAACATATCCAAGAAGCGTTACAAAGATATTTGCATACGGGTACAGTAATACAATTGCAAATAATAATCCTGCAAAAAATAGAAGACCTGAAATATATCCAACTATAAATGCTGATTTCCAATTATCTACTTTGTTTAGTGCTATTAATAATGGAACTAAGGCTATCCATGCAATTGGATAGATATTTATGTATGGAAAACTACAAAATAGTAATATACCCGAACATGCAGCAAGCCAAAAACGGTAGTGTTTTACAAAGGTCAATTTTACCACCGAAGTATATTCATATTTGTTCCATCCTATCATATCAAAGTATAGGCGTCAATCAGTTTCATGGTTATTCAACACACTTCTGTTAGTCTTGTAAAACATCACAGATCTTATATAATTTCAAAGAAATGATGATGCATTCCAAGTTTATGTGGAATGTTATTTATAGTAAACTTCTGAATTAATGGAACATTTTAAGTTGTAGGAGGGAATTCCGATTCCCTCCTATCACTGAGTTTAATCGCGATTCGGAGATCGCTCCTACAGGGATTTTGTGTTATTATTTTCAATGTTCACTATAAAACTGCACAACCTAAAGGTTATGTGATACTGTCTATCCTAAAGGTTATGCATAAAAAAGAGACATTATCATTGAGAAATTGTATTAGAATTAAAGGTCGTAAATGTAACTTTTAATCCTAATATACAGACAACCTAATACCATTTCTATTATTTATTTTCTCATTACCGGCTTGTAGGAATGAAACGGAGAAAGCACAAACTGACAGTTTATACTACAAAAAAGAGATATTTTCTTTTAGAAATGGTATAACAACTATAAAGTATATTTGGCATAGGATAGAAACTATCATAAGGTGTATATTTCATCAATGCATAGAAATAGGAAGGTATCCACAACGGATACCTTCCTGTATAAAAGTTATGGAAATGTGCTATTCGTTAGTAGTAGTAATAGGAATAACCTGAACTATTTTGGGTAGGATATATATGCGTATGTGGTATACACTTATAGTATGATGACTGGTGGATGTATTTCATCTGATTACGCTAAAGCCAGATTATTTGCGAAAACAGGTAAAATTAATAAAAATGTACTCTTTCTAATTTCCATTGTTATATTTCGTATTATATTCCTCCACTAATTGGTCATATTCCTTAACTAACTGTCCACTTTGTTTGGATAACTGAACATTTCGTTCTGATAATTGGAAAAGCCTTTTATATTCTTCAGGGGTAGATCGCATTCCTGCCCTTAATTTTTCACGAAGTTCATCGTGTTCGCGATTTATGGCAGCCATTTTGCGATTTATGGCTGCAATTTGATCAGTAATATCGTGCGTTTTTTTCAGAAGTTCATTGTTTGCCTTTATTTTTTCTGCAATTTTCGCATTCTCTGCTTTCTCTGCTTTCTCTGCTGCGTGTCTGGCTTGTCGTTCTAACTCTCTCTGCAAGTATAACTCTCTGCGTTCATCATCTGATAATGCCAATATTTCTGGTGGATACCATATAGACGGGTTCAGAGTATTGCCTTCTCCATCATTTGCGACCGGTATTTTATCCCAATGATCACCATGACGGACCCACTTAAAACCTGCTTCATCGGGTGGCGGTTGGTTACTCTCCACAACTTCTTGTGTTTTTTGTTTTTTTTGCTCTGCTATCACTTTCTCAAAATCAGCCTTCTCTTGTCTGAGTTGTGCAATTTCGGCACTTTCACACATTATGATACCAACAAACGCAGTACCGAATAGTAAAATTATGAGGGTAGCGATTCCCAAGTAAAGTTTACTTTTCATAATACAACTATGCTTCTCTATTTAGTTAGAATTGTTTATTTAGTTAGAATTGTTAATTTGTTCCGTCGTTGTGTGACATTCCCTTTCAAATTCCCTATCGACTATAATCTCAGATCTGCAATCCTAATAAAATAATAACATAATTAGCATAAGGTCTCAATATAAAACGGGTATGTAAAGTTTTTGACATGAATTCCGTTGTCTTGTGTTTGGATTACGCGGATTACACATATTACACGGATAACGCAGAGAAGATGATAATCGTTGTTTCTAAACTCTGGATACTACAAACACTACTTATACTTTCA
>CAZZBB010000024.1:0-12994 GCA_964652195.1 uncultured bacterium | reverse complement strand
TGATACTTCAAGAATCTGAAGAGTTAAACCCTTTAGTGATATATTTTCAAACATAAAAACTTCATCATATCTTCATTTAGTTAACACTCGCAAATGACAGAATGTTATAAATGACAGTATGTTAATTATATCACTTGAGACACAATATTCTTTAGCTTTTTTTATTAAAAACTTTTACAGGACTTACACAAATTGAGGAAAAAAATGAATAATTGGACTTAAAAAGCAGTTATTTCGGTTGTTAACCCCCTAAAGAATCAAAGGTATGAATGGCTTATGAAGATTAAGTTATTCATTCGGTAATATACGGGCGGGGAAACCCTGCCCCTACGAAACTTTTATGAACTGAATTACCGAAATATTTATTTGAACTTCATAAGGCATTCCACGCCCCTTATCAGGTGCTAAAAAGGTGTATAGAAAACGGTACAACAAAGCCCCAAGAATTGATGAGGGTATAAACCATATAATGGGACTTCAAGAATCTGAAGAGTTAAACCGTATCATCAATCAGTTAACACTCTCAGATGTGAAAAAGAGTTCACTGAAAACACATGCACAGTTTACCCAACTTCCTGTCCATCCAATTTCCCAACGTGGAGGTCGATTTCATCACGAGACTCAATCTTATCAACTTTTCCATCAGCCATATGGAAGATTCGGTCGGATACATCAAGCATCTTATGATCATGTGTTGCGGTGATAATTGTCACACCGTTTTCATCGTTCAGCCGTCGTAGTAAAGCGATGATTTCCAAACCTGTTTTTGTATCCAGATTACCAGTTGGCTCATCGGCGAGAACGATAGCAGGATCATTGGCAAGGGAACGTGCAATTGCAACACGTTGTTGCTGACCACCTGAGAGTTCTAACGGTTTATGCTGGATACGATCCCCTAATCCAACGAGTGAAAGTTTGTCTACAGCATTATCTCTACTTTCATCAGCACTCATCCCAGCAAAAATCATCGGCAGCGATACATTTTCCAGTGCTGTCATAACAGGGATCAGGTTAAACGACTGGAATATATACCCTATTTTCCTGCAACGAAGCCATGCTAATTCGTAAGCATCAAGTTGAGCAATGTCTACTTCATCAATATAGACGCGTCCTTCAGTAGGTTTATCCAGTCCACCAATCATATTAAAAAGTGTAGATTTGCCTGAACCCGAAGGTCCCATGATAGAGATATATTCACCCCGTTGAATCTGGAAGTTCACGCCCCGTAAAGCATCCACAGACTGTGTACCCATTTCATACCGTTTAATAAGGTTTCGAACTCTGACAGTGTTCTCTTTTGGTAATTCGCGTTTGAACCGTCTGGGAGTTTCGGTATGATCTGTTTGAACACCGGTCATTTCTGCTTGCATATCTGTTCTCCTTTATAAACACATTACCCTTTTGATAAGAAACCGAAACGTTTCTGTTGAACGGGTTTCTGTGCGACCGCATCCTTCGTGTTGGATTCTGTTGGAATAGCAAAGCCGATAAAATTCCGCTTGCCAAGTTGCTTAATAAAAGTAAACAATGAAGTTTCAGCTTCTTTTCGGGTCAACTGGTGTTTCTTTTGGAGTGCCTTAATAATCTGAGAAATTGTGTGTTCACCGTCACACATCTCCCATACGAATGCCCCTATACTATCCAATACTACCACACGTTTATCAGGCAGCATAAACAGTTTACTTGTAAGACGTACCAAGAGTTTATCCTTCTGCGGAATTACAAGTGAGGCTTCACCTTTATCATCCATTTCCCACGTGATGAGCTGATTCCGCAACGGAAATGCCTGAAGGATTTTTCCTCTATCTACATCTGGACGCTTTTTTATTCTTAGACCGTATAATATCTTATTTAACATGTTAGTATAGTATTTGTATAGACTTAGTATACTATGAATTTAATCGTCATAAAGCAAACGTATTAGGAATTAAGCATATAAGGTTTTAAACTGGATTAATGACAGTGTATACTATCTGCTACTTCTTTACCAAGTTTTTCCGACACATCACTCCGTCCAATGGATTGAACTACATAGATTCGATTCGTATGATGACAACGCCACAAGTAAAATACAAGACGTGTTCGCTTTTTTAGTTTATCAAGAATCAGCACTGGTGAAAGCGGAACACTATCATAGAAACGGGTCTGTTGACCAATAAACGTTATACGTTCGTCTCCATGATCCTCATAAGGGGTCACTTCAAAACCGTAACCGCGGATTGCTTTCGCATATCGTGCTCGAAACCATGTTTCTAATTGTTTATCGTCCGAATTATACTCGTTCAACAGGACTTCAGCAGGACCATAACGTTCTACGCTGATCTTCCTCGCTTTACCTCTTGAAAACGTAAACAGAAGATATCCACTCAACAATTTCTGACTCTCTAACTTGTAGTTTGCGGGGACTGCGAGCCGAAGTCCGTATGCACTCCACACTTTGTGTTTCGGATCTTCCTTATCAGAGATTGATTGGAAGATTCTATGTACAATCGGACGCCAATTCTCTTTTAAACGTCCCATCACCTGTACAATGGTAATCCGTTTTGTTCCGGGAGTATGCACAATCAAACCATTTGCGCGGATACTTCCCTTCCAACTGAAACCGAGGTAATTACTCCCTTTTAAAAAATCTTCATCTTTGATAAGGATTACATTTCTACGAAAGGAGACATTTCCAGCACGTTTGTAGTTTTTACGGACTAATTTGAAATATTCATCAAGTGTTGCATGTAAATCTGGCTTCTTTTTCCGTGTTTTTGCCCATTTGAGTTCCAACCGTGGCATTTCTTGGTCATCCATTCGCATATAACCATTTTTCTCATCTCCACTAATACCACTAATTTCCCACTCAGTTGGAATCTCTAATTGAATCCCTGCCCAGCCGAAAAGAGTCCAGTCCATATCTCTATCCAACTACAAAATGTTACCACCTAAAACGGTTTAACAATAACTGCTTTCGAGACAAGGGCAATTGCAACAGTACCCATCCCTATCAATCCAACGCCGCATGCAAAGCCTGCTGCCAGTACCGGATTAAACATAAACCACCGCTTCAAACCGAACCGCTTAATCATATAGAATCTACCGATAATAGCACCGAGTAATCGCGCAACCATGCTACCTGGATCAGCACCAATTCCACCGACAATACCGTAAAACCACATAGAGGGGTATTTAAACACCCAAAGCAACCCATATATAGCAAGGCTGGAAGTGAATCCTGCAGCAACATAATCACCTCGAATGGCTTGTATTATCTCACTATTCCCATCGCGCAGTGATGTTTTCATAAGACATTCGTTTGTTGCGTTAATTGGCCACATCATCTGAACAAACGGATATTGCGCGCTCGGTATTGGTGCTATTTGCCAGATAAAGTGTAGCACCACAATTCCGCTGACAATCAGGATAGGCATAATCAGAAGCGTTGCAGCAAGGTTTGATGTAAAGGTTGTTCCCGTGAGTTCAAGCACACGCCACCCTTGTGTGCCTGCACCGTAATCTTCGTCAGGTAGCGGTGCAAACCAGATATCAATCTCCTCGTACCGACTGAGAATAAAGGTGATTTCATGCAAATAAGGTATTTCAAATAGGTCGCGTCCGAGCACACCGAACGTCCTTGCAGTGATATACGAATTTATCGGTGTATATAAGAACGCGAACCCAAGTAGGAAACTCAGTGGGAAATTCGGTACCATCCAATGGATAAGCCAGACAAATCCACCCATACCGATCAGCCATAGTATCCCCATAAGCCATAATGGAAAATCACCACGGTTTGGTGGTGTGGCAAGTGAACCACGTTCACCCGCCTTTTTCTTGGAACTGCGAAGTTTGAAAAGCATCGGGACAGAGGCTGCCATGCCAACGAGACCGAGACTAAAGGTTTTACCTATACCGTAACTTCTCCAGAAATCGAGATCGTTGAAAAGTCCAGTTGCACGTACATCAAGTCCTGCATGCCATTGCCATAATATTCCGTTCTTGTATAGGATTTGCGGATTAAGAACAAATTGCGATAGCATCGCAGTTACAAACTCCGACATGACCACTGGGAACGGCAAGACAAATCCGAAGAGCATCTGTCCGAAGTCTGTTCGGAGTGCAAAGACCCCTGTTGGTGCGAATCCTTCAATACTTTGCGTAAAGTCTATCCACGGAATCTTCAGAATCTGGATTGGTTCACTCATCATTACACCGGTGAGTGCAGGTATACCGATATAGATAAATCCCCAGATTAACCCTGCCATTGATCCAATAGAAAACACCTGCCATCGCCATGTTTCCTGTTTACCGGTCGTCTCTGCTAAGGCAGTTGCACCTTGCGCCGTAATCGGTGCCATGGGATAGGGGAGTCGTTCAAGGTCTGCAGTAAGTCTAAAGAGAATATACTGACCACTAACGAAACGCAGCGTTCCGAGCAATTTACTAGCAAGGTAGACACCTATAGGCAACAACCAATCGGGATGTAGCAGACTTCGCTCTGCAATGGCAAAGGAATCAGCCGAGGGCACAACCCATGCGGGGATTTTGTCGGCAATTTCATAAGAAACGGCTTGCGGTGTTTGTTGAAAATATGCATACCAAATAAAACTCCGATACTGCATACCGCTGCCGACTGCTGCACCTGTGAGGCTCAGCAGCATATAGAGTTCTTGACGACGTGCCGTGGTGAAGGAACGTCTGGCTAATTCAGTGAAAAGGATAACAGCAACCCATGGAGCAGCGGCTGCACCGGATTGACCAGATACATAACTGAGATAAATGGATCCAGGCATCATCAGCAATCCGACAAATAAGGCCCCAAAGAACACTTTGACAGTTAACCCTGATTCAAAAGTTCGTATACCACCCTCTATGTCGTAACGCTGTGCCCACGATTGCCATTCATCTGCTTGTGAGACTCTCTCTCTCGCCAATTAAAACTTCTCCTTTGTATTGGCAATCAGCCCTCGGTAGCTGGTCATTGTTATTTCCAATTGCGGAGAATATTTACCCCCACAGAAGATACCGAGAACCGAGAACCATTCAATCATCTTTCGGTGTGTCTTTCTTTTCTTCGCTGAGTTCTTCCCAAAAATGAGCAAGAAAAATTCCAATAGTCAATATCAATGCTGCAAACATCTGCCACTGCCAACGTCCACCTAAAAAAAGAACGCTGACCAACCATAGTCCAGTTCCAATAAAGATAATTAGACTTGCTAATTTTTCCATATATCGTTCCTATTCTATTAGATACAGTTATGTCTAATCTGCTGTAGTCGGTACTGGATCTAATAGCGGAGATTCTTCAGGTGTATCGGCACTTTCTGTTCTGCCACGTTCATGGAATTCTGCCCGGATATCAACACTAAATGTACGCCAAATAAGCAACTGTTTTCGTAACAGATTAAGAAATCGTCGATTAACGCGTTTCCAAGAGGCTATTTCACCACTCTCTCGATTTACCTCTAATGTTATTTTATAGAGATCTTCTTCTTCTCCACCGACTGGAGAGGTAATAAACTGGATTGATTGGCTCACACCTAAATCGTAAGGTGCTAACCAAACCATCATACCAATTTGGAATGAATCCTCTTCCTCAACAGTTCTAAAGGCAACATTATCAGTGTAGAAATCACTTGCAGATTCATCAGCGTGTGCATCAAAGTAATCGCGCATGAATACATTCAACCCTAAAGCTTCTTCTGCTAAGACTGTGAAAGGTAAATTGAAATGCCACACATCACCTTCAGGTTCAGGTAACTTCCATTTCCGTTCAATATCTGGTACCGCCATACGAGAGGCTTTTATGGCAGGATATAATGTGCTAAGCAGCACAACGATCATGACAATTACTGTAGCGACAACCGTAGACATTGAAGAGTAGTTGAGTGTTAATCCTGCAAGCCAACCAAAATATACTAATGTCGTAGCGATAACCTGTCCCATGAGATATCCTAAAACAGCTCCGACAATGGCGTATACACATGCTTCAGCGAGGAAAAGGAAAGCAATATGAATAGGAGCAAGTCCAACAGAGCTATAGATACCAATTTCCCGTACGCGTTCATAAACTGCCCCAAGCATCGTATTCAACACAATCAAGGCAGCAATCAGAATCGGGACGAATAAGTTACCCATACCACTAAAACTGGTCATACCGATACTACTGTATAGGTAGGTGTCTTTATCACGTCCCACAAAGAAGTCAAGTGCGATACGGTTCATTAATGGTGCCATGATAAGATCAAGTTTATCAATTGCGCCTAATAGAGCCGGATCATCCTCTTGAGGTTCCATGTTGACAGCAACACTTCTAAGCGTACCACCTTGGTTCATTACAACTTCATAAGGCAAAATAGCGATGCTATCAGGTGTAAGATGGAGATATTTCTGTAGTTCACCTTCAAGCGTTTCATCACCTGTCCCACCACGACTCTGCTGCTGTTGCATTAACTGGTAATCTACAGGTGTAAGTTCCTCCCCATCATTATCGGTCAAATCCTTGAATCCGATACCTAATACACCTACAACAGTGAAGTCAGCACCATAAACAGATATAGTTGCTTTACCCATATCGCTTTCAGTAATTTTTAGTAAGTCCGCCATGCCTTTGGGTAACACTATTGCATAGGGCCAATCTGTTGGCCAATTCGCAGCGTCTTCACGATTAAACCATTTCCCATATTGGAGATAACGATCAATACCTGTAACTGAAGGTTCCGTTTCACTCATACCAACAAGCATGTTAGCTGCAAAACGTAAATCTTCACCTGTTAGAGGATGTGTAGGTGGTGATGTGTCTTCTGAATTTGCACTACGTGTTAGTTGTACAAAGGACTGATCACCTGTTCCTGAAGACTGATACCAAGAACGTGGTGCTACAACATTCTTCACTGCAAGAATAGGCTCTTCATCAACATTTACAATAAACTCGTTCTGTTCTAATTGTGCGATGGCTGCAGGTATATCTATTTGCGTTTGTCCTTGTTTCGTCAGAAGTTGGTTTTTCTGTTTGAGAAGACGTTCTAAATCCTCAACAGTAATTTGTGTTTTCTGCATATCGTTGAGAATTGAGTTTAGAACAGGTTCTTCCAGTGGACGCCAATATTGGTCTCGGATAAGCAAGCCAGTGTAACGAGGCGTAACCTGTGGCAGACTCGTACGGTTTGGATGCATAAATGTCCGCACAGATGTAAATGATATAACAGTGAATGTTAGTATAACCAATGTTGCACAGGTAAGAATGGTACGTCCTTTTCGTTTCCGCATATTAGAAATACCAAGGCTGAATGCGGCAGCACTCGCACTCAACCTACCCACATCGGCTTTGTATACTTTGTTCCCTTGCTGCCGTATTTTCTCAAGTTGTTCCTCGAATTTTCTAACGATAATACTAATTACAATCACTGTCAAGGCAAGAACAACAAAGGCAATGAGAATGATAATTGGTGTTGTTGTAATCTGGAATGCGGGATGAACCTGACTTAGGAAGTAAAAAACGACAAGAAAAATACCAAATGTGCCTAAAATCTGTTTATTAATGTTTGGGAAGCCAAATATCAGACGTTCCATGAAATATGCGAACGGCATCAATAATGCAAGATAGAACATGATACCATTTACAACATCATTACCTGTCTTTTTCACATCCGGATATGCACGAGATTCGTATCCCCATGCTGCTCGCGCTAACTTAAGAGCCTGTTGGTAATCGTTTTGGAATAATGCAGCTTCAGCACGGGTTAGATATTCGTTTGCAAATTGATGTAATTTGTCAAGACGGTCACTTGAAATGCCAAACCTTTTATAGAGTCGTGATCTATTCTCATCAAGCCACCACATATCACGTACAACGACATAAGGGGTTAGTCGAATACTTCCGTTTTCTCTAACTACAAACCCTTCACCAGTATAAAGTGTAGGGTTTTTCATACCACTTTTTGTTGCTTTAATAAGCAGTAGCCGTTTTCCGATTTGTCCGTATGCCATTCCGATCTTAATACGAGTTTCCGGTTCACTATATACAAGGGCAATCGGTTCAGCCGCTGAAACACCTTCTTGTTGCCACGGTTTAGATACACCAAATTTTTCTGGTGGACTATCCGATAACGCATCATATACCTCTAACTCACGTAATGTACGTAGATAACGCTGGTCAACTAAATCATAGATAGTCGTAGAAACACATGGGAATGTGACAACACGACATCCGCGTCGGCGTGTATTGATTGATACCTTATTTGGAAGAAGTTTGGCTCCGTAATTGCCGAGGTCGGGTGCATAGACAATATCTCCAGAATCGGGATCAAGAATATAAGCTTCAACTTCCTGTACACCACCAAGTCGACGGGTTGCTCTACCTTCCATGGCTAATCCGGCGACTTCAAAATTACCCTTGTTATCACCCATAACAAATAGATCACCACGAACCCCCATCATTGATTTGTGTTTACGTCGGAGCGTAAGGATCGGATATGGGACAGGTTTGTTGGGAAGAGCGGATTCACGTGCATCAAATTCAACCACGTCCCCGAATAGGTTACAATAGAAGTTTCCAACGCGTGCTGCGGTAGGCATCTGCGGGTCACGCAACGCTTGTATCAGTAGAGATGCTAATGTTTGTGCCTGTTGGTGTAAATTTCCATCTTCACGGAGATCCACACGATAAATTGTGTCAAGTGGTGTATCAGTGAGAACGCGAGCATCTTCAATAGTTGCAAATGCTATACCTGTCTTACCAACAAGTGTTGCAACCTCACTATCAAATGCGATTTTACCGGGTATGTATGTTTTCCAGGTCTTTCCACCACTTGCGGATATAGCATTTACGAAGTTTGTATCACCACCGAGTCCAACAATAGAGATTAATGTTTTTATATCCTCTATCTCATCCTCTGTGAAAGTATCTGGATTTTCGTGGCGTAGTCTTAGCATAGCATCTAACTGCTCACGCATTCGGATACTATTCTTACGGTTTTTCTTTGCACTTCGAACATCGTTCCGGATGAACCTTTCTACCTCTTTTCGAATGTACTCCATATCCTTGAGCATATCTTCCGATGGTTCACCACGGTTTCTCCATTGCTCAAATTGCATCTTCATCAGACGACTGACCCCACCTAAACCTGTTAGTTTACCATAATGTGCACTTAGGAGAGTTTCAAGGGTCTTCCCTTCAAGCGCTTCCTTATCAGAGATTTGACTGGCTACCGACCATTGACGTTCCATCACCGCTTGTCGTATTTGGTCGTCTGTCGCTTGCCACAACTTTCTGACTCGTACACCAAAGTCTGCGTCAGCAGCATAAGCGGCAAGTTTATTCCCAATACTTGCAAACTCTCTACGTAATACAAACTCAGGCTGCTGGTCATAAAACCACCCTTTATTGAATACCCCAAACTGACTGGATTGAGAGGAAAGGTCAATACTACAGAATAGAGATGTATAGTATCGATTGAATAGATCTTGCAATGCTACTGCTGCTTCAATTTGCTCGAGTTTGTGATTGTATTCTATATCACTTATACGCGACATTTTCTCGACTCTACTCTGGATATTTCGGAATCGAGCATTTCTCAGAGTGAGCATATTATCACGTAGCAGAACTTTAGTCTGTGCACTTAAATTCCGTGTTATAGATGGTAGTTGAATGATCAGGTTTTCAAGAGAAATGACATCTGCTGCAGCGGTGTTTTTAACAGATTCCAGAAGTTGTGTCTCAACTAAATAAGCTGCGATGTGTTTTCGAGCTTTTTTCGTTTGCTCAACTTCATCTTTAGTTAAATACCCATTTAGTATGATTAACTCTTCATCCAGATATTCTCTTGTAAGAGTTTCGTGGGAATCAAGGAGATTCAGAATTCGAGATTCTTCCAAACGAGCATTTCGTAGAGCAATCTCAAAAACACCTTGTTTGTCACGGGTTAAATCCTCAATTAAGATAGTAGCAGAGGAATCATCAAAACCTTCTGTTTCGGTAGCTGCTTCTGCTTCAGTTAAACGTTGACGTAGTTGAGCATTAACTGTTTCGATTCGATCTTTTGAGGTGTCTGTAAGATATTGGTTTTGGATTTCGGGTGGGAGATTGTATTCTTGATCATCGCGCAATTTCGTGATAGCAGTTTTTATTTGTTGTTCAATAGCATTGCTGTCTCTAAGGTTGTCTCTGATTTTTTGTAGCAATACTCGTTCTCTTGATATGGCATCCTCCATAGATTCGTCAGTATTAGCAAGAACTTTTCGTGCGTTTCGTGCATCTTTTAGAGAAAGTAAATCCAAATGTCGGTCCAGAATTTTATCTGGTGTCCACATCAATGCAAACTTTCTCTGGTCGCTCATTTCCCAATTAGCCAATGTCTTATTGAGCATTTCGATATCTGCGACCAATTCTGATGGGAGATCATCTGGTGTTGGTACATTGTAATCCGATCCAGACTTCACTGGTAGAAGATAGGATGTATTCGGGTGTGTGCCATACGAACCCCCAATCTCTTCTGTTTCAAGTTCTCTAATCAACTTATCAATCGCCCAGATATCTAATCTTGCAATCGGTAATGCGATACTCTCAATCAGTTCACGTTGAGCATCTCTGCTTGTCTCTAATGCCAATGTTCTAATTTGGCCGAGCCTATTAACAATGTCTCTTAGGAAGTGTGTTGTTTGAAGTGCTTCTTTCTCAAAACGGACGAGATTAGCATTAAGTCGTGATTTCTCTTCTTCGGTAAACCCTTGTTTTTCGCGTTTTCTGCTACGGTCAGCCTGCTTCTTTTGACGTTCGGAAAAATCACGTTGTGCTGCATGTAGAGAATCAATTTGAGAACGGGTGGAAGAGAGTCCTTCAAGAGTAATCTCAAGCGATTCAAGGTCTTCGCGTATGCCGTGTAAACCGTGATAAAAGGTTGCGTCAAGGTCAACTAAAATGCTGCGATCAATTGAAAGAAGCAGTTTACGACCTAATTCTTCAAACTCAATAATATCGTTAGATAATCCTCGTCTCAATCCGTGTAAAGTTGGTGTTCCTGGAGAATCGGTAGTGGTTCCGACGATATCTTGACCAATACCTTCCATAAATGCACGCATCCCTACTAAACCTTGGAAATGCGCATCAACCGCAACGAATAGGACAGATCGTCCAGGACGGTATTGCGGTAGACTAAAGAGACGAGCAATCTCCATTAACACGGCAATTCCACAAGTAGGATCAGCTCCAGGAGAAAGTGCCGGTACTACAGACATAGAGTCATAATAAGCAGTTAATACGACTAACTCATCACGTAATACAGGATCTCCACCTTCCAAGAATCCACGAATATTCTGTCCAACACGCCGTTCCCAAGTCATCTTCCCATGTAACTGGACGTTTACTTGTACACCTGTATCCAGGAGATTTTTTATTTCATCGGCATCCTCTTTTGAAAGCCAAAATCGAGGTATATTTGCTGGAACGGTAAGGAATTTGTTTTCTGCTTCACCCCGTATTGTTGTTTCCGGTTCTATAAAGATGACTGCAGAGGCGCCAAGCATCGCAGCGTTGATCCATCGTGTGCCGGAGTTAAAATCAGCAAGAATAATAGCACCTTTCGGAATAAAGAGATGGGACTCACTTGCAGTAATAAATTCATCAGGTTCATCAATTTGACCGTCTTTATTGTTATCAATGCCATCCGTATCATCACCCGGAACTTCGTCAGTCCATCCATCGGCGTTGTTGTCAATACCGTCTGTTGCCCACCCAAGAATTTCTGATAGTAGCGGGATTTCCCCATATTCATCAACTATTCCATCTTCGTCATTATCAATCCCATCAGAAGCTTTCTGAAGATGTCCGTTAAGCACGTCGTCGGTAATACTCGCTTGGGTAACGCGATACTGTCTTGCTAATGAGACAAGTGTATCACCAGCTTGTAGCGGATACCAAAATCCACCTACGTTTGTGCCATTAAAATCTGACAGTTGTGCATTGCCTGCATAGATTAGTTGACCAGTGAGTCCACCCGTTGGAATAAAAACTACATTGCCTTCAAGAACTGGGGTTGGAAGGTGTTGATTATGTGTATTTTGCTGGATTTCGGTTAATGGTACAGCATAGTTGTCCGCTATCTCTTCAAGAGTTTCACCAACTTCAACTGTATGTTTGATACCATCTGTGAGTAGAGATGTTCTGACCAGATTAGGCCATAAAGGTTTTAATGGAAAGGAATGTAATATAGAGCCATCAGCGGAAATAACATCAATACCGCTATTACCATGATCAATTGGAACGGTTACAGAGAATTCACGACTTTCAACGTTCTGTAATCCCATTTCAACGAAGCGATCAAATATATATTTGCTACCATTTGCTGCCTGTGGGTAACCGGTAACACGGCTTTCAAGGCTGGATAATCGGGCAAGATCTTTACGAATGTTTCGGATGGATAGTTCATCTCGGATTTGTATTGCAGCTTCGGCTAACCCAAATGTCTTTTTACCTTCTACAGCATAACTAAGAGAAATATTACTCCATAATATTAGAAAAAGTACAACTATATATCTCAGGGTCCTCATATAATTCCTCAAATGCTTGATTTCGCTTTTCTAAGTGTAACAAATTAACTTATTCTTGTCAATACAAAATCGGTAGAGTACCAGAGGTATTCAATTGTCGATGTTTGCTCCTAAAAGAGTGAGTGCTTCTTTAGGTCTTGCTGCAAAATAGCGGAACGCATATGCTATTTCTGTGTTCCCAGAAGTTCGAAATAAGCTAATGGTTGCATTTCGTAAGGCACACATCACCTGAGGTATGTTGCCACACCGGACTTGAGACGCATCCTCATCAAAGAGTACATCCCGCGTGCGGTGCGACAGGAGTGTGCTTGTCGTCATCGTGTGCGTTTGGATCCACCCATTCTCTTTTTCAAAAGTGGTATAAGTATCTGTATGTGCGCCGTGATCCTTATGTATCTGTTCAAATGTTTTTGTGGGGTGTGATGTAGGGGTGTCCGATTGTTTGGTCTCAAATACGGAACGA
>CAZZBB010000023.1:0-39330 GCA_964652195.1 uncultured bacterium | reverse complement strand
AAGCCGAGCACCAGCGGTGCGAAAGGTGTGTAGAAACGTTAATGCCACAAGAAGCCGAGCACCAGCGGTGCGAAAGGTGTGTAGAAACGTCAATGCCACAAGAAACCGAGCACCAGCGGTGCGAAAGGTGTATGTATACAGTTGTTAAAGAAAATACGAAAATTGTCCAAACTATAGTTTAAGTTAGGCTGTATCACATAACCTTTAGGTAGTGCAGTATGTAAATGACATCTAAAAAAACCAGGTATACATCATCATTTCTTATAAATGGTATTATTTCGAATTCACACTCAAACAAAAAATGATCTACTTATTTGAATATGTTAAGATTTCAGAATATAATTTGAGGTAACACATGAAAGCAGTTATTAGAACTGGTGATGGTGGAACAGATGTCCTGAAAATCGGGGAAATACCGCCACCCCAACCAACAGAAACACAACTTCTCGTGGATGTTAAGGCAACTGCTCTAAATCGCGCAGATCTAATTCAACGACGGGGAGGATACCCTCCACCACCAGGAGAATCTGAAATACTCGGTTTAGAAATCGCAGGTATAGTCTCAGGTATCGGAGAAAATGTAAGCGACTTTAACATTGGTGACCGTGTTTTCGGACTCGTTGGTGGCGGTGGATACGCAGAAAAAGCCGTCATAGATTACCGTATGGCTATGCACATCCGATCAGATTGGAGTTTTGAAGAAGCTGCTGCTGTACCTGAAGTATTCTTCACCGCGAATGAAAATATATTCACATTAGGTCAACTCACAAAAGGTGAAACAATTCTAATCCATGCAGGTGGAAGTGGTGTCGGCAGCGCTGGGATTCAGATAGCACACCATGCAGGGGCAAATGTATTCGTAACTGCTGGCACTACCGATAAAATCAACAAATGTATTGAACTCGGGGCAAAAGCTGGGATTAACTATAAAGAGACAGATTTCGCTAATGAAATAAGTCGTTTGACAAATGGTGATGGTGTTGATGTCGTATTAGACTTTATCGGGGCAGAATACTTACAACGGAATTTGAACATACTAAAAACAAAAGGACGTTTACTACAGGTCGGATTGATGAGCGGGTCAGAAACACATATCAATTTAGGAGTAATAATGCGAAAACGTCTAAAGATAATTGGTTCCGTGATGAGACCACAATCCCTTCAAGAAAAAATAGCTATCACACAAAGATTCGTAGAATGTTGGTTACCAGAATTAAAAGCCGGTACACTCCAACCTATCATTGATACAATATTCACATTAGAACAGGTACAAGAAGCACACGAATATATGGAGACAAATCGTAATTTCGGAAAAATAATTCTAAAAACATAGAAAATAATACAAAAAGTATATTTTTATTGAAGAAAATATATACTCACGCAACTAAACCTACAAATACATTAATCAACTATCAACTATCAACAATAGTAAAGTGAATAATTAATGAGACATTTCAACGTTTACGAAGATCGTCCATCGTAGGGGCGAAGTCACCTCACCCGTTGTAAAATGTTCCATTAATTCAAAAGTTTACTATAATTAATAATTAAGGTCTGAGAATGCTCACGATTAATCATCGAAATCATATTTTCATAAATTTCAAAAAGTCCATATCATACTCCTTTAAAGATATAATAACCTCTAAAACCCACATTTCTACCATTTACCTTTGCTTCCTCGTATTCGCGGGTGTATTATTCACCTTTAATACTGACATATTTGCGGATGTCTCCCATATCACAACCAAAGATGGTATAACAGTAACTTTTAAATTACCCCAACTCCATGTAAATAGAGTTACCCCTGATGTAAACATCGGTACCCCGCAAGGAAATACCGCATACGATACAGTTCATTATTCAGATTGCGCTTGGATACAAGACCCGGGTTATCCAAAATTACCTGCAACTCGGTTGCTTTTAGCAATACCTCCCGATGTAAAACTAAACAATACTGACATTTCAGTTCACGCAGGTTTTCTACAAACTCGCAACGGTGTGAAACTCCCAGTTGATAAAGAAAAAGTATCTACGCAATCTCATCTCTATCCATCAGTTTTGGCACGTATAGAAATGGATGGATACATACGGTCTCAACGCGTCATCACGTTAGCACTACATCCAGTACAATATAATATACAAACGCGTGTACTTCAGTCTTACACTAGTCTCACAGTCACTATTCCTTTTCAATCACAACTAACCAAACTTGGAAAAGCAAAAAACCTAAATCCTATTCTATCGAATTCACTGCAACGTCTAAACACCAACAAACATTCACTTACACATCATATTCACAACTATTCGGAATATAAGAAGATTTTTAACACAGGTTTTCATGCTAACCGTCCTTCATATATTCAGAATGGAAATATACCATCTGCCCCCGCTGCTCCAGGATTAAATGACAAATTAAATCAAACACGCTATAAATTGTATATTGATAAGACCGGTATATATAGTATCTCAGCAGCATCACTTCATACCGATTGGGATATTGATCTCATCGGTGTGGATCCACAGAAATTACACATTTCTCACGCAGACCAAGAAATACCTATTTATGTTAGCGGCGCGGGAGATGGCAGTTTTGATGCAAACGATGCTATATTTTTCCTCGCACATGGCACAACAGATCCGGATAACCCCTATCCAAAAAATGCATATACATTGTGGAATGTATACTGGCTAACGATAGCATCCGACGGACAACTACCATCACGTTTGCCACAAATTGAAGCAAGTCCAAGCGACGCAACCGCTGTTCAAGTACCAACATTCCGATCCAGAGTCATTTTTGAGGAGGATTACCTCACAAACAACCTTGAATTCGTTGATCCAGATGACGTGTCAGATGGAGATAAACATAAATGGTTTGACGCATTAGACTTTTGGTATTGGGACGGTATCAAAAATGCAAGCGATATTGGTGAACTCAGACATGAATTCCAACTCCATGATATAGCAAAAAGCTTCGATGCTCCACAAATACACGTCGTATTACAAGGAGGAACACCTGTACACCATGAAATCTTGGCTTCTGTAAACAGTGTTAAAATTGATCTTGCTAAATGGGATTCGCAATCGCAAGTAACACTCTCAAAAAACCTTCGCGTTTGGAATAATCTTAAAGATGCTTCGCAAGGCGAAAATAATACACTCTCTCTAACAAGAGTCGATAGCACTTTTGAAGAAGACACAAAAAGATACCCATATCATATCTACTTAAATCGATTTTGGGTTGATTATACACGACTGTTCTTAGCTGTAAACGATGAACTCCGATTTGGAACACCCATTAAGACTATGGGTGAGGAAGAAAAGAAAGGCAGAATACACCAATTTCGGATTGATGCATTTCTTGATCCAAAAATTACTGTATTTGAAACAGATGGAAATACACTTACTGCAAAGCTGCAAGGGGTTGATATATTAAAGCAGAATGTCAACAATGAAATGCGGAATCGGCTAAAGGCATTAAATTCTGGTGATCTCAGAGGTGTTCCCAACAGTACATACTCCGCAGTTTTTCAGATACCAGATACAAAAACAACTCAGTTTATCGCTGTTTCAAATTCAGCCCTACGGAAACCTACTAAAATTGAAACAGTACAACCCAGCAATCTACGAAACCCCCTGAACGGTGCAGACTACCTCATCCTAACCCATGCAACATATCAAGAACAAGCACAGAGGTTAGCAGACTGGCGATCCACACCACGAGGGGGCGGACATAGAACAAAAGTTGTTGATATAAACGATGTTTACAATACTTTTGGAGACGGGAAAGTACATCCAATCTGGATAAAGAATTTCCTTACCTATGCATATCATAATTGGACACCCCCAGCACTCTTATATACGGTTATCTTAGGAGATGGCACCTTCGATTTCCGAGGTATAGATAAAGACATATATTCAGAACCACCTGAAATCACAGGATATATACCTACACATTACATCACTACAGATTCATACGGTAGAACTTCAACAGACCATTGGTATGCTACAGTCTCAGGACATGATGAGTTTGTCGATTTATATATCGGTAGACTCGCCGTTGAAACTCAGACTGAAGCTGATGCTGTTATTGATAAAATCATTAATTACGAATCGAAACGACCAAATGGCACATGGAGAAGACGCATTATATCTGTTGCCGATGATGAGGTGAATAACCCCGGGGATCACATCTTCAAAAAGAGTCTAAACGAAATCGCAAAAAACCACACTCGTCTCGGATATGAAACAATTGAAATATATCTTGAAGATGTCATTGATGAAGTTGAGGCGAATCCTGATCAATTTCCCAGTACTCTACCACGACATGTCGCAAGAGATAGGATTATTAAGGCTTTGGGGGAAGGAGCAGCGATCGCACAATACGCCGGACACGGGGGAAATATTGTCTGGGCACACGAAGCCATCTTCGGAAATGCTTATGTTGATGACGTTAAAGAAACAGAACATCTGCCGTTTATGTTAGTCTTGAGTTGCTATAACGGTTATTTTGATGAACCAGGTGAACCGAGTTTGGCCGAAAAACTGCTAAGGAAAGAAAGAGGCGGAATCATAGGCATGCTCAGTGCTACACGATTAACTTACGGCAGTGGAAATGAAGATCTAAACCAGATCATCTTTGACATGCTATTTAAACGTAATATTCATCAACTGGGACCCCTTAGCTTTGACTCCAAACTTGAATATCTCCTAACGCAAGGCACAGGTCAACTTGATATTATGCTCGAATATACGCTATTCGGTGATCCCGCTATGCACATTGCTATGGCGGATTATGAAATCTTACCCGCAATTCAGACAAAGACGGTTAAAGTAGGTGATACTCTAAAGATCGCATCCGGATACATACAAAATGCCAGCTACGATCCTATTGTCAAAAAGAAGAAATTCACACGAAATACAAACTTCAATGGAGAATTAACTGTCAAAGTTGTATTCCCAGGACAACAATCAGTCGGGGTGGATAAAACTGGGGCGCCAAAAGAGTTTTACTCCGGAGATGTTATAAAAACAAAAACATTATCTGTAACAAAGGGCAGTTATCCTGCTGTGGAAATAGATGTGCCAAATAACATTGCCGCTGGCGATGCACACGTTGAATACTATGCTGAAAACCATGCTGAAATCGCTGTCGGTGGGGACGGTTTCACTGTTAAAACACCAAAAATACTTGATATAAAACCAATACTCACTACAAATGCATCTGCTGACGATGTGATTGACGTATTTGTTCAGGTGTCTGACGATGAAAATACTGTAGATTCGGTTAATTTAGAATGGCGGAACCCACATACCGCAACTTGGGAAATAATACCTCTAATTCCAACCCAATCAACTCCTGAACCAAATACACCTAACATAGCAACCGCAAGATGGTGGAAAATTCCTCAGCCTTTACCTGTACCAACTGATGGATCCGCTTTCCGTTATGATATACAAGTAACAGATACCGAAGGGCTATCTGTCAGATCTGAAATTCTCCGATTCTATCCATATACCTATCCGAATCTTTCTATTGCCTCAAGTCGTGTGGAAAACATCACACAGATCAATTATGAACTAGGCAATCCTGAAGATCAAAACCAAGGTCATGTATTATCTGCTGATATTGAATTAATAGGCACAGCAAACTCCTCTGATAAAATCGATTCAGAAAATAACTTGCTTTCTGTATTAGGATTATCCGATGTTAATATAGATGTCGCATTTTTCAGTGGGAATCCAGATATTGATGATAACGGGATCGTTGATGAAGATGCACATGTACTCGGCAAAACACAAATTACACCGAAGAATTGGGTAGTACGAAATCCACTAAATAACAGATCCCAGGCTTACATACCCAACCCCTTAAATATCAACCCAATTGCTACTGTTACAATTCCAATATCATTGCGAACAGGAAAACACGACGTGTTCGTCTATGTTGATCCTGTTTATAACGATGCCGATGAAAACGGGAAAGTTATCGAAAATAATGAGAATGACAATATCGGATACAGGCAGCTTGCTGTTTCAAGGAACATTATTGGAGAAGTTCCCACAAGAGTCGCAAGCATTGATGGCGGATTAAGAATCAACGTCCCAGCTGGTGTTATTCAAAACAAAACTACTGTCCTCAATATCTCATCAATAATACCAGATACAACATATCTTGAAGAAGACTATGCAATTGGTGGGACAGGAAACGCACGAGAAATTGCCATAAAATCTCAACCAGTCTTCCCTTCTGGAACCAACAAAGAGAAAAATCATCTCCAAGCCGGAACACTTATACCTGTGATATTCCCAAATAATTCTTCAATGCTCGGATACACACTCCAATTAATTGAGTCTGATTCCGATGAAAAAACAAATACATATAAACTACAAACACCTGTTTCCATAGAACTTGATTTCGACTTTACCGCTCTTCAGCACGAGATTATACGCGAACTGTTTGGAAGTGATGTTGATGTAACACACGAAACGCCTGACATTGAGGAAACTGTTAATACTGCAATCGAAGCAAGAACACGAAACCTCGGGGCTTATCTTTGGATTGATGAAATAGCAAACTGGACACGACTCGATTCTAAAGTCAAAAAAAATCCTAATGGTAGTATATATACCGCTACACGCCCAACAGGTGTCAGAGCAAGAAATAGGAGCGATGCTACACTCAACGACGTCATTATACCATCCGATGGTGTTGATACCGGGACATGGATACTCCTATTTGACACATCACATACATGTAGAATTCTCTTCATAACTGATCAAGCTTCCATTGAGAATCTGGCAGACAAACCGCAATTAAAAGAAATCGCAAGAGGAATACCTATTTCATCCTTTACCAGCGTATTTGGGGTGACAATTCAAGATATACCTGATTTTATATTTGAAATACAAGAAGGGGAGATTCCCTTTCAGTTCGGTGATATGATGCGCTTTCGCATCGCAAGGCTTGAAGCACCCGGCGAAGATGACACACAATTATTCGCTTCTTCCTATACCACGCGGAACGCTGGAAATGGAACAATTCAATATCTCGATTTATCCACTGAGACAACAATACCACAAGATTCATGGCTTATCATCTTTGTTTCCAAAAACCACTATCAGATTGAAGGGAAAAACACAGGAATATTACATAACAACGGTGTGCCAGTATACGGTACAGTCGGTAAACCTTATGAGTATAATGACTATGGAATGAACCTACTGATAACACAAGGAACTACCCCGTTTACCCCGGGAGACCGATTCCTGTTTAATACATCGCCAGTTGGAACTATTCAGACAACTACATCATATTTAGGAACAATTACCAGTCTACAAAGTGAGGATACAGTTCCTCCTAACATACAGTTGACCATTGGCAATCAAAAGCATTTTGTTTCCGGTGATCCCGTCAATGCCTCCCCACTCATCCAAGCAACACTTACTGATCCACGAGGGATTGATTACATCACCCGGGCCGTTCAACTTGAATTAGGAAAACTTGGCGATTTTCAGCCAATCCCAGAAACAGAATATAAACTTACACAACATCCAGGTTCAAGCCAACTGCTATTGACCTATAATTCTCCTGAACTTGAACCCCGTGAATATCAACTACGACTTATAGCAAGTGACCTTGATGGAAATACAGGTGAGAGTGAAATCGCTTTCCAAATACACGGAAAATTGCAATTAGTTGAACCTCTAAATTATCCAAACCCATTTGTATCAGAAACTACAGTGACATGTGAATTGACGAAACCCGCAGAATCACTCATTGTAAAAATATATACACTCACTGGAAGACTTATCAGAGAACTACAATCTGAAGCAACCGCAGGGTTTATACAACTAAAATGGGATGGTAAAGATGAAGACGGAAACGAGGTCGCTAACGGGGTATACTATGGAAAGATGATTGTAAAAAGTCTTGATGACGAAGACGATCAAACCCATATCCTCAAAATGATGAAACTAAAGTAGCACATCTTGATAAGAGGGCAACTGAATACTAACACCATTTCTAATTGATAAACTCTCTTTTTTGTAGCACAAACTTTCAGTTTGTGTCTTCCCTGTTTCATTCCTAACTGCCGGTAATGAGACAATAATAAATAGAAATGGTATAACAACTAAAAACAGAAAACCGATAACTAACATATGAAAAAAATAAATTGTATATTTATCCTTCTTTTAATAATACTTCCCGCAGCAGCCAATCAGACATATACTGCAGACTTCCTCACATTAGGTACAGGCGCACGACCATTAGGCATGGGAAACGCATTTACCGCAATAGCAGATGAAGCCAGCACAACATACTATAACCCCGCAGGTATTTCACAGCTAACACATCACGAATTTAACTTTATGCACGCAACTCTTGCTGATCTCGCTGCCTATGATGTCGCAAGCTATATCTATCCGTTTTCGACAGAAACGACTTTCGGAATTAGTTGGCTACGGGTAGGGGTAGATGATATACCAATCACCGGAATACCAGTTACCAGCAAAGCAATTGGTCCGGACAACCGTCCCTATGTCATCGGAACTTTTAGCAATACAAGCAATGCATTAGTACTCAGTGGAGCACGACAAATTAAGAAATTAAAGAAAGATATATCTCTTCATCTTGGAGCAAGTCTTAAACTCATATATATCGGGGCATATCGAAATACAAACGCTATCGGGGGAGGAAGCGACCTCGGTTTTCTTGCTAAAACTGATCCTCAGAAATCAACCGCATTCTCCTTCGGTCTTGTCGCAAGCGACTTCTTCACAACCAAACTCTACTGGAACACTCCACCAGAAAATGAAGGGGATGCTCCCCATACCGAGACGGTCTCACCTCACCTAAAAGTCGGTCTCGCATATCATCAAGACATATCACTTTTCAACAGCCATCTCACATTAGCAGCAGATATGGATACACGAAACGACTATGAATTCCACACCGGCGCAGAATATATCCTCTTTGACCTGTTAGCACTTCGCTGTGGATTGGATGGAAGAAACGGCACAACTCGTGCCATCTATTTTACCGCGGGGGCTGGACTCCAACTCCAATTCGTAACTGGTGCCGCATTCCATGTTGACTACGCATACCAACGACAACCAGATTTAGGCATCAACAACCGACTCTCCCTTCGCATCCGGTTCTAAATAATTCACTTTATCAAAATAAAACCTAACTTAAGGACAAACAAACTTTCCTAAAATCTTCAGACACGATGCACCCGTCGCATTCGGAACATTAGCATAATTCCCATGCACCGCCTCATTCGCAAGAATTGCAAACGCAATTGCTTCTTTCGCATCACCAGAAATCCCTTTTCCTCCAACATCCATAACTGGAACAGGATCAAATGCTTGAGCAAGACACCGCATCATAAATGCATTCTGTGCCCCACCACCACTAACATACAAAATATCCAATCGGGTATTGGGTTCAACAAAACGCATAACATATTCAGCTATACTCTCTACTGTAAATGCAGTAAGGGTAGCAAGTCCATCATATTCCGAAATCCCATGTGTCTTAATCTGCTGTAAACAATTGTCTGCATACCTCTTACCAAACGCCTCACGTCCTGTCGTTTTCGGTGGAGCTAATTCAAGGTACGGATGTTCAAGCCACAAATCTAAGAGAGCTTTACATACTGTTCCTTGCTGAGCCATCTTTCCATCTTCATCAAACTGCTTTTCACCATGAGTCATATCTTCAACACATGCATCCAAGATCATATTACCAGGACCTGTATCCGATGCTTGAACAACGTCAATACCCCCACCAGCCGGTAACACCGTCAGATTTGAAATACCACCGATGTTTAACAGTCCGATTGTCTCCATTGAATTATGAAATAGCATATAATCTATATATGCAATCAACGGGGCACCTTCACCACCAGCAGCAACATCTGCAACACGAAAATCAGCTATAGTTGGAATACCTGTCTCATGAGCAATCACAGCAGGTTCCCCAATCTGTAGTGTCGCAGGTATTTCTCCTAATGGTAGATGATGAATCGTTTGACCATGGGAACCTATCAGATCAATCTGTGCTGAAGTCATACTAATCTTTTCCAGAACACTTAAAACAGACTCAGCAAAGATTTTACCTATCACGAAATTCATCGTACATATTTCATCTATCCTTGCAGTCTCAACACTAAACAGTTCAAATATCCTCGTACGTATCTCAGGTTTATACTGTATTGTTTCAAATGCAATCAGAGAAACTTCCGTATTCAATCCTGAACCTATAATGTCAACAACAGCAACATCAACACCATCCGCCGAAGTGCCACTCATCAATCCAATTACCGTCTTCTTCTCTTTGTCTAATAGATCAATAAATTGTTTCATACTTATACCATTTCTGATATCACGACTCTCTTTTGTAGCATAAACTTTTAGTTTGTACCACACAACACTTCATTTATAGCTATTGCTAATGGGACAAAAATTAATAGAAATGGTATTACGATAACGTGAGTTCCAGTAATATATTTAGGACTTACATACTTCCCAAGTAGATGGAACTCCTATCTCAACTATCATAGGAACATGTGCAAGTGAATACTTATTGCCAAAACTGAATGCTGATAGCCAAAAGCCATCAGCTAATACAACAAATACGATTCTCGTCGTTCACGAAATTGTTCTATGTCTGTATCCCAACCTTCCATAATTTCATCACAAGACAAACCAACCAATAACCCTTCACGAAGCATAGAACTTCCCGCCAATCTATCAAAATGTGTCTCCTTAAATTCCATCCTATCGGAGTGTTCTTCCATTAAAAAACTTAACATCCATACAGCAACTTCAACAGAAGCAACCTGTTCTTGGTTAATGATATGTATTGCAACACCATGACACACCTCTCCTTCAAATTTGGAAAACTGCGGGGTAAACACAACTGGACGAAAACAGACGCCAGGAAACTGTTTTTCATTCAATAGCACTGCCAATTTATCCTTATCTATCCACGGCGCACCAATATACTCAAACGGTTTTGTCGTCCCTCTTCCTTCACTTACATTTGTACCTTCAAATAGACAGGTACCAGGATATAGAGTAGCAGTCTCAAGAGTAGGCATATTCGGAGAAGGAAGCACCCAATGCAAACCTGTTTCATTATACCAATCACCACGTGACCATCCATCCATTCGAGCCACCTTAAGTGAAAAATTAAAACCTTGTTCCGAATGAAATAGCCGTGCTACTTCCCCAATCGTCATACCATACCGCACAGGAATAGTATAGGGACCAACCAAGGATGTATAATCAGATTCTAACATTGGACCTTCTATATGAATCCCACCGATCGGATTGGGTCGATCAGCAACAATACAGTCAACACGCCTATCCGCTTCCATCGACCATTCAAGTGCATTCATTGTTTCAAGCAATGTGCCAAGATAAGTATAATATCGCACCCCAACATCTTGTATATCGTAAATCAGTACATCTAATTCTTGGAGTGCCTTTCCCCAAGAAAATCGTGTTGTTCCATACAGACTATAGATTTGAAGTGGTTGATTTTCTACATTTCCACCTTCAGATTTCCCATATTTCGAATCTGAGATTTTGACACCATCTTGTGCTGCACCCCACAAACCATGCTCAGGTGAAAATAGCGATACTAAATTGAAGCCACTTAACAACTCAATTGTATGTATCAGGTTTTCATCCACACCAGTATGATTCGTCAACAAACCGATAGATTTGCCTTTAAGCCATTCATTTTGCTCTGTCAGAAGATGGGTTATACCGAGTTGAATCATCCAAAAACTAACCTATGGAATTGATTACGACATTCAATGATACCTGTACGTTGCGCATCCGGATGAACACGATTTGTCAACAGAATAGCTGCTATGCCTTTCTCAATGTCAATCCGAATTGAGGTGCCGGTAAAACCAGTATGATATAGCGAGCCATCATCAAGGATATGCCAACCTATACTTCGATGTTCCGACGCATCATTCGGTGTATTCGGTGTCGCCAATCCGACCATACTGTCGTGAGAAAGAAACGAACCATCATCTTGCAAGATCATTTGACAATAGGTAATCAGATCTCTCGCATTTGAAAAGAGACCAGCATTACCAGATACTCCACCCAGAAAATTGGCATTCTCATCGTGTACCTCTCCTAAGATTACTCCTTCACGCCAGTTATGACCACGATAATAACGACCATGCTCACCGGAGTTAACCATCCTCCGTTCAAAACTATTTGAATCTTCAGTCGCAGCACAGTTATCGTGTAGCTGCGATGGAGGATTATAGAACGTGCGTTTCATACCAAGCGGTTTAAAAATACGGTTAACAGCAAGAACGTCTAACGATTCGCCAGCGATAGTAGAGATAAGACTACCCATAAGAATATATCCTAAGCAACTATAGGTAACCTTCTCACCCGGAGTAGATTCAAGCGGCATAGTACTTAGATGTTCTATAACTGTTTCAGGACAATCCGATTCAATATATAGCGGTTTCCATGCTGGTAAACCAGATGTATGTGTCAGGAGATGACGACAGGTAATCGATCGATGTTTGAACTCAGGAAGATATGTCTCAGCAGGAGCATCTAAAGATAAACAATCAGAAGCAACCATCTGCATGGTAAGTGTTCCGATAACAATTGGTTTTGTAAGGGAGGCAAGATCAAACAACGTGTCATGGAGCATCGGTGCTTGTTTAGGTTTTATAATTCGCCGTCCAAACGCTGCATGATAGATGACATCATCTTTTTCCAAGAGAGCAATAACAGCACCAGGAAATATCTCTTCCGTAATTTTCTCTTCTATGAGTGTTGATATTGATTGGACATCCATCACTATAAGTTTAGCCTATATATCTGACAGTGTCAATATGATAACAGAATGATTCCAGTATATAATCATCTTAATCATGATGTAATCCAATATGAAATGCTGACATACCTCTAAGTCTAATAATCATATCCTTATCAATAAATACGCCGTCTGTTTTGTACTTGCTTTACCCACGTGTTTGTGATAAATTATAGCAGAATATATAGTACTAAAAAGCTTGTGATAACACGCTTTAGCATACCACAACTATCAGAAATTATATGGAATACTTATGCCATCTTTAAAAGATCCTTCTGAGATATTAGCAGAAATATCTACTACCCAAAAACCATGGGGACGGTTTATCCAGTACGTTCTCAACAAATCTGTAACAGTCAAGATTATAGAGGTTAATGCCGGGGAACAACTTAGCTATCAATATCATCACG
Organism: uncultured bacterium; assembly: GCA_964652195.1. Lineage (GTDB taxonomy): Bacteria > Poribacteria > WGA-4E > WGA-4E > WGA-3G > MSPOR6. The sequence goes on along the minus strand of CAZZBB010000023.1, from coordinate 26,052 downwards.
AACGGAGTGAACTGTGGATACCGCTTGATGAAGGGGCATGTGTCAAACTCGAAGATGAAGTATTACACCCTGAACCAATGGAACCCGTCTTTATACCACAAGGAGCAAAACATCAACTCATTGGGGAAACTAAAACATATCGAATACTTGAGATTTCTTTCGGGAACTTTGATGAAGAAGACATCGTTCGGCTTGATGATAAATACGGAAGGACTTAAGGACAGCAACAAACTTTTCTCGGTGTAAATATAGATCTAATACTAATGAATGATAAGATTAAACATATTCAATTTGGCAGCGATACAGGAATAAGGCTCAAAATCACCGTCTGTACAGATACAGAAGAAACAGATGGAGATGGATGGATTGATGAACGCTTAGAAAATATCCAGACCCTATTCAACAAAGAGGTCGGAGCACCATTGTCTTTATTAGAACAACATCTACGGGCATGGACGCAAAGCCATCTACAAACCCAACACATTCAGCAAGTGTTGACCTTATCAACAAAAGCAAGAGACCAGTTTTCAGCTTTTGTAACTATCGGGATAGGTGGATCTGACCTAAGCGCTCGCGTGTTTCACGAAGTCGCCAATCATCCTTATCATAATATACTATCAACGAAAGAACGAGGAGCACCAGAAATCTACTTTACAGGGGATACGTTTGATCCAGCTCGATTGAATGCATTACTTGAGATGCTAAATTCACGAAACTTGCTACACAAAACTCTGTTCAATGTGATTAGCAAATCAGGAAAAACAGGGGAAACACTCGCTACCCTAATGATTATTAAAGATAGACTTCAGCAAGAATTCGGGAAATGGCGAAACCAGATTGTCGCTACTACTGGATTAACACAAAATAGCCTACTCTATCAATTTCATCAAGAATCACCATTTTTCGGTATTCTTCCCGTTCCTGAAGGTGTCGGAGGTCGTTTTTCCGCTTTTTCCCCTGTTGGACTATTCTTTTTGGCAATCACAGCTGGGCAAGATGAAAGTCCAGAAGATAGAATCAACGATGCGCTAAATGGTGTCCAACGGGCTGATGATAATTTTAAATTACCATATACACATCAAAATAACATTGCCTACCACCTTGCGTTTTGGCTTGAAAATGTAGAAAAATACTACGGGGGAGGTAATATTGTCTTCTATAACTACGCTGACAATACCCGTCTCGGAGAATGGTTTGTTCAACTCTATACCGAATCAATTCAGGAACGTGGAGCTGGATCTAATTTAATAGCAGCGAAAGGTCCTACGAGTAATCATTCTATTCTCAACGGTATCCTCGCAGGTCCCAGAGAAAAAGCAATTGTTTTTATACATTGGGAGAATCTCGGGACAGATTTAATAATACCTAAAGCAGATGAAAACAGTGGGTTAAAAGCATTTGAAGGATTGTCAATGAACGACAGTCAGACCGCTTCCTATCGTGGAACTGAGGAGGATTTTACCGATGAAGGCATCCCAAATGCCACACTCATATTACCAAGACGGGATATCAGCAACGTATGTGAATTAATGCGAACATTAATGGATACCGTCGCTGTTAAAGGCAAATTACAAGATCTCCATATTACTGACGGGGTTGTATCACCTGAAAAAGAATTAACCTACCATCAGTCGGCTGTTGAAGGGTATAAAAAACGCACCGAAGTTATCGCCCGTGAAATGAAAAGACGGTAAATGCATCTTACCATCATATCAAGGTATGCTACATATTTTCATAGCTGCAGTATCTAATACAATGTGTATTACTTGTGACATTGGATATGATAATTTCGCTCACAGGATATTGTAGATAGTTTCAAAATCAACTTCCGTTATTTCCCTTCTGAAAACTTACAACAGGGTAAATTTTATGGGATATTTACGAAAAATACTCAACAAATTATCCACGCTTCGGCTACAAAACAAGATCTTTTTCACCTATAGCCTGGTGTTCTTGTTAATGTTCGCTGTTATATTCGTTATAGCCAACCTATTAATTGACCGTACTTTTGAAGATCAACTTGATAAAGACCTGATTGAGTTAGAATCGAATATCTCAAATTTATATGCTTTGTTCGTTAATTCCATTAGGGATGAAGTAAAGGCAATGGGTGAAAACACAGATATTCTTAATGCTGTACGAAGGGCTGAAAGAGGGGGAGGAAGAGAAGTACCCAAAACCAACTTTGATGTTTTTGAATGTGGCAACAAAGAAGGAATTCTGGTATTGAGTAAACGCAGAGATGATCCACGCATCGGGCACAAAGATCCTGATGCAGGTGAGGTAGAATCAGATGAAACTTTAAAGGAAGGAGAGGGGACAATACGAGAACGGATCATAGAAAATGGTGAAGATCCACAACTGATCGTCGAAGTCACACAATGGATGAAATGGGGATTCATTACGGGGGGTAGATCCCTTCGAAAATGGTTAGAAGGAACAATGCTAAGTCAACCTGCAGAACATCCGATCTTTCTTGTGAAGAGAGTGGATGAACAGGAAGAATGGATACCTCTAAACATTTCCGCGGGTGAAACAACATCATTAAAAGATGAATGGCAACTGCAGATGCAGACAGCAGAGGCACAAGGCAAACCTATCGAAGGGCTCGTCGTGGCACTGAAAGACACCATACCTACAGATGAACAAGAAACACCAAACAATAGTTCGATAACAACGGCATTTACAGTTGTCCGTGCCGATATTTTAAGCACACCTTTTTCGGATTCACAACGCCTGCCTTTTGTGGAATTAATTATCGCATACTCACATGAAAACCGTATACAATTGTTAGATCAGATGAGAGTGATATTGCTGTTGAGTGTAGGGGGTGGTGCGGTACTTGTTTACTGTATCAGTTATCTGGTCAGTCGACGGATTACCCGTCCCATTAGCCAACTCCAGAGAGGTGTCAGTGAAATCGGTGCTGGTAATCTAAATTATCAGATTGCCGTTCAATCTAAAGGAGAAGTCGGGGTGCTGGCAAACGAATTCAACCAGATGGCATTGGCATTAAGAAAAAGTCTCGAGGAGCATAAAGCAGCTGAAAGAATCGCTGTATGGAGAGATGTCGCACGACAACTCGCACATGAGGTTAAGAATCCTTTATTTCCTATTCGATTATCTGTAGAGAATTTAAAAGAAGCAAAAAATCGACCTGAGATATTTGATGAGATATTTGATGTTTGCACTGAAACAATTATTGAAGAAGTTGACAGGATACGGGGTCTAATAGATGAATTCCATCAGTATGCAAGACTACCTGTACCAGATCGGCATCCTGTTAATTTGAATGATGTCGTTAATTCTGTCTTAAAACTATATATTGAATTGTCTCAAGCACAAGATATTAAAGTGGAAAAAGAGCTAAGCCCTCTACCAGAACTTTCATTAGATCGTGAACAGATGGAACGAGCTGTAGGTAATCTTGTAAAAAATGCAATTGAAGCAATGCCGAAAGGCGGCACTCTTACTATTCGCACACATTCTACTATGGATGCAAATACGAGCTTGAACAGGAACAAAAACCATACCGGTGAAAATAGTAGATATATCTCCCTTGAAGTACAAGATACTGGATACGGTATGTCAGAAGAAACACAGCGGAATCTTTTTGCACCAGATTATACAACCAAAACACATGGGACAGGTCTTGGCATGGCAATTGTTCGGCGGATTATCACTGTTCACGGCGGAGAAATAACTGTAGAATCAAAAGAAAATGTAGGTTCTACCATACGAATGAGCTTTAACGAATCTACATATCTTAACGACCTAACACCCATTGTAATACTGAATCAGAATGAAGCAACTAATGATGAACCAACTAAGCAAGAAGTAATATAGAAATACATCCTGAATTTGAACCTGTTCTATTAAAGGCGAAGAAATATGAATACCATTCTCATTGTAGACGACGAAAAGAATATACAAAAGATGCTTTCACAAGGATTAACTCTAAAAGGCTACAAGAATGTTACCGCTTCAAGTGGTGAAGAGGCGATCAAAATTTGTTCCACTGAGGATATCGATCTCGTATTGTTGGATATTATGATGGAAAACGGTATTGATGGTGTTCAAACCTTGATAAAACTACTTGAACAACACCCAAAACTCAATGTCGTAATGATGTCTGCACAACAGGATATTGAAATTGCAGTAAAAACCATGGAACTTGGGGCAAAACGATACATTACGAAACCAATAAGTATGGAAAAAATACTATCCAATATTGAGCCTTTAATGGAGATAGCTCGCTTAACAAAAGAGAACGAGATACTCAAAACACAAATTCCCGATGATGATGAAATGGTAGGTGAAACCCCCGCTATCACAAAACTACGTTCAGAAATCAATCAAGTCGCCACAAGTAACCTTGGGGTACTTATTTTGGGTGAAAATGGTACTGGTAAACAACTTGTTGCTAATGCAATTCATAAACATAGCAAGCGATCCAATAAACCTTTAATCCCAATAAATTGCGCTGCATTACCTGAAGAACTTGTTGAAAGCGAACTCTTCGGTCATGAACGCGGGGCCTTTACTGGGGCTGATTCTATGCGAAAAGGACGATTTGAACTTGCAGATGGCGGAACTCTTTTTCTTGATGAAATAGGCGACATGAGCCTAAAGGCACAAGCAAAGGTCCTACGGGTTCTTGAATATGGAGAAGTTGAAAGACTTGGAAGCCATCAGATACGGAATGTTGATGTTCGAATTATCGCCGCAACTAACAAAGACCTAACCACTGAAATTGAACGCGGTGAGTTTAGAACAGATCTATATTACCGGCTTAAAATTGTCCCCATAAACGTACCCTCACTTAGAGAACGTTCTGATGATATTCCATTGCTCGTAAAATACTTTACAGATAGGTTGCAGTTGAACATGGGGTCAGCACCAAAAGCATTCGATTCAGAGGCATACTCCGTATTTCAATCTTATAGTTGGCCAGGTAATATAAGAGAACTTAAGAATATTGTAGAACGGCTACTGATTATGGTAAATAGAGAAGTAATACTCCCTACCGATGTTGATGGCGTCATACCCCGTGAAACTGATGCTACTGATGTACGCGGCACTTCAGCGACTTATCAGTCTAATACGCCACTCAGTACGATGGTTGATTCAGCTGAGGCTGAATGTATTCTCTCAGCACTAAAAGAAAATGATTGGAACATTCGAAAAACATCAGAAGTGTTGGAAGTTGAACGAAGTAATCTATATAAAAAGATGAATAAATATAATATCGTTCGACCTGATTCTCAAAGTTAGATAGTCGGAGAATGCCAAAAGTCACAAATATGATCAATAACAGCGGTATGACTCGCATTCAGTTACTAATTCTTGTTGTTCTTATAATTATAATTGGTGTGCTTTCCTACCCACCTTGGTCTGAATATCGAAAAGTCACCCAAGCAGATATAGATGTTGAAACCATTGCAATAGCAGTAAAGAAATACTATCGACATACCCAAATCTATCCTACCGATTTGGATCAACTTGTTACCGATCCCAATATAGACGGATGGCGTGGAAACTATCTTGAATCCGTACCAGAAACACCATGGGGTGGGAATTATGTGATTATTCAAGATTCCTATAAAGTCGGTATTGCTAAAGATCATCCAAAAGTTCCAACGAGATATAAATTAGGTGGTATTGCTGAAATCAGCAAGGTTTACCACGCCGATGCTGTACAAGGTGAAAAATACTGGTGGTAAACTGTGGATGATATCTGGATACATATTACCCTCTTTATTTTAGGCTTAGCAATCGGTAGTTTTCTCAATGTTTGTATATACCGTATTCCGCTTCCCGACAAATCAATTTATGCCCCCCGAAGGTCTTTCTGTCCAGAGTGTAATCAATCCATAAAGGCATACGACAATATTCCATTATTAAGTTATCTGCTTTTACGCGGGAAGTGCCGTCATTGTAAAGCCAAAATCTCCATCATATACCCAATAGTTGAACTTGCAACAGCAGTGCTATTTCTCGTAATGTATATATATTTTGGAAAAACGCTTGAATTTGTCCTTGCTGTCATTTTTGTGGCTTTACTAATTCCGATCTTCGTTATTGATATTCGCCACTATATTATCCCGAATGTTATTGGTCTTACAGGTCTTATTCTTGGTTTAGGAATAGTAGGGTTAATCGCATACCAGAGTGGTAGCATAGATTATCTCCGCATCAGGCTTATCGGTTTTGTCGCTGGTGGTTTAGCACTATGGCTAATAGCATTCATTGGAAGTGCAATTATGCGAAAAACAGCCATGGGTGGCGGGGATGTTAAGCTAATGGCAATTATTGGACTGTTTCTCGGAGCATGGAAAGAACTGGTTATGGTAATAGGGATATCTGCTTTGACTGGAGCAATTATTGGCACTTTACTGATCGTAATCGGAAAAAGAGATCGTGAAAGTCCAATTCCTTTTGGACCTTTCCTTGCTGGTGCAGCTGTAGTCGTCCTCCTATGGGGTGATCAACTTTGGGATAGCTACCTACAATTAGCAGGTTGGAATTAAAATAGTAGGTACATATTCTACTAATTATTCAAATTTAGATTCAAACTCTGTAGAAGTGTCAACCTTGTCCTGCCAATTCCAAATATAGTTTACAATTCTAATCTAAATTATGGAATTCTTTGAATGTATATAGTAAAATATTCTAAATTGTCAGAACGATTCTTAATAAGCATGATGAATAGAACTCTCGTCATCTCTGTTCCGCACTGTATCTGAACTAAATGCCTTTAATGTTATATATCTCTGATAATACCTATAATCTGTCCAATACACCATAATTCAACAAGGAGGAAGTTTTATGGACGTGAAAGATGCGATTATGACAAGACGGACAATATTTAAGTTTAAACCGGAACCCGTGCCGAATGATGTAATTGAACAAGTTTTCAGTTACGGGATTTGGGCACCGAATCACCACGTTACAGAACCGTGGCGATTTACTGTCATCGGTGAAAAAACAAAACTGATACTCGCTGAACGCTATAAAGAAATCAAAATGGAGGGTACACCTGACCACGTCGATGCAGAGAATCTTGCCAAAATCGGTGAGTTGGCTTATGAGAAATTTATGTCTAAGCCAACCATCATTGCCGTTTCCTGTCTGCAAGACGGTGATGAACAACGACAACGGGAAGATTATGCCGCTGCATGTTGTGCCATGCAAAACGTTCAACTCGCTGCATGGGATGCTGGCGTGGGCATGCAATGGAGCACCGGTCCAATTACTATGGAAGAACAGACATACCAACTGCTCGGAATAGATTCATCACAGGAATATATTATTGGGTTTTTCTATACTGGATATCCCGAAGAAATCAAGGAGCCGAACCGCAAACCTGCAGGTGAGTTTATCCGTTGGGTTGCCTAAACCGATAGTTGGTACGCCACCTTAGCATTTTGCCAGAAATATTTTTCTGTAGCATCATCACCTTTGACGCTAAAATAGTCCTCAACAATCTTTTGCACTGTGGCGTATGGTGCGAAACGTTCGGAAACAGGCCAATTGCTTCCATAGATAAGCCTATCTTCCCCAAATGCATTCCATAGGACATCAACTGTCGGGGTATAGTAGGCAACATCATCGGGAGCAGGTTGTTGTCCGGTATGTTCTGCTAACCCGGAAACTTTACAGAAGATATTCGGATAACGACCAACCTCTTGAATTGCAGACACCCAAGCCGTATCAGGAGGGTTACCGTCAATCCGTACACCAGCAATGTGATTAACAACCACACGAAGAGACGGGATATGTTCAACCAAAGTTGGTACCAACCGGAGAGCATCAGGATTAATAAGCAGATCCAAGGTGAGTTCCTTTTCTGCTAATTTTTCAATATTTGCGACGAAATCGGTATCGTGGAGTGCTTGAAGATGACCACCACCGAGGCGTATTCCACGGAAGAGTACGTTACCAGAAAAACGATTCAGGTTATCTTCAAAGTCCTCATCATTAGGATCTAAGTTTCCAACGAACCCAACAATATACGGTTCATTTGCTGCAAGATCCAGAATCCACTTGTTGTCTTCGATCCATTTACTGGCTTCAACAACAACTGTACCGGTTACACCTTCAGGTACTGCAAGTCTTTTGTAATCATCTGGCATAACTGTACGGTAAAGTACATCATCATCAGGGTTTGGCCACGGCACACCTTCTGGTCTTGTGGGGTCATAGAAATGTGTATGTGTGTCTATAATCATCATTCTTCCTTTCCAAATATAGTAAGGCAATGTATTCGTGCCATTACACTATTATTTTTCACGGTGTTTATATGTCATTTAATTGGATGTCCGGCAGAGGAGACAATCCAGCAAGAGAGAGATCTCAAACGTGAAGCACTCAAACTTGAAATGGGACAACAGCTCAATCCAATTGATCCAGAAGGACATATTGAATTAGGCAAAATCTATCATCAGTTAGGTGAACACGAAAAAGCTATAGAATCCTTCCAGACCGCAATCTCTCTTGACGAAAAGTATCAACATGCATATAACAACTTGGGTTTAGTTTATATAGATCAACGCATGTTTCTGTTAGCGATAGAGATGTTTCGATCAGCACTTGAATTTGATCCGGATAATCCTGCCTTCTATAATAATTTAGGTTATGCTTACGCGCTATCCGAAAGATTTGAGGAAGCATTAGAGGCATATCTAAATTCTATAAAATCTGATCCTACCTTTGTAGATACATATTACAATCTTGGTGATGCTTTCCTCTTCAGAGAATCTTATCAAGAAGCCATTAAGTATTATAAAGCGGGAATTGAATTAGACGGTGGTGATGCCACAGCCTATTTCAACCTTGGACTTGCTTATGAACAAACGGATGAAGTGCTTCTTGCCATCCAAACCTATGAGAAAGGATTGTCTTTAGATAGTACTGAAGTGGAGGCTTATTTCCGCCTCGCAATTGTTTATCAGAAAAAAGGGGATCATCTGATGATGAACCGTTATTTAGATGATTTCATTAAACGAGCGGAAGGTATTCCCCGTTTTGAACAGAAACTTCTCACTGCACAGCAGATGCGTCGAACTTCGGGTAATCGGTAAATTCTAACGGAACGGCAATTCGATGTAAGAAAGTATGTCAAGGATCGGAACCCCCGCTTGTACGAAAAGGAATTATATCGGTCCAAACGATAAATGGTTAAAGGATATATCTGCTTAGATCTTGGTCTTTTACGATCTCAGCTAATTCACCATTTACATAATCTGCATCAATTGTAATATCTTCTTTTTCCAGATCCGGTGCATCGAAGAACAGATTTTCAAACAACTTTTCCATGATGGTGTGGAGTCTACGTGCCCCGATATCTTCAACTGATTCGTTTACCTGAAATGCAAGCGCTGCAATTTCCTCAATGGCATCCTCTGTAATGGTTGCTTCAATTCCTTCTGTATGAAGTAATGCTGTATATTGCTTGACTAAAGCATTTTTTGGTTCAGTGAGGATAGCATTGAAATCGTCCTTATTTAAACTTTTTAGTTCAACTCTTATTGGAAATCTTCCCTGCAGTTCTGGAATAAGATCGGATGGACTGGAAACATGAAAAGCACCCGCTGCAATGAAGAGGATGTGATGTGTTCGTACGGAACCGTATTTTGTGGTGATAGTGCTTCCTTCAATAATAGGGAGTATATCCCGTTGTACACCTTCGCGTGAAACATCAGGTCCCTGTCGTGATTCTCGACCAGCGATTTTATCTATTTCATCAAGAAATACGATACCAGTATTTTCAACACGTTCGATAGCATCGCTTATGACTGCATCCATGTCAATAATTTTTTCTGCTTCCTCTTGCATCAAAATTTGCCTTGCCTCAGAGACAGGCACACGGCGTTTTTTTGTCTGATTTGGAAGGATATTGCTGAACATATCTTTGAAGTTGATATCCATCTCCTCAATACCACCGGGTGAGAATATCTCAACGAAAGGCATACTACGGCTTTTCATATTAATTTCTACAGGTCGGTCTTCAAATTTCCCGTCCTTGAGTTGTTTTCGTAGTTTTTCGCGTGTCTTTTCGTGCCGTTCGCGCCGTTTTTCTAATGCGTCATCCGTTTCTTCGTCTGGCTCTAATTCAAACGGGAGTTGTATGTCCGCATCTTCATCAAGATCAATATCTTCAATGTCGTCTATATCTAACTCATCAGAATGATTTGCGGTCTGATTTTTTAATGCTCGAGGCATGGGAAAAAGGCAATCCAACAGACGTTCATCAGCTGATTCTAATGCAGCTTCCTCAACAGCGGCAGTCTGTTCTTCTTTCACTTTACTAATGGAGAGTTCGGTGAGATCCCGGATCATTGATTCCACATCACGACCGACATAACCGATTTCGGTGTATTTCGATGCTTCAACCTTTATAAAAGGAGCATCAACAAGTCGAGCGAGCCTGCGTGCGATTTCAGTTTTACCGACACCTGTGGATCCGATCATAATGATGTTTTTTGGGGCTACTTCATCTTGCATATCCTCAGATAGCATTTGTCTTCGTGCCCTATTTCGTAAAGCGATTGCTACACTGCGTTTTGCTTCATATTGTCCTATAATGTATTTGTCAAGTTCTTCGACAATCTGTTTTGGTGTAAGTGCTTGTTCTAAAGTCTTTTTTTCCACAATTGATTTCTCCAAAGTTTCCCCCTAAATAAACGTGTGATATGCTCCTTGTACGTTAGCTAATGTAGTAGGTATTAATTCAGTTCTATTCGGTTGTTTCTAATGATTCTATTTCAATTTGTGCGTTGGTGTAAATGCAAATTTCACTGGTAATTCTTAATGCTTCGGCGACCACGTCAGTAGCGTTTAGTTTTGAATACTTTAACAATGCTCTGGCAGCGGAAAGTGCGATTGGTGAACCTGACCCGATTGAGAGAACGTCATCATCTGGTACGATCACATCCCCTGTTCCAGAAATTAGGTATCCATCATTTTCATCAACAGCAATCATTAAGGCATCTACACGTCTTAGAATACGATCACTCCGCCAGTCTCTTGCGAGTTCTACAGTTGCTTTTTGTAGGTTGCCACGATACTGTTCTAATTTTTTTTCCAAGTTTTCATACAGGGTGAGTGCATCAGAAACTGACCCTGCGAATCCGATAAGAACACGATCTTGGTATATTTTTCTTATTTTTTGTGCCCCGTGTTTTATGGCAGTGTTACCTAATGTGACCTGACCATCTCCGCCAATAGCAATTTGTCCATTCTTTCGGACAGCTAATATTGTTGTTGACCGTATTCTTTTTTCTTCATTTAAGTCGTACATTTTCTTCCTAATGTATGTTTTATAGTTTATAGTTATTAGTTTATAGATGGTCTGTATAAGTATTGGAGCGAATATTTTTTATCCTAAACTTGGGTTTGGCATTCTCCATAAAAGCAGAAAGCTTAAGAACATAACTATACCTAAGAATAGTCCGCATCTAATGCCTGCTATTATGGCATGCTGCTTGCGGTGAAAATAGTAAGGGTATAGCGTGAATGTAAGCAAATAAGTGATTGGAACAAAAATGGGTACCGATGCGATGATCGGAATATTCTCGATATGTAGTGCATTCCAATGCCATAATTCCTTTCCGAGCGCATAAATAATTACACTTCCGATTGCAGCTGTGCATCCTGTAATACTTGACGCTACAAAAGGATGTAAACCAAACATCTGAAGCCGATGGTAGCAGTAAACATAAACAGTGCCGAATATTACCCAACTTAATATTATGCCAATTGGCGTTGTGACATTTCCCAAGAAATCGAGACTAAGGTAAAAGATGAACACTACTTTTCTTGAGAATAGCCAATCCAGTGGGAGATAAGTTAATGCTACTGCCCATCCGAACAAAACACTTCTTAGAAGGAGTTGGGAGGATTCATCTTCAGTGTTATCCGGTTGTAATCGAATGTGATAAACAAACCAGATGATTGCCAGAAGTATGTTAGGGTATAGCCACCAAATTGGTTTAATTCCAAACGACCTCACCGGCACAAAAAACAGTAATAAGAACGTTAATAGCGTTGTTAGGGCTACAGTAAATACAGGTTTATCTGTTCTGATTATTGCATTGTTTATTGCTGCCATATTGTGAGACGTTTTAGTTTTTTAAAGGTTTACTTGAATGTGATAACGAGTTGCTGCCCTGTTAATTTTGCTCCAGAGACTTTACAGCCTACCAAACTCCGTGGTATGGCGACGTGTCGCTTGAACCCTCCGATTGTAACAATGAGTTCATCTCCCTGTTTTGTTAGATTCACTTCCTCTTTCGTCAAGAAGGGTAATTGCATGGTAAGTTGATACACATCATTCGTTTTCCTGAATTTGTATGGACTTTCGTCGGCAAACCGTTCTGCTGGATCTATGTCCGCATAGAGTACATCTCCGAGTTTACGTAGTCCGTCCTCTCCGATAATTTGGTCTCCAAATAGGTTTACTTTCCATACCGGTACATCGGAGAAGTAATTATCTGCTTCGTGTATATAGTGTTGTTGTGTCTGTTTCCAGACTTCAAAGAATTCGACATCAACACCATCTGGGAAAATACGGTTGATAATAACTGCATCAATACATAATCCGTATAGACAGAAGTACATAAATGCGCGTTGTGTTTCTTTGATAACGATTTTTTCGGGGTTTGTTACAAGACGGACAGTTGTTATTTTTGGATCTGTGAGTATTTTATCTATTCCTTCAAGTTTATCGAATAGTGTTTGTATATTTTGAAAGTATGCGTCTTTTGGTATTGGAACAGAGCTGACGGTTTCTATGACTGGACCGGCGATTTTTGCGAGATTTCGTTCTAATTTGAAGATTCTGTTCATATACCATTCAAGGGTAGTGGGAATACTAACAAAGCGTAGAGACTCACCCGTGGGTGCACAGTCGAGGATTATTACATCGTAGTTGTTTTCACGTACGTATTGATTGATGTAGAGGAGTGCACATATCTCTTCCATTCCGGGGAATACTGCGATTTCTTCTGCTACGAGGGTATCAAGCCCGGAACGGTTGAGTAGTGAACGTAGGTAATTATATACTTCGTCCCAGTATTCAACGATGGCATCTTGTACGTTTATCTCCTGTATCCAGAGGTTATCGGCAATTCGTATCTGTTTCTCGGCAGATTGTGCGATGAGGTGTTCTTCATTATCAAATGAGTCTCTGAGGGAATGGGCTACATCAAGGGATATAACGATGGTCTTATATCCGAGTGTTGCTAATTTCAAACCTGTTGCTGCAGAGATTGTTGTTTTTCCTACTCCGCCTTTTCCTGTATAAAATATGATTCGCATTGTACGTATTCCTACTATGTATTTCGTGTTAAGTATATCCTAATGAGGTAGGAATTTGCAACTGTGTTATTTGGCTGTTGGCTTTCAGCTATCAGTTGTCAGTTAATTGGCTGAGTTGTGGAATGCCATCCTACAGAAGAGAATATAAGATCGGGGATCGGAATCCCCTCCCACAGAAGAGGAAGAAAAGAGGGGAGGATGGAAGGGTGGAAGAAATATAAGATCGGAAATGGAAACTGTACCTACTTGGTGTTTGAAGCAATAGATATGGAATAGAGCCCTCTTTGAACTCTGACAATTTCACCTCTATCCATAAGTCGTTTGAGTTCATTTTTAACGGCTTCTGGATTGCCCTCAATAGCTTGTACTAATTCAGCTGTTTTCTTGTTTCCATCGTTAAGCATTTCCAAAATTTGCTGACGGAATGGAACTCGCAAACGTGCTCCCCCTCTAAACCTTTGTAATATACGGTTTGCTTGTCTTGATGAACACCCTAAGACGCGTTCGACTGTTACTCTTTTGGATTTGGCATTTAGATTTTTACGTTCTGCCTCAAACCGTTCGCGTATAGCAATGGTTTCAGGAAGGGTGTTAAGTTCCTGAGCGACCTCAAAATCCTCCCAATCAAAAAGCAAAGTTTCAGGTTTGTTTGTAATGTTTGGAATGGTTACACCGCTGACGATGACAATAGTTTTATTTTTTAATTGATCTAACTTTGCAGAATTAATGATGAGTTTAATAGAATTGACGATCATCTGTTTATAAACCCGGTTTACTCTTTCATCTTTATAGAGTCCAGAATCGGGATCTTTTTGATAGTGTAGCGGCTTACGATCATTGCCGTATAGTGTTTGGGCTTGCCGCCAAACATTCCCTTTGGGAGGTTCCGGACAACCGACGATCCAAACGACTTGTGATTTTTCAATAGACTGCTGAAAATCTTGTTCAACAACAAGGTTAGATATGGAGCAGAAGTCTTTATTACTCAAAAATATTGCATTCTGTGTGTTAAGCAATTCCTTAATTTGTTTGCGAGCAACTGCATAGGAGATTATCGTATGTAAAATGTTGGGGTCCTTTTCAATTTCTGCTAAGATTCGTGAGAATATTCGTTCCCCAATGTCGGTGAAACCAAGGACATCCCAGTTACCGCGATAGTTTAAAATTGTTTCCCGTGGATACAAACCTGTGCGTATCTGAAAAACTCTGTTTCCTTGTTTCCAAGTTTTAGGTTTTATGGATCGGAATTCAATCTTCTCATTAGGAAATAATCTATGAGTTTGTTCTTGATTTAGGGAAGTGGTTGTGATAATAAGTCGTTTGATTGATGAATGTATTGCCGCGGGCCATCTGAACAACAGCATTTCGTCATTCCATCGCACGCGAACATCTTCATTACGAGAGTAATGTTTGAAAAACTGTTTGAGTTGATGCCAAATTGTCCAGTGCGAATTTTTACAGACAGTTGGAAACTCTTCTATATGTTCCACAGTATCTATATTCAATATCCGTAACTCTATAGCTTGTGAGATTGACATTGGTATTTTCATGTCAGTATTAAGTGTATAGGATTCAAGCATAAAAACGGGAAGTTTCCGTTCTATCAAAAGCTTTCTGGTGTCGTTGTTTAACGGCAAGTAAGCATACGCTCCACCTTTAAATTTTATTGTATATTTTGCTAATTCTTGACCTGTGTCAGGATCAACATACCCAGGTTCTGTAACTTGGCATGAGACATTTACCTGTTGCATTTGTCTAACAATTTCTTGTTCCTGCCATTCAAATGCTTGAACTGTTGAACGAATTCGCTTAATGGTATCGCTATAATACATTTTATTGGGTTCAAAAGCGTTCATCAAGAAATTGGCGAAGTTTCCCAAAGCCTCGCCCTGCCAATTGACAATCCACTCCTGCAATCTCTCTATAGAGAGTTCACATATAGTAGTGTGACTCTTGACAAATGGTTGATAAAGGATATAAAGCCTGTCGGTATTGTTAACTTGTTTTAGGAGTTGGCTTTCTGAGTTTAGTGATTCTGAACTGAAAAACAGTTGAGAATCTGCTAATAGTTGTGCTTGTGCTTGTTGTAATTGGATGTGTTGTGATAAATATCCTTCTTTTTGACAGGTCGTGTAAACGGGACAGTGTGGACAGATATGTATGTTTGGGTCTACACCTTTTTTCTCAAGGGTGTCGCAGCGTTCAGCATCTACACAGATATTTCCATTTTTAAATGGATTCTCGATCCGTTGCGTAACGGGAATATTCTTGACTTTTTCCCATAGATGGGTCCGCGGTTTAAGTCGTGTAAAGTTCTGTATATTTGTATCTTTAAAGTGTTCCTCTGTCATTTCTGCCAATTGATCAGGCTCTACATTTAGACATATTGGTGTCCCATCAGATAAAATAGATTGTATTATGTTATTATGTTCAAGAATTGTATCAGCGTGTAAGACAAGTATGCGTGCGTCCCCGTTCAAAAAGTCTTTAATTTGCTCCTTATTAAAGGGTTTCTGTTCTTCTATGGGGTTTGGTTGTTTCATTAATTCCGAGGCAGGACGTTTTATTGCTAAAGGACTAAGCTTTTGTTGTCGAACATCGTGGTAAATATCTTTGAGGTGTTGCGGTTTTGAAGATTGTAATGTAATAATACCGGTATCATTCCAGATGTTTGTGATAGGTGTAGCTTCAATCGGTATAGCGAAGTCAGGTGTAGAGGCTCGAACCCATACGATTCTGTCCCGTTCCCATAAAGACACATGCCGAATAGGATCTCTATTGTTAATGGGTGTCATTTGATGAAACCCGTTGTTTTCTTGTAGATAGGTAAAACCGCGTCTTATCAGTGCTTCTTTTGCGAGGTCAAGTCTATGTGTTCCGAGTGATAGGGGTGTGGTATTAAGATAGCTTTTTTCAATCTGTTTTGGTTTTTCCTCGGTATTGGAAGATTCGGGTTGGTGGAGGATATTACGTAGTGTATCAATGGGGTCAAAGAGTGTATTTTTTGAAATGATAGGGGGATCTAAGAGATTCCCTGTGATAATCTCTTGGCGTGCATCCCAACAACTAAACCCTTTTTCGCCTAAGATTTCAAGGTATACAGTTTGTATGTTTTGTGTTTCTTTATAGATATAGGATTGTTCCTCCTTTAATTGTGGATGTAGGTAATTTGGTATTCGATAAGAAAAGCGTAGGTCACCTAAATTTGTCAATGTTAGAAGTGGGTTGACGACAGCCTCTGCGAGTGCTGTTGCACAATCTATAACAAGTTTTGGTGCTTCACAGAGTGCCTCATATTTAATTATGACGTCATTCCATGGTGCGCCATATTTTTCAGAAGGTGTTCCGGTATATATTTGAATTCCCCATGATTCTCGCCATCGGCGTATTGACCAATTTTCCCAACCTTGCCGTTGCTCGTACCTATAAGGTTGATTATAAGATCTTGGTCCGCGGTCATTACCTGGGGCGCGTCCTATAGGCATAAAGGAGATACTCGCTCTTTCTAATGCATAGAGTGTTAGAGAGTGTCCTTTTGCCCAATAGACGGTATGATCGAATGGATGGCCTTCCTTATATGGTGCAGCGACGACAGTTGTTCGTCGCTGTCGGAATGGATTCTCTCGTCGTTCTTGGCATCGTTCAATAATATTTTTTAAGGAATTCATAATAAATTATCTGTATTTCGAAAGATTTAGATTTTTAGTATTTGTGTGTGTTTGGTAAGTCGATTATCCTCTTTATGACATTGTATCATTAGTACATTATTATACCATAAAGACATTCTATAATTCTACTTAAAGAAATTTTTCTTTTCTGACTTTATGTTACTTGGTTTTTAGTTTTGGTTAATTGGTTTGAATCTCGGAATGCAAGGATTGCATGGGGAATATAAGATCGGGGATCGGAATCCCCTCCCACAGAATATAAGATCGGGGATCGGAATCCCCTCCCACAGAAGAGAATCCACACACAGAAATAAGATCGGGGATCAAAATCCCCGTCCACAGAAGAGAAGAGGAGAGGTGCTACCAGAGGGGGTTGCCTAAGGTAACAATCTGATTTCGATCAGGACCGACAGAGATTATGGGTATGGGGACATTGAGGTAGTCAGAGACAAATTTAATGTACGCTTGGGTGGGTCGGGGGATATCTTGTGTAGTACGTGCCTCTGTTAATGGTTGCTGCCACCCGGGAAGGGTTTCGTAGACGGGTTCACATTCTTCTAATGTTTTTAGGCTACTTGGAAAGGTTGTTGTGTGTTTGCCTTTATGTCGATAAGCCACACAAACTTGTAAGTCAGAAAGAGTATCAAAAACATCGAGTTTTGTGAGTACGATACCTGTGAATCCATTGATTTGGGTTGCATATCGGAGTGCGACAAGATCGAGCCATCCACAACGTCGTGGTCTCTGTGTAGTAGCCCCGTATTCTTTACCGATATTTCGGATTTCTTCATCTAAGTCAGGTGGCATTTCTGTGGGGAACGGTCCACCGCCGACGCGTGTAACATACGCCTTGGACACGCCTAATACCTGATCAATACGTTTAGGTCCAATACCGAGTCCTGTACATACCGCTCCAGCGGTACAGTTAGAAGAGGTAACATAGGGATATGTGCCGAAATCAATATCCAACATTGTTCCTTGTGCGCCTTCAAAAAGAATTCGTTGTTCGGTTGCGATAGCATCGTGCATATAGGCGACTGTATCGGTAACAAACGGTGCTATCCGTTCGGCATATTGGTAATAGGTTTCGATGAGAGTGTGTCGGGTTATACCGCCTATCTCAAGTGCTTCTGTTTTGGTTTCAAGGTTATAGTCCAACTTTTTCTGAAAATTGTCATACTCCAGCAGATCGCCCACACGAATACCTGCGTGTCGATTCATTTTGTCTGAATAGGTGGGTCCAATACCGCGCGAGGTTGTGCCGATCTTCGTTGCACTTCCCATCTGTTCATACTGTTCCACAAGTTTGTGGTAAGGCATAATAAGATGTGCGCGATCACTGATTTTGAGATTTTCGCTGGTTACTTGGACACCTTGTTGTTGTAGCCCGTCAATCTCACGAAATAGAGTTTCTAAGTTGATGACAACCCCGTTGCCGATTACATTTACGGTGTTGGGTCTGAGGATACCGGATGGAATGAGATGTAGTATGAATGTTTTTTCACCGAGAACGATGGTATGTCCTGCATTATCGCCGCCTTGATAGCGTGCGACAACATCGGCATGTTCAGCGAACACATCAGTGAGTTTACCTTTACTTTCATCACCCCATTGGGCGCCTAAAATGACTATATTGGACATGTGGTTGTTGGTTTTTAGTTAATAGTTTCAGCAAGATTGTTGGGTTTTGCTAACGCTTCAACCCAACCTACAGCTGTGGTCGTTCTATCGTTTTGAAAATTGGAATCGTGCGCGTGCGCCTTTTTGTCCGTATTTCTTTCGTTCAACCATTCGTGGGTCACGCGTCAAGAATCCTGCTTTTTTGAGTGTTGGTTTCAAGGATTCGTCTGCTTTAACAAGAGCGCGTGCGAGTCCGTGTGAAATTGCGCCTGCTTGTCCGGTGTTTCCACCGCCCCGTACATTTACATGAACAGCATATTCACCTGTTCGTTCTGCATGTTCTATGGGTTGTTTTGCTTCCTGTACATGGTCAGAACGATCAAAATATTCGTCAACCGGTTTTTTATTTACGATGAAACCGTCTTCACTGCCGGGGATTATTCGAACCCGTGCGACGGATGTCTTCCGTCTGCCTGTTCCCCAAAATTGTTCTAATGCCATATATTCCTCTTCTATTTTTGCCAATTATAGCGCCAATTATAGCAAATTCAATAAATAAACGTTCTGGATTTCCCTAAACAAAGATGCACAAACTGGAAGTTTGTGGTACAAGGTAGCCACATCTGATATTAAAATGTTAATATTTCTGGTTCTTGTGCTTGGTGTGGATGGTTGGGTCCAGCATATACTTTTAATCCCGTCATCAATTTTGCACCGAGGCTATTTTTTGGGATCATTCCTTTGACGGCGGTTGTGATGATGTATTCAGGTTGGCGTTCAATCTGTTGATTAAAAGTTTTGTATTTGTCGCCACCTGGGTATCCACTGTGTCGGAAGTATGTTTTCTGTTCGCCTTTATTGCCAGTGACAACGACTTTTTCAGCGTTAATCACAGCGACTCGATAGCCTAAATCTGCGTGAGGCGTAAAATTTGGGTCGTGTTTTCCTCTGAGTATATGCGCGATGCGTGTTGCTATGCGCCCCAATATTTGTCCTTCTGCATCTACGACGTACCATTTTATGTTTTTGTCGGATTTAGGGAATTTGGTTTTCGTTTTCAATACCATTGTTCTTGACCTTTTAGATAAGGTTATATTCCTCTTACTTATTATGTTCACAAGCGTGACAGTATTATACAATATTAAGTATGGGTTGTCAAAATTAATTGGCTATCCGTTATTTGGCTGGATCGTGGATTTCGCGGATAAGAGGAATATAAGATCGAGGATCGGAGTCCCCGCCCACAGAAGAGAATGTAAGAGAATATAAGATCGGGGATCGGAATCCCCTCCCACAGAAGAGAATGTAAGATCGGGGATCGGAGTCCGAATCAAGGAATCAAGGAATCAACGGTATGAATGCCTTATTGGCATTCCCCGGGTATGAATGACATTAAGTCATTCACCGGGTATGAATGCCTTATTGGCATTCCCCGCCCACAGAAGAGGAATATAAGATCGGGGATCGGAGTCCCCGCCCACAGAAGAGAATGTAAGAGAATATAAGATCGGGGATCGGAATCCCCTCCCACAGAATGTAAGAGAATGTAAGAGAATGTAAGATCGGGGATCGGAGTCCCCTCCCACAGAAGAGGAATATAAGATCGGGGATCGGAATCCCCTCCCACAGAAGAGGAATATAAGATCGGGGATCGGAGTCCCCTCCCACAGAAGAGGAATATAAGATCGGGGATCGGAATCCCCTCCCACAGAAGAGAATCCCCGCCCACAGAATATAAGAAATATAAGATCGGGGATCGGAATCCCCTCCCACAGAATGTAAGAGATGAGAAGAGAATGTAAGATCGGGGATTGGAGTTCCATCATACAGAAGAGAAGAGAATGTAAGATTGGGATTGGAGTTCTCTTTACAGAAGATGTAACCTTTTTAGCTGATTTTCATTCTAACTTATACCATTTCTATAAATGATTCTCCCTTGATTAGGTGATATTTACGTCTTGAAATACTACACAAACTAAAAGTTTGTGCTACATTAAAGAGATTTTATTAATGGGACTTTAATTACCAGAAATGGTATTACAATGTTAGTTGAAACGATTTGTTACAAGTACATACATAATGCGAAAAAAATGGAGGCAATATCATGAGAGAACATACGGTTGATGTGTGGGAAGCTTTTTTGGATACAATGGAAAATCGTGGGGTTTCACATAGTTGGAATGTGGCTCCAGAGACGCAAAGTGAACTGATTGAATACTTCAAGATGAAAATTGATGCTGGTGTTGTGGATGGTAAGACTACTTTTCCAACAGATCTTATTTGGAATGAGTATGTTTGGCGGTTTCCTGATGAAATGTGTGAAGAATTGACCGAATATGCGAGACAGGTTTTTGAAGCTGATTCTAATAACGGGGCGGCAGCGAAATTTTTGGCAATCGTGACTGCGGGGGTGTCTTATGATTTTCCACCGGACGAATTCTGGGTTCTCTATGAGAAGGTTGTAGAATTGCTGCCTTACGAAGTGGATATTTGTTATTATGCGTTTGAGAATTCGACACTTGATATACTTCATGAAGAAGGTGTTATCGCTCTTGAAAGGATGTTTGATCGTTATCGAGAAGGTGAAAAGCCGACTTTGTATCAGTGGTTATACCGATGTTGTTATGACTATTTGCATGTGACATCCAGACCAACAGATTTCTATGAGGGACTTGATCGGGATGATCCTCTTTTTGATCGGTGGACAGCGGTATTCGGTAAGTTTCAGGATGTGTTTGAAAGACAGTTAGAGAAAACACCGGATCATTGGCATACTGTACGGATGTTGGGTGAGATTCTTGAGGCGGTTGGCGATACCGATGCTTTGGAACGTTTGTATAGAGATGCACAAGTTGTTTTTGAAAGAAAACTGGAACAGGATGAAAATGACTATGAGGCTTTGTACGGATTGGCGAATATCCATGAGAAGTTTGGGAATGCAGAGCTTGCGAGAGAATATAGGGTTCGTAAGAATCCGAGTTTGGGTTTTGAAGGACAGGAATTGCCTGATTTCCCTTCTGGTACGGTTGATCTTGATGGTAATCCGATTTCGCTTTCGGAGTATCGTGGCAAAGTTGTGTTGGTTGATTTCTGGGCGGTGTGGTGTGGTCCTTGTGTTGGTGAAATACCGCATATAAAATCTGTCTACGAGAAATATCATGATAAAGGTTTTGATGTCATTGGTGTGAGCCTTGACGAGGATGCTGATGTGTTGCGGAAGTTTAGTACGGATAAAGGTATTTCGTGGCGTCAGGTTAAGGACGATGGTGGTTTTGGTGGTGGTTTTGCGAAGCGGTATGGTATTCGTAGTGTGCCTACACCGTTTTTGGTTGATCGTGATGGGAAGGTTATTTCTACGAAGGCGAGGGGTCGTGTTTTGGAGGATCTTGTTTTGGAGGCTGTTGGTTGTTAGATTTTTAGTTAATTTGTCTGATAAGAGGAATATAAGATCGGGGATTGGAGTTCCCTTACACAGAATATAAGAGAATATAAGAAATGTAAGATCGGGGATCGGAATCCGAATCAACGGTATGAATGCCTTATTGGCATTCCCCGCCCACAGAAGAGAAGCCTGCCCACAGAAGAGAAGCTTGCCCACAGAAGAGAAATACAAAGGAGAAAGGCAGAAGAGAAGAGGAAGAATCGGGGATCGGAATCCCCTCCTACAGAAGAGAAGAGGTGTTTTAATAGCGGCTTAGCAGTTCTATGCCCCAGAAACGGGGTTCGTTAACGTAGCCTGTTAGGTTATTGAAATCTATGCCACCTGTGGGGGATGTGTTGTTGAGTATGTTTCTTCCGAAAATGGCTATTTCTGAGTATGCATGTGGGAATTGAAATGTGAGACGAACGCCTCCTTCCAAGAGTGAATCATCGCTATATTCCACAGCGTCGTATAGGAAGAAGTGTACTCGGCTACGATATGCCCAGTCTGTGGATGCTATAAGACGGTAACCTGCAGGAAAATCGATAAGATAGCTTGCCTCCACATCTGCAATCCACGCGGGTGCTTGCGGTAAAGTGTTACCGTCAATAGAATAAGTATTCTCTACGGAACCGGGAGGGTCAAGCACTGTACATGGTGCTCCACATCCTTGTATTGCTAATTTTGGATCATTGATTCGGGTGTGGTTATAACTTACCCCTGCTGTTAGTGCGAATTCATATATTGGGTTAAAAGCGAGTTCTACCTCCAGACCGCGCCCAATTGTGTTTTCAGCATTTACCAACCGATTGAAATTTGCCTCTCCGCCGACTGCAGTGAGTTGTTGATCCTGTATAGCGTAGTTGAATGCTGCAAGGTTTAGGTGTAGTCGTTGATCCGATAGGCGTATCTTTGTTCCAACTTCAACTGAATGGATTGTTTCTGTGTCTGCTACCGTAACTTCGTTTCCAAAGAGTAAGCGTCCCTGAATGCTGGGTGCTCTGAATCCTCGTGTAGCCCGTATATATGTCTGCATGTTTGAGTTTATCTCATATCGTAGACTTAGATCTCCACTCCATGCGGTGTCTTGTGGGGTTTTATGAATGGGGCCGAGTGTTCCAGCTTCTGTAACAGCGGGTGCTTGATCTCGCCATGCGGTGTATTCTTTAACATCATTAGAGAGTCGTATCCCTGCGCCTAATTCCAGAGGATCGAAGAGTTGATATGTGAGTGAGGCAAATGCTGCACTTGCTGTAGCGGTTTGTTCTTGTCGTACGACTCCATCCAAGGTTCCACCATCCAATGTGTTGTAATTGAAATCCTCCATCTCAACGAATTCATGGAAGTAGTATAGTCCGAAGAGATATGTGATGGGTAGGTTTTCTGGACTCATGAATCTGAGTTCTTGACTGAACTGTCGTAAACTGGGTATACCGGATGCTGTTTCTGAGGGGAAAGGAATATTTCCTGGGCCGCTTGGTTGATCTGGTATGAAGGCTGCACCGTATCCGCCATCTATGTCTCCCCGTGAAAAGGCGGTGAGACTTTCCATGCCTGTGAGTGAAATGAGTTGGTAATTTCCAATATCATAACTGAATTGAATTGTTATCCCGAGTGATTTTAGTGTTTGCTCATTCTGTCCGTCTTGCGAGACGTTTGTTCTATCAAAGTCATCTATCAATCCGCCTTCTTTTGGTTTGAGTATGTTTGCTCGAAATAGGCGTGCTGTGCCGTCAAGATCGCGTGCTTGGAGTTTGAACCATGCTTCTAATTCTGGTGTTGGTGTCCATAGTAATTGTATGCGTGTGGCTATATCTCGGTGTCCGCCCAATGCATCTTCTTCGTTAGTGTGTTGATTGTTTACCCAATCACTGCGTGTTTGTACTAATCCAGAGATGCGTGCGGTAAGGACATAAGGGATGAAGGGTATGGATGATGCTCCTTCAATATTTGTTGTGTTTAGACTCCCGTAATTCACCCGGCTAAATCCTTCAGATTCGTGTGTGGGTCGTGCGGATTCAAATTTTATGGCACCAGCAGGTGTATTGCGTCCGAATAGTGTGCCTTGCGGTCCTCGTAATACCTCAATTCTGTCTAAATCGAATGCGGGGAAGCCTTTTAGGTGTGGGTTTTCCAATACGACTCCGTCGTAGAGTACTGATACGGGTTGGGATGCGTTTAGATCAAAATCTGTATTGCCAAGTCCTCGAATATAAAAGCGGGGGAAGACACGCCCGAAGGAGGATTCCATTTGGAGGCTGGGTGTTCGGTTGGATAGAAATCGTAGATCTAAGCCTGATGCGC
Source organism: uncultured bacterium (assembly GCA_964652195.1). GTDB lineage: Bacteria > Poribacteria > WGA-4E > WGA-4E > WGA-3G > MSPOR6. The sequence continues at coordinate 1,719 of CAZZBB010000023.1, read as the reverse complement.
GTATGGTGTTGGATTTTTCCCCACGTATTGTGGAAACGGATAGTGGGACGTTAAAGGGTTGTTGTGTACGTTTTTGTGCGGTGACAACAACCTCTTCTAATATATAGATTTCGTCTGTGTCTTCGTTTGCGATGGCGGTAATGGATATGATTAGTGTTGCTAAGATTGATATGATGTAGCGTTGTTTGGGTTGGGTCATTTTAGATGTGGTGAAAAGTTGTTTTCATATCATTTATTTAGTTCAAGTGAAATAATTAGTAAGGAAATCCGATGCTTTGACTATTGGAATATTTTGATATGAGCCGATGGTCAGTAAATGCTGGTCTCCAGAGATAATCATATCAGCTGCCGCTTCTATAGCACAGGTAATGATAATATTATCATCGGGGTCATCAGGTACAGCATTGATAATTGTTGTTCCAGGTACAATAAGTGCGTATTTATTGAGTACTTCAAGATATTCAGCAATATCCTCATCTGACAGGTTATATTTCTGTTGAATACGTGGTCTGTGAACAACTATTTTGAACTCATCCAAAATTGGCGGAGAGATGGCAAGTTCAATGATTCCGAGACGCCAAATCCGTAATATATGAGCTGGATTTCCGTTGGGTTGTATAATTGCACTAATATGTTGATTTGTATCAAGAACGAGACGCATATCATGATAACTTGATCTTATTCATTTCTTTCTTTTCGGGTCTCATTTATTGCTTCTTCTATATCGTTTTGTGCTTCTTCTTCATCGACTATGGGTATTTTGTCCCATATCTTTTCCAGTATAGCAAATGATGGCTTTTGCTGTGTGAAAATGCGTTCATATATGTCAATTGGAACAATAGCAGCAAGGTGTTTTTCGTCATCTTTTACTATCAACCTATCGCCTTTATGGTGAACCCTGTTGAGAAGTTCATTTAACTTCAGTTGTAATTCTACTGTAGAAACCTCTTCACTCATTTGTTGCTCCTAATTTCATTGTTATACCATTTCTATTATTTTTTGTCCCATTACCTATTGTCAGAAATGAAGCGGAATGTGGCACAAACTGAAAGTTTATGCTACAAAGAGAGACATTTTTATTTAGAAATGGTATTATGTCTACTGGAATCTTTCTCAAGTATAGCATAAGTTATTTAGAAAATCAAAATGGTTTATTGTTATTAGTTTTAGTTAAGTGGATAAGAATGTAAGAATCGGGGATCGGAATCCCCTCCCACAGAAGAGATCCCATCCCACAGAAGAAAAGACAGAAGAGAAGATAAGAGAAGATCGGGGATCGGAATCCAAATCAACGGTATGAATGCCATTTAGGCATTCACCGCCCACAGAAGAAAAGACAGAAGAGAAGATAAGAGAAGATCGGGGATCGGAATCCTCTCCCACAGAAGAAAAGACAGAAGAAAAGACAGAAGAGAAGATCGGGAAAAGGTTATGCATAATAAAGAGACATTTTTATTTAGAAATAAGATGAGAATTCATAGTCGTAAATTGTACATTTAATCCTAATATACAGACAAACAATTAGGGTGCAAAAACAGCCTTTTAATCCTAAATTCTTAGATGATAAATCGTGCAAATGTTGTGTTTTCCCGTTGGTGAAAAAGTGTCGAAAAAGGGAAAAAAGTTACACTTTTTGACACATTGTGTGTCATTGAAATTGGTGTAAATTACCCCTCTCACCCCTGTCATAGACTGACTTTACCCCACTTTGAATTAACT
>CAZZBB010000022.1:0-65114 GCA_964652195.1 uncultured bacterium | reverse complement strand
ACACACAATGTGTCAAAAAGTGTAACTTTTTTCACTTTTTCGACACTTTTCGCCACAGGGAAAAACTCAAGATTTTCACGGTTTTTTATCTAAGAATTTAGGATTAAAGGTCTGTTTTTGCACCCAATTATTTGTCTGGATATTAGGATTAAAAGTAAAATTTACGACTATTAAATCTAATAGCATTTCTAAATGAAAATGTCTCTTTTTATGCATAACCTTTAGGTTAGGCAGTATCACATAACCATTAGACTATTCAGTATGAGATCCACATAAACCTGTAATGCAACATCATTCTTAAAATTGGGATAACATCTATAAAATACAATGTATCATAGATTCTTACAGTCTCTTTTCTTCTGTGGGCGGGGAATGCCAATAAGGCATTCATACCGTTGATTTGGATTCCGATCCCCGATCTTACATTTCTTCAATATAATACTGGGGTCAATATATAGTAGAACTAATGTAAATTTCTTTTCATATAGTAGAACTAATGTAAATTTCTTTTCGTACGGGGTGTTTCCCCGCCCGTTGTTTCAATATATAGAAAAAGGCAATATCAAAGCATCGCCAAATATCAGATTTATGAGATAGGTTATAAGTTGCGTAAGTCCTAATTTATAAAAAAGCCGCATTTGTATTGTAAAGACGATCTACAAATAACCCACTTATGTGCATCCGAAAACTGTATAAGTATAGCCTACGCGGAATCATCTGGAAGAAACAGGTATCAATAAACCATGCTAACACTTATCCGTAGAGAAATTCTTGATAATCTAATGACTTTTCGATTTGCTGCAGCAAGTTTTATCATGCTACTCCTTGTTGTTGCAACGACAGGTGTACTCATGCGAGACTACGATCGTAGGTTAGAAAGTTATGACACGGCTGTCAAAAAACATCAACAGGAAAAATTGGATACAACAACCTATTCAGCAGTAGACTTAACGATTGACCGTCCTCCAAATCCTTTGAGCATTTTTAATGTTGGCTTAGACAAACGATTAGGGAACACAATTGGTATCAGCCACTTTTTCGTACCATCCCTTTGGGATGCATGGAAACATGGAGCTGATAACCCGTATCTCAATCTATTTGCATCTATAGATCTTGTCTTTATTTTTCAAGGGATTCTCAGTCTTTTAGCTCTCATCTTTGCCTACGATACACTTGCCGGTGAACGGGAACGCGGCACGTTGCGACTTGTACTTACACATCCTGTTCGACATGGTCAAATACTTTTTGCCAAATATATAAGCGGCATGATATGTCTGTTGATACCCTTACTGATGTGTATTCTTATTGTGCTAATAATGTTAACCACATCTTCATCTGTTTTCCTGAGTATAGATGATTTTCTACGCATCGGTGGGGTTGTTTTTACATCCTTCGTCTATCTGTCTCTGTTTTTCCTTATCGGTATGTTGATCTCAGCAGTGACTCGCCGAACAAGTACTGCACTGATGGTGGCTATGTTTGTATGGGGGTTTTTGGTGCTGGTGTATCCAAATCTTATAATTACCGCAGTTAACACTGAGCCACATCCAGATATCGAGCCTACTGCTTATAATAAAATCAAGCAGATTTGGGAAGAATTTGACAAGGATCGACTACAGTTCCTCAGAAATGATCCGGTAGATGGTGAAGAATATGATTTTAACATATCAGGAGATGGCTACTCTTTTCGAGGTCCCAGCTATATTTCGTCAAGATTACTACATTACTATTCTACTGGATTCCACCACAAAAAAATCGATGAAAAGTCTGAACCTATGCTACAGCACGCTCAAGACTATCACCGCTTTTTCGGAACACAGGTAACCAACACTGCTGAACGAATGTGGCTTGTTCGAAAACCTGCTCTGGAGGATCTATATACAAAACCTGCAAAATTGGAACAGAGGTTATTAAAGTTCTCTCCGGTTGGTTTGTATGATGCAGCAACCGAAGCTTGGACTGGAACAGACTTAAATGGCATACAAGATTTTTTCACTGCAATTCAAAGACATCATCAATCGGTAATGGACTATTATCATGACAACAAGGTTTTTGAATCTCGACTATGGATCGTTGGTAAAGAAGGTGATATTGACTGGAACCAAATGCCGCAGTTTTCCTTTCAAAGAAGTGAAATTAGCATTAATGCAAAACGCGCATTTCTTGATCTAAGTCTACTCGTGATGCTTAACTTGGTCCTGTTCACTATAATCTTCCTAATTTTTGTTCGGAGTGAGGTTTAAGTATGATATTACACATAACAAAACGCGAACTCTACGATAATCTTAATAGTCTTCGATTTGCCCTTGCGACTATCCTGTTGTTAGCCTTAATGATTACTAACGCCATTGGATTTCTCAGAGAACACCCGAAACGAATACAACAATATAACGAGGCTGTTAACAAATCTCTGACGCTAATGAATTCCCATGCCGACGATAGTTTGTATATGCTTGCACAACAGGGACCTGGAAAACTCTATAAAAAACCATCACCCCTTAGTTTTTGTGCGGAAGGGGGAGAGCATCTGCTGCCAAACATTATTGAAGGGAGTAGTCCTTTTGTATACTCATCGAACCTAACAGGTGTTTGGAAACTAAAATACCCCAATGCTAACGTAAACCTAAAGGATGTTGGTCCTGATGTTACGAAAGTGGATTGGACATTCATCATTGCGTTTGTCATGAGTTTAATTGCACTCTTATTTACTTTCGATAGTATCTCTGGAGAACGCGAATACGGTACACTTCGGTTAATGCTGGCAAACTCAGTGCCGCGTCACACCATTTTGATCGGGAAGTTCTTAGGTTCGTTGATAAGTGTCAGTATCCCTTTCACCCTTGCAGTGTTAACGAACCTTTTAATGGTTTCGACTGCACGTAATGTACACCTCAACATAGAAGCATGGGAGCGATTGGGTATCATCTTCTTTATTGGTCTCCTATATTCATGTTTCTTTCTCGCATTAGGATTGTTAGTATCTGCACGTGTTCAACGGAGTTCTGTCAGTCTGGTGATACTCCTATTGATTTGGGTAACCTTTGTTATTTTTATGCCAAGTACACTTGCATCAATTGCGGGAGAATTCGCACCGTCATTACCCACTGACGCAAAATGGAAACGTCATAACGAAAGACAAGACGAACTCTGGGACAAATACGGTTATATACTCTGGTCAGATGAAGTCGACAGAAAAACGCTGGAAGCAAAAAGTGGTTTTTTCAAAGAAGATTCAGAAGCAGATGAACAACTAAACCAAGAATACCTGACGAGTAAGTTGGCACAGGTACAACATGCCCGTTCTATTACTCGTGCCTCCCCTGCAACACTCCTTCAACATCTTATTGAATCCTTTGCCGGAACAGGATTTGAACGCCATCTGCAATTTGTTGGCAATGTGGAAGATTACGCTCGACAATACCGTGATTTTGTTATTGATATTGATAAATCTGACCCTGAAAGCCTCCATCTTATCGGAGTACGGGAAGGCATGACAAAGAAAAAGATCCTGCCATCGGCAGTTCCCAAATTTGATGATACACTGAATCTCAGTAAAGATTTTGACAGCTCGGTGATGGATATATTATTGTTAACTATGTTTGTTGTAGTCCTGCTGTCTGGTGCATATCTCGCTTTTGTACGTGTTGAGGTATAAGAAAGCATGTTATCTTCACTTATCAGTAGAGAACTACTTAACCATCTCATGACATTCCGATTCGCTGCGGCAATCTTTATCATACTGTTGCTTGTAGTCGCTAATACAATTGTACTTATTGATGATTATGAGGGGCGATTAGATAGTCATAACGATTCGGTCAATATGCATAAGCGACAACTACAAGAAAAAAAGACATATTCGGCAGGGACCGTACATATTGATCGTCCTCCAAATCCTTTGAGTATTTTTAACGTAGGATTTGATAAACAACTTGGCAATGAAGTACGAATCGCACACGTATTTGTTCCGTCATTGTGGGATGCTCAGAACCATGGATCTTCTAACCCGTTAATGGATATGTTTGCTTCAATGGATATTGCATTCATCTTTGAAGTTATACTAAGTCTTCTCGCACTAATTTTTGCTTATGATGCATTGGCAGGAGAATACGAAACCGGCACATTACGTTTAGTCTTAACGCATCCAGTAACACGGGGAATTATATTATTTGCCAAATATATCAGTGCAATGATTTGCCTAATTGTTCCTTTAATATTGAGTCTACTCCTATCGCTTATTTTTCTGACGGTATCCAACCATATCAACTTAAACAGCCAGGATTTTCTTCGGGTTGGTGGAATTATACTAACATCTATAATCTATCTTTCCATATTTTATTTAATAGGATTATTGATTTCTGCGGCAACTCGAAGGACAAGTACTGCGCTTATGTTGTCAATTTTTGTTTGGGGTTTATTAGTGTTAGTTTATCCAAACATGATTCTTGCTATGATCGGTCCTAATCAACCGCCACAGGAACGTCAGACATCTGCTTACAACACTATTGAACAAATGTGGCTGGAATTCGACAAAGAACGTAAGCAATACTTAGCTACTGACGATTTTCCAGGAGAAGATTGGGGATATGAACTAAGAGGGTGGGGATCCCGTTCTGCATATTTAACCGGTTCTCCTCACAACTTGTTTTATAAATACCGTTGCGTCATGAACTTTAGCGGATTTGGCGAGGAAGATGAACCTAAGATGCCACATGCACGGAAGCATTTCCGTTACCTCGTTCCAAAAATTATTGATACTGCAGATAAAACTTGGATAATTCGAAAACCTGCACTTGAAGATATTTACATTCATCCAGCAAAAATGGAAAGAATCTGGTTCAAATTATCTCCTGTTGGTTTGTATGATGCAGCAACAGAAGCTTGGGCAGGTACCGACATAAATGGTGTTAGAGATTTTTTCAATACTGCAAGACAATATCGAAAACAAGTAATTGATTTTTTCTACGATAAAGATGTGTTTGGATCTCGACAATGGTTTTCATCTGATAAAGAGGCTGCGGATTGGAGCGACCTACCACATTTTAACTATCAAAGAGTTGATAGTTACATAAATGCAAAGCGCGCATTGCCGGATCTATCCTTACTATTCATCATAAATATCTTACTTTTTGCTCTGATATTTATGATTTTCTTAAGGAGCGAAGTGTAGAATGGTTGCCCATATAGCACTTTACAATATAATATGGCGAGAACTCTATGATAATTTGAATAGTCTCCGTTTTGCTGTGGCAACAGTCTTATTGTTAGGATTAATGTTCACCAATGCTGTTGTCCATCTTCGTGAACACCCAGAACGAATTCGGCAATATCAAGAAAATGTCTCCACTTACCAGAATGAAATACATAGTCACGCAGAAAACAGTTTATACGATCTCGCACAAAAGGGACCTGGTCTGCTTTACAAAAAATTATCTGACCTACGTTTCTGTTCAGACGGTAGTGAGATATTCTTGCCAGAATATGCAGATGGAGGATACAATCGATGGAGTACTGACACGTTAAAAAGCTTCTGGATATTAACGTATCCTATAGAAACACCAAATCAACATAATGTCCGAGTGGTTACCACCAAAGTCGATTGGTACTTTATAATCGGGTATGTCTTAAGTCTAATTGCACTACTGTTTACCTTCGATTCGATTTCTGGAGAACGTGAACGTGGCACCCTACGTCTAACGTTAGCAAACTCAATTCCACGGTATTCAGTACTAATTGGTAAGTTTTTGGGAGCACTCATAAGTATTACCATTCCATTCACGCTTTCGATTTTGATGAACCTGTTGATAGTTTCTACAGCAAGTGACATTCACCTTCGTCCAGAGATATGGGAACGTTTAGGAATTATCTTCTTGATAGCTATCATTTATACTTGTCTCTTTCTTGGGTTGGGTTTACTCGTTTCTGCAATGGTACAACGTAGTGCAGTAAGTCTTGTGATACTTCTATTAGTTTGGGTTGTATTTGTGGTATTCATGCCGATTACCCTCGCATCAATTGCAGGTAAATATACATCTTCAGGTCCCACCTATGACTTATGGGAAGTTTCTTCAAAAATCTATAAAGAGCAACGTTCCGATTACTACTCTCGCATGCATAATGAAATTGAGGGGTCAATCAAGAGAATAGATATGGATGGTGAGTTTGTCATCAAAGATGCTGAAAAGCAGGAACGATTACATACAGAACAACTATCAGGATGGATTGCTGAAGTGAAACAGGCACGCAATATCACCCGTTTTTCACCTGTCACGATTTTTCAACATCTACTTGAGTCATTCGCTGGAACAGGTTTTGAACGGCATTTGCAGTTCATAGAGAATGTGCAATCTTATACACGGGAATTTCGGGAGTTCATCATGGACACAGATAGAACTGATCCTGATAGTCTCCATATCTTAGGGATTCGCGAAGGGATGTCAAAAAAAACTGTTATTCCTGAATCAGTACCACTGTTTGAAGATACAATCAATCTCAGTCAGGATTTTAACCGTTCGGTGATGGATATATTATTGTTAACTATGTTTGTTGTAGTCCTGCTGTCTGGTGCATATCTCGCTTTTGTACGCCTTGAGGTGTGACGACTATACATTTTCAATTACCAATACCCGTTGGGATGAGCATCATCATTTATAGTGATCATTGAAAATAATAACACAAAATCCCTGTAGGAGCGATCTCCGAATCGCGATTTAACTCAGTGATATTCGGGAATCGGAGTTCCTTACTACATCTCAAAATGTTCCATTAATTCAAATGTTTACTATAAATGGATGCTGTTAGAAACCGCACTTACCAGGAAATTGCGTAAGTCCTAAATATAAATTGAAGGTTTCTATCTCGTTTTTACAATTTTTCTCAAGTTATGCAACAATTTTGCCTCAAATTGTGTCATGTAGTCATAAGTCTATTTATTGTGGAGAACTATGATGAATAAAAACGATGTTGAACTTGTTAACAATACTTTGTCCGGCGACGAAACAGCCTTCACTTCTTTAGTTCAGAAATACCAAAAGAATATTCATGCTATCGTGTGGCGGAGGATCAAGGACTATCACATCGCAGAAGAAATTACACAAGATGTCTTCTTACAAGCTTATGAGAAACTGTCTACGCTAAAAGACCCGAATAAGTTTGGAAGATGGCTATATGTAATTACGAAGAGGCTTTGTACAAACTGGCTCGAAAGGAAAAAACCGTCAATGCTTTCCTTAGATGCCACTGATAAAGCAACCTTGGACAAATCCGCTTTTGCACATTATATGACAGAAAAACGGGAGAAGAAAGCAACAGAACAGTACAAAGAAATTGTTGATGATCTTTTGGAGAAATTACCTGATAACCAACGTACAGTAGTGGTACTCTATTACCTACATGAAATGACATACGAAACAATTAGCAAATTTCTGGAGGTTCCTATCAACACGATTAAGAGTAGGATCAGTCGGGCACGACAACGATTGAAGGAGGAAGAATTGATGATTTGTGAAACACTGGGTAGCATTGAACCCCCTATTGACTTAACCGGTCAAATATTTTGTGATAGCATGGAATTCAAAGCTGGCACACCATATTTTGAAGACGAGGATACGGTGTATACAGGACCGCAAACCGTGGAAGCATTGATGAGCACCTTTGATACGGAGTTTGACAGTTGTGTTATAAAAATCACAGTGGGTATAGTTGAAGGTTTATCAAGCTCTCTTGCAATTGATGAGATAGATAAACGGTATCCACGGACAGAGTGGCTTCAACTGATTTTGGATAATGGACTTACCATAGAAAACTTTATGCATTATGCATCTTGTTTATCTAAACGGCATATTTTGGCTTTTTTAGAAGACAATCCAGACTTTCAAAAAATCAATTTTTTCGGTATACCACCGGCTCAAGATGACTGGAACAAGTATATAATGGCTGTTGTCAGGAATATAATTGACACTGAGAAAGAGGTTAGAGAACAAGATGAACAGAAGCACAAAGACGAGGCAACTGAAGACTCCACAACAGAATGGTTGAGAAAACTTAGAGAACAAGATGAACAGAAGCACAAAGACGAGGCAACTGAAGACTCCACAACAGAATGACTGAGATAATAAAATTTTGGAAATCCCGATATATGGAGAATGCTAAATGTTACGAACACTAATTCGAAAAGAGATGATGCATCATATTTTGAGCGTTCGATTTATTATCCTACTTTTGATGTGTCTGTCACTTGCCCCACTCACCCTTTCCATTATTTATCAAAATTACCGTCAGAACCTCGTTAACTATCAAGAAGTTGTCAAACTTGCCAACACCGAAGAAACTAAAGTTAACACGAACATGGAACTGAAGCCGACACCGCTGAGCGTGTTTGCTAACGGATTAGGAGATACGCTGCCGAGTTATCTTGGTATGACACGCAACGATATCACACAAGAACCCTCTGCACTGGTTTCCGCTTTATTCTCCTATCTTTTGGGACATCTTGACTTTCTTTTTCTTATCGGCACTGTTTTCAGTTTGCTCGCGATCCTGTTTACTTTTGATGCCGTAAGTAAATTTTTTCGGTATACCCGCTCAAGATGACTGGAACAAATACCAAACGGGTTTTCTCAGTAGGATTATTGCAAATGAGAAAATGGTTAGAGAACAACAGAAACAGACGTATAAAGACGAGGGAACTACAGACTCAGCAACAGAATGACTGAGATAATAAATTTTGGTAATCCCGATATATGGAGAATGCTAAATGTTACTACCACTAATTCGAAAAGAGATGATGCATCATATCCTGAGTGTTCGATTTATTGTACTGCTTCTGATGTGTCTTTTGCTTGTTCCACTTACCCTTTCTATCAATTATCAAAATTACCGTCAGAACATCGTCGACTATCAAGAAGCGGTTAAACTGGCAAATATTGAAGAGAAGACAGTAAACCCCATGATGCCGCTGGAACCGGAGGTTGAGATTTCTAAACTCTTTCTCAAACCGACACCTTTGAGCGTGTTTGCCAATGGATTAGGAGACGCACTGCCAAGTTACCTTGGCATGTCTCGTAATGGGATTATTCAAGGAGTTTCAACTTTGGTTTCGGATTCCCTTCCCTATCTTTTCGGACATCTCGACTTTCTTTTTCTTGTAGGCACTGTTTTCAGTTTGCTCGCGCTGCTATTTACCTTTGATGCAGTTGCCGGAGAACGAGAAGCGGGTACCCTTCGAATCACCTTGGCAAATTCTCTGCCGCGGGACTTCTTTCTGTGGAGTAAATTAATTGGCGGATATATAGTGTTCGTAGTGCCGTTTTTGGTATCCTTTCTATTCGGCTTATTGGTACTTGTTTGGCAAGGTTTTCCCCTCGGTGAACCCGAAATTTTTCCACAGGTCATCAGTCTAACCCTCGTCTCGCTGCTCTATATTGCAGTCTTCTTTGCGATAGGAACAGTCATTTCAACCTACTTAGATAATTCCAAGACTGCACTCATCATAACCTTTACGGTTTGGGTATTTGCAGTACTAATTACACCACGTGTTGGGTTCATCGCAGCAAAAATCATCGCACCGACACAAACTTTACAGAGTGTCTATCTGGAAAAAACGGCTCTCCGTGAGAATTTTAATGCAGAACTTGAAGAGAAAAAAAGGGAAATACACAAAGAACTCTGGAAGGATCGTCGGCAACCTTCCTATGAAGAACAGGGGGAAATCGGAGAAAAGGTGGATGAACAGATGAAACCTCTCGAAGAGGAATTTCGGCAGAAATTCAAAGAGCACGCTGATGAAATAGATCGAAACTATCAGCGTGAAAAGAAGTACCAAGAACAGGTAGGTGAAACGCTTTCACGAATCACACCGATATCCTCCTTAACCTATCTCGCTACAAATTTAACACAGACTGGAAAACGAAAGAGAAATGATTACTTTCAAGCAGGTGAGCATTACTATGATGCGCTTGATACGGATGTGTTCAGTAAAATAATAGATCATGTTAACATTAGAAGGTTCCATCCCAAGACCGACATCGTCAAAATCAGGCAGCCATCATTCTTACAAACCCCAACCTTAGGAGAGACATTCCGGCAATCCTTAGTAGATGTACTGCTGCTCTGCTTTTTTGCGGTTGTGTTAACAACTGTGGCGTTTCTGAAATTTTTCCGTTCCGATATTTGACACAGCAAATTGTGATAAACCGTAGCATTTCCAAAACGCTTGGTGTGAAATAGATGCAACTTTTACCAGAGTCATTTGTATAAGTGCTGAAAACAACCCTATCGCATAAGATCACACAAATTAGATAAATGCAAAATAAAGGAAATTCAACATGTTAATGACACTGATTCGAAAAGAGATAATGCATCATATCCTAAGCGTTCGTTTTGTAGCATTGCTTTTGATGTGTCTCTTGCTTGTTCCACTTACTCTGCACATTAATTACCACACTTACCTACAAAACCAGATAAATTACCAGGAATCAATCAAACTTTCTGGAGCAGAAGATGAGGAAAAGCCACCAGATACCCCAGCCCCGGACTTGGAAGTTTCTAAACTCTTTCTTGAACCGACGCCTTTAAGCGTGTTTGCGAAAGGTTTAGAGGAGTCCCTTCCGAGTTATCTTGGCATGACACGCAATGGTGTAAAGCAAGGTTCAGCTTCAACCGCAGATGCGCCTCTCTCCTCAGCTTTGGGAAACCTTGATTTCCTGTTTGTCGCCAGTACTGTCTTTAGTCTGCTGGCACTATTGTTTACGTTTGATGCTGTCGCCGGTGAAAGAGAAGCAGGCACACTTCGGATTACCTTGGCAAACGCTCTCTCCCGAGATCTATTTTTGTGGAGCAAACTGATTGGTGGATACATTGTTTTTGTTGTTCCGTTCCTTGTATCGTTTCTCTTAGGTTTGCTCATAATTGTCTCACAAGGATTTCCTTTGGGCGAGTCTGACATTTTTCTACGCGTGCTCAGTTTGACTTTAGTTTCGTTGCTCTACATAGGTGTATTTTTTGCAATAGGAACAGTAATTTCTACTTTTTTAGATAATTCCAAGACAGCACTCATTGTCGCCTTTACAGTGTGGGTGCTTGCAGTTTTAATTACGCCACGCGTTGGATTTCTAACCGCCAAACTCATTGCACCGACACGCGCTGTGCAAAGCGTCTATATGGAAAAAACTGCAATACGGAACAATCTCAATAAAGAAAAGGATGCAATAGTCGTGAAAAAAATTATTGAAACTTTGGGGACTTCATTTGACTTTAATAAGAATGCCACTAAAATCGCTGAAATCAGAAAACCGATTGATGCAGAATATCGACAGAAATTTCAGGAACAGGTTGAAAAAGTGGAACGCGAGTATGAACGTGAAAAAAAGCGACAAGAATCGGTAGGAGAAACCATTTCACGAATCACACCGACGTCTTCGCTCACATATCTCGTCATGAATTTAGCAGAGACCGGAAGAATCAAAAGAAACACCTATTTTCAAACAGGCACTCTTTATTATAACCAACTTGAGGAGGAGTATTTTAGTGAAATTGCAGATGACCAGTTTGCAGCAATAATGCGATTCACATCAAGTCAACCTTCCGAATCGAAAAAAATCGCTCCACCGCCAGACATCATAGAAACCCCTTTACCAGAAACCCTTCGCCACTCCTTCACAGATCTACTCTTGCTCTGCTTCTTAGCAGTTGTGTTGACAACTGTGGCGTTTCTGAAATTTTTCCGTTCGGATATTTGAAATAGGAACCAGTTGTGTACTAACAAAACTAACCGCACATGACATTTTTCTGATTTTTTCAGGAAAGAATTATCTCAATAACAAGTGTCGGGACTGTGGATTGCTTAAGGACAAACCACATCATTAAAATTAATTGCAACCTATATACCATAAAACGCGTCTAAGCAACATAAGTTAATGTAGCTTGAATGTCCTGAATGAACACAAAATTACAAGGAGTACCAAATGTTAGAAACGCGCGAACTAACCAAAGTCTATAACGAGGAAGTTTTAGCTGTCAACAAACTAAACCTAAAAGTCGAAGATGGGGAAATCTATGTTGTTCTGGGAGCAAACGGTGCAGGCAAAAGCACAACTATATCCATGTTATTGAATTTCATTGAACCCACAAGTGGTACTGCCCTGGTGGGTGACATTGAAATCCCTAAGTTCCCATTGGAAGCAAAAAAACATCTTGCTTATGTTTCTGAAAACGTTGAACTCTACAGGAATTTTACTGCGCGTCAGAACTTATCCTTTTTCGCTAAATTAGGTGGTAAAAAGAAGGTGTCAAACGATGAGTTGGATGCTACACTCGAAAGAGTTGGATTACCTAAAGAAGCATTTACGAGACGAGTAAAGACATTTTCAAAAGGAATGCGTCAACGCCTGGGGATCGCGATTGCCATTATGAAAGACGCACAAGCGGTATTGCTTGATGAGCCAACTTCCGGACTTGATCCTAAAGGTGGTGCGGATTTCCTGAATCTATTGCGTGAATTAAAAGAGGAAGGGAAAGCTATCTTTATGTCTACCCACGATATCTTCCGTGCAAAAGAAATTGCGGACAGAATCGGAATTCTTGTACAGGGAAATCTTGAACAAGAATTATCCCGAGATGAAATCCAAGATGCTGATCTTGAAGCACTATATCTGCACTATGTGGCTGGATATGAACCATCAGAAGACACCAGTCCGTAAAACCAAATATCACTTACTTTATCACCAAACTGTGAATTACACTAATTGGGGAAGAGCCTTGCGAATTATATTTTCTATACTGGTTTGCGTCGTCTTAATAGGGATAGTACAGCACTTTGTGTTGGCAGAAGAATCTGAAGAACCAGCAAGCGATGTGAATGCTACAAAAACCAGAGATGAGCAAAGCCGTCAAATCCTTATTGAAACTGCACGTTTAGAGATGGAATTGGCGGAAAACCTTATGAATAAGAAAAAGGTTGAACTTGATAACTTACGAAAGATGGTTGAAGAGGAGAACAATATCATCACTGTAGCTGAAGTGAACAATGCTGATGAGGCTTATGAAAGTGCTGTTTCCGAACATGAAAAAGCTAAACTAAATCTACAGAAAGTAGAATTAGATTCACTCAAAAATGCTTGGCACATTACTGTTGAGAGCACACGTCTTTATGAATCTCGTGAGGGTCGTGAAATGTTTTCAATTACACTTCAAAACAGTTCATTACCTGTAAAATTAGTTGAGAGTTCCAAAGTTATGGGACGAGATATCGTGATTAGTGCACAGATTGATGATATCTTCGTATCAATAAAAGAAAAAGAGGGATTTGGTTCAGGTGGAGCGATAATTGCTGAACCCTACGAACGGCGTATCAAGACACTCAAAGAGGATGAATCTACTACTTTGGAATTTGAACTTATCAAAGAAGATGTGCGGGATGTTGTAGTCCATTTAAAATACCTTGATACAACAGATGAACGCAATATACATCTAAAACAGGAAGATCCATATATCTCTGTCGTTTCAACAAGGCGTTATAAAGAAGGTGATCGTAGACGTATTGAAATTGTTCTGACTTATGGCGCGGTGAAGGATGAAACCGAAGAGACTAACGTTAACACTGCCCAAGAAATTAACAATGTCTATGTTTCTATCAAAGATGAGAATGCAGCTATTATCGGTTTCCCTTATGAATTCCGTATTCCGACATTAAAAGATGGACAAAAAAAGACACTTGATTTTGAACTACGACGCAACGTGGATAGTCTCACGGTTAATCTAAGATACTTAGATAGGGAATATCCGTATAAAATTCACCTTGAAGAAGACACCCGTCACATTTCAATTCTCAGCGCTAAGAAATTCCGAATTGAGAACCAAATGATGGTAACTATTCAACTGAAGAATACATCAACAACAGAGGCAATGCCAAGTAATGCTACTCCTGAAGAAATTGCTGCAGCAAATGAAATTCGCTCTATATATGTCTCTTTACTTGATGCAGTAGACAGCACAAATATCGTAAAACCGTATGAAGAGAAAATCCCGGTACTCGGGTACAATGAGACAGTAGATTTAACATTCCAACTTCAGAAAGACGTTGATAGTCTAAAGGTATCAATGAAGTATCCTGAACTTGCTGAACCTGATATGCGTCTGATCTATCTTCAGAAAGAATCTGCATTGGATGTTGTAAATGTCAGTTCGTTAAGGTTTTCTCAGGAAGGGAATTTGGGTAGCAGTGTAACCTACGACTTGACCTTGGATAGGTTGGCAGAAACAGAAAACACATTCCAGTTGCGTGTCATCAACCTGTTGAATCGTCTCTCGTTTGAATTCCAAGACCCGGAAACAAAATCCCGTCAATCTCAAGTAAAATTTACACAAGAACAATCTAAGCGAAACCTGTCATTAATTGTGTATCTACCGGAAGAACTGGATGCGACCTACCTTGACAATACCCTTGAGTTCTATGTTGCTGTGGTTGATGAAACAGAAGCGAATGAACTTGGAGGAGTTAATAATCGGTTAGATTTACCAGATGAAAAGATTGCCAGTATACAAGGTGGCGTTGAACGTTTTGAATTAATTCCGAAAGGAGTACCGGAGATTGAGGTATCTGTTCAAAATGCGTTTCAGACGATAAAAATCGGTGAGCAAGTTAACATGACTGCCAAGTTGAAGAACATCGGTACACGCGATCTTATTGATCTTCGCATGATTGTGGATGTTAATCCAGATTGGAAATACACAGTAACACCTAATGAAGTCATTGGATCACTTCAACGGAACGAGGAAAAAGAAATACAACTAACACTAAATCCTCCAGGCGATATTAGTGTGGGTGAATATCAAGCAAAGTTAACCGCTGAGGTGACCGTTGATAATCGAGAATTTGAAGCACGCGACCGTTCCATCACAATACTGATTGAATCAAAATCACAATTATCAATAACAACAATGTTGGTTGGTGCATTGATACTTATAATGATTGGTATTGTTATTGTCACAGTCCGAATTAGTCGACGATAAAGTCTAATTGTTGACAACTATTCCCAAAATGGAGATAGAAATGCCCAAAAGGATTACACATCTGTGTGATTATCATAATTTATTTTTTATTTTGTTTGTAAACACTATGTTCATGTTTAGTGGAATTGGTGATGTACCTGCTCAAGAAATGGTTTCACTTCAGGCAACGCGTGCCATAGAACTCGCCTTACAAAACAACGAAGCAGTTAAAAAAGCAGAAAAAGTAGTGCAACGAGCGAAGGCAAACCTTGGTGTATCCAAAGCAGTATACTTGCCTCAGGTCGGTATTACAAGTGAATATAAACGGCAAAAAGATGGTGATTTTGAAGATAGAGATTATCTCACTCGTGCCCAAATGAGTTTTCTCTTTGCACAATTCGGTGAAATACCAGACGGACTTGATAATGCACATGAACAGGTACGTAAGGCAGAAATTGAGTACGAAAGAGTAAAGAAGGAAACTGTTCATGCTGTGCGAAATCTCTGGCATGACATTACACTTACACAAGAGGAAATTACACAACGACAAGCAATTGAGGTAGAACTACAAAAGAAGCTAAAGGGAACTCAAATCAAACATAAAGAAAAACGTATCCCTTTTCTTAGTCGACTCAATACGGAACTTGAACTATCTGAACAACAGCTTTCACTAAACAGACTACAACGTAGACTTGATGTTGATACTGCAGAACTTATCCGTCTTACTGGGTTAGATCCACTTGCACAGGTTTCTCTATCTCAACCACTCACTGACGACGAAGTGACATTGGAAGAAGCAGTTGAACTTGCACTTACAAATCGACTTGATCTGCAAGACTTACAAGGTGATATTATTCGGCAAGAACGATTGGTTGCAGAGACAATATGGAACAGATTTCCTAATCTCTCTGCTGAAGCACGTTATAGAGATCTACACCTACTATTGGAACAACACCAACAGAATAATACATGGGATGCAAAGGCATTGTATGATCCTGCGATTCTTAATCGGGAAGGCAATCTACCGAGTCCATTTGAAATAAACCCTCGAACACAAGATGGTTGGGAACTTCGTTTCAATATCAATATTCCGTTATACGATGGCAAAAAGACTGAAAACCTTCGTTCAGCAGAACTTGCTGAATTGGAACGTCTCCAATTAGAATATATAGAAATAGCCAAGTTAATCAAGGTGGCAGTACGGCGTGATTACCGGGAAGTAGCAAATGCGAAAGAACGGATGGAAATAGAACAGAAACGCGTTAAGATCTTTGAACAACAATTACGCACTATAGAGCGAGTCTTGGATGAAGTCACGGTTGAAATACCTGGATACCGAGGATTAACATTTAACGATGCTTTTCAGGCACAGGCACAATTCACAGAAGCACAACGAGTGTCTTATCAAGCCAGACGAGACTATGCAAAAGCAAAAGAAAGATTACGCGAAACAATGGCATGGATTGAGTAAACACAATTGAACAGATTAAGTTTTCCCACCACCCTTCGTGATAAGTTATACTGTTTTTAGGTAAATTCGTATATTATGGGGTAAGCACCCTATACTACAATGTCTAAATTTATTCTCTAATTATTATAAAAAACACCTGTTATTTCTCGACTTCCCCTTCCTGCATCTTCGCCCATTGTGCTCACATTAAGATCTTAATTTCTCTAAAATACACCTCAATTTATTTTGCATAATCTGAACAATCTCCATATCATTTTGCATTTTTCTTGTACCATTTTTTACGAATTTTCTGTTATAATTAGATATGATAATTTAGAGATATTGATTAAAATCTAACCATCTTTTTAACCTTAAAACACACATAATCACATATAAGCAGGAGGTTCCATGTCATCGGATTTTGTCCATTTACACAACCATAGCGAATACAGTATGCTTGACGGAGCATGTCGCATTACCGATATGATCCAGTGGGCAGTTGAGAATAGTGCTCCCGGCGTTGCACTCACCGATCACGGTAATATGTTCGGTGCGTGGGAGTTTTACAAAACTGCGGAAGAAGCGGGTGTAAATCCGATTGTTGGATGCGAGGTATATGTCGCACCTGGTTCTCGGTTAGAACGTGGCAAAGAACAAGGTAATCCTTACCATTTAACTCTACTTGTAGAGAATGCTGCTGGCTATCAAAACCTCCTTGAATTGGTATCGCTTGGTTATACCGAAGGTTTCTACAGTAAACCGCGTATAGACATGGAGAAATTACGTGAACACCGTGAAGGGATAATTGCACTGACAGGTTGCATCCAAGGACAAGTTCCCCAACTCCTTTCCTCCAACAAACGTGAAGAAGGAATCCAAAATTTCAAAACTCTGGTTGACATAATGGGAGAACGGAACCTCTATGTTGAAGTGCAAAACCATTATATCGACAAGGAACTTGAAGCTTACCCGATCATGGTCGATTTAGCGCGAGAATTCAACCTTCCTCTTGTTGGCACCAACGATTGTCATTACCTTAGAAAATCTGACCATAGAATGCACGATGTTCTTCTCTGTATCCAGACAAAGAAAACTGTAAATGACGCTGATCGAATGCAGTTTGACAATCATTTTTATTTTAAGAATGTAGATGAGATGCGGGAAGTCCTCAAAGATTTCCCACCTGAAGCTATCAGTAACACTGTTGAAATAGCAAATCGATGTAATCTTAAACTTGATTACGGTCAGAGTATAATGCCGAAATATGAGGTTCCAGAAGGACATACAAATGAGAGTTACCTAAAGGAACTTTGTGTCCAAGGTTTACGAGAGAAAATGGGTGGAGAACTCTCCTCGGAGGTCCAACAACGATTGGAGCATGAACTTGACATAATTAACAAGACAGGTTACCCCGGTTATTTCCTGATTGTATGGGACTATGTCAAATTCGCCAACCAGCAAGGATATCCACTTACTGCTCGGGGTTCTGCTGCTGGTAGTCTTGTGCTTTATGCGCTTGATGTAATTACCTTCAATCCAATGGATTATGACTGTCTCTTTGAAAGGTTTCTGAATCTTGAACGTGTAAGTCCACCTGATATTGACATAGACTTTTCAGATCGCACGCGTGCCTTTGTTATAGAATATCTTGTGGAAAAGTATGGACCCGATTCTGTTGGCAAAGTTGCAACATTTTCAACGCTGGGGGCAAAGGGATCTATCAAAGATGTTGGTCGAGCACTCGATGTTCCTTTGGAGAATGTCAATAAGTTAACTCAATTGATTCCAAGTACTCCAGATATCACACTTGACGATGCGTTGGATCAAGTACCCGAATTTAAGACACTTTCCGAACAGCCTGAAAATAAGGAACTGATGGATCTCAGTTTGGCAGTTGAAGGCATGAAACGACATGTCTCCTGCCATGCCTCTGCAATCGTTGTCTCAAACGGACCTATGACAGATTTTGCTCCGTTATTCAAGGATAAACATGATCAGGTTGCTACACAATTTGAAGGGAAAACAGTTGAAAATGTTGGTATTGTTAAATTCGATTTTCTTGGTGTTCGTAGTCTGACTCAGATTCAGGATTGCATTGATATGATTAAATCAAATCATGGTAAAGATATAAAGTTAGAAGATATACCATTTGACGATGATAAGACCTATTCAGTAATTAATAAAGGTTTGGTTCAAGGATTATTCCAATTGGAATCCTCTCCCGGTATGCTTCGAGTTGTAACACAACTCAAACCTGATAATTTTGAGGATTTCTCAGCGATTCCTGCCCTTTATCGTCCAGGTCCGTTGGAAAGTGGAATGACACAGCAATTCATTGATCGAAAAAACGGCTTGGAAAATGTTGAATACATACACTCTTCGCTTGAAAATGCGTTACAAAAAACTTACGGTGTCTGTGTTTATCAGGAGCAGGTAATGCAAATTGCACGTGACATGGCAGGTTTTACACTTGGTGAGGCGGATATTCTACGGGATGCGATGGGCAAAAAGAAGATGGATCTTCTCAAAGAACAACGTCCGAAATTCATTGAAGGGGCGGTTAAGAACGGTATTATAGAAAAAGATGCAGAAAAGATGTATGACCTGTTAATTCCGTTTGGTGGATATGCCTTCAACAAATCGCATACCGTTGCATATTCTATGTTAGCATACCGTATGGCGTATCTGAAAACACACTATCCCCATGAATTTATGGCATCAAGGATGACAAGTGAAGCAGCAATTTCAGAAAAGCTTATACGGTACAGAGCCGAATGTGGGAAACTTTCTGACTTTCTTGATGTAGAAATTAATACGCTTCGACCCGACGTCAACAGTAGTAATAAAGATTTTGCTGTAGATGGGAACGATATCTGCTTCGGTTTTGTAGCAGTGAAAAACGTCGGTGAGAACGCAATAGATGCAATTGTTGAAGCACGAAAAGAAGGTGGCTCATTCACATCCCTACAAGATTTCTGTGAACGAGTGGATACAAAAGTGGTCAACAAACGCGCTATTGAAAGTCTTATTCTTTGTGGTGCTTTTGATTCACTTGATGAAAATCGAGCTCAACTCCTTGATAACTTAGAAAATATATTGAAAGTTGCTCAGAACGCCCAAGCGGAACGTGACCGTGGTCAGATGAATCTCTTTGAAGAAGCTAAAGAAGCACCACCGTCGAATGTTGTACTCACAGAAACCTCCGATTTTGAACTTTTAGAACGACTAAAGTTGGAAAAGGATCAACTTGGGTTTTATGTGTCAGGACACCCCCTTCAAGAATATAAAGATATCATCGAATACTATACAACAGCAAGCACACAAACTCTTAGTGTGCATCCGATTGAATCCGACGTTAGTGTAGCGGGGATGATCACTGAGGTTAAAAGTCTTACTACAAAAAAACTCGAACCGATGGCGGTTCTAATGTTTGAGGATTTAGAAGGTTCAATAGAGGTTGTTGTTTTTCCTGATGCATATAAAGAAGCAGGTGAGCTTTTTGAAGGAAGGATAGTATGGATTGAAGGTAAAGTTAAGATTAATCAGAACGTAAGAAATCGGAATTCAGACGGTGAGACTGGGGAAGAAGAAGAGGAACGACAAATACAAGCCAACGAAATTACCGATATAGAAACTGTTGCAGAAGAACAGACTTGTGCTGTTGAAGTATTAATATCGGATGCCGATATTGAGAATCTTGACAAAATGAAAGCATTCAGAGAGATCGTGTCTGCCAACAAAGGTAATCTTGATCTTGTTCTGCGTCTGGTGAGTCCACAATTCGGGGAAGTAATTGCTCGTTGTGGATCTAAGTATAAGATAGAGAAGACAGATTCTGTTTTTGAACAGGTAGAAAATCTGTTCGGAGAAGATTCTATCAAATGTAGCAATAGGACAAAGCCAAAAAAGAAAAATGGCAACCGGTTTGCAAGAATGGATTATGTTTAAAACCAGACCTACGCATAGAATGGACAACTATCATCAATCTAAATTATATAAAAGGAATTAAGTAAATATGCAATATCGCACACTTGGTAAAACGGGACTTCGTGTTTCAGAAATTGGTTACGGTGGTGGTAGAGTTCGTCCAGAGCATGATGAAAACGCTTTGGTTAACATGCTTCACTATGCCATTGGTAATGGCGTAAACTATTTTGACACAGCATCTTCATACGGTGGTGGATATAGTGAAACAGTACTCGGCAAGGCAATTGCAGGACGAAGGAATGCTTGTATTGTAGCCACCAAAACAAAGGCAATTGACCCTAATGGTATTACTGCTGAAGTAGAAGGGAGCTTACAACGTCTTGGTACAGATTTTATTGATGTACTTCAATTTCACGGTGGCTGGTTTCATACCGATGAAGCTAACCAGATCTTAAATGATGGTGGATTAGAAACCTATCTTAAACTGAAAGAAGAAGGTAAGGTTCGGTATATAGGTTTTTCTGCTGATGGTCCTTCAGGAGGAATTGAGCTGCTAATTGCTACAGGTGATTTCGATATGATACAAACTCATTATAACCTTATGTATCAAAGCACTTACGATGCGTTCAGTGGACAAGGTATTATTCCTGATGCTGTTAATCAAGATATGGGTATTGTGCTGATGCGTTCTACCACAAGTAATGCTTTCCAAAATCTTATTAAACAGTGTTTTGCGGATGAAATGGCAGAAGTCGATATAGATAGTTTTCTATTGAATTATACACTTTCGAACCCACTGGTAAATGTTGCATTGATGAGTTTGCAAAGTATAAAGGATGTAGATTGGACAAAGGCAGTATCTGACGATATTAATGGACGATTAGATCTGAAAGCGATTCATGGGAGGTAAGTGATAAGATATTTGATACATCTTCGCATTTTCAGTTGTCAATCTGGGATATAGTCCTGCCTTTATTTATTGATACTGACTTGGCTTCCGTGGTGGTCTTACATCAATCGGTGCCTCTTCCTTATTCAAAACCTCAATCAAACGATAATCGTATATGCCTGCGTCTTGGATTTCATAGGCGTATTCATATACACTAACCATTAGTGTATAGATATATCCTGGTTCATAATCAAAACCATCTATTCCATCATAGAAGAAATGCCAACGTTGTGCTTGTTCGTTGTATTCGAGATAACATTCTTGTTCAAAAGCTCCGATACAAGTTGTCCTATATGGGCCGATTATAAGGATTTTTGTATTCGCGTCACACCGTGTAATCCACGAACCTTTACATGGACTCTTGAATTCCGAATCGGGTCCGCACCCAATGGTTAGGGGTAGGAGGATTAGGGTAATTAGAAGTAAATGTTTTGTTGAGAATGTCATGTTTTTCTTTTAATCTTTTTTTAACACTGCTTAACTCTACTCAGATAAGAAGTTGCGTATTACATAATCCAGAATTCCGCCGTGTTTGTAGTATTCTACCTCTACAGGAGAATCAATTCGGATGCGTGCTTCGGTTGTCTGTACATCTCCATTTGCACTTTCGATCTTTAGAGTTGTTATCTGTCCGGGTTGGAGATTATCCTCAAAACCGGTAATGCTTATGACCTCGCTTCCATCAAGATTAAGCGATTGAACATTTTCACCATCCTTAAACTGCAATGGCAGAATACCCATACCTATAAGGTTACTACGGTGTATCCGTTCGTAACTTTCTACCACGACAGCCTTGACACCGAGGAGTTTTGGACCTTTTGCTGCCCAATCTCGTGAACTTCCCATTCCGTAATCCTGTCCTGCGAAAATAACAGTAGGCACATTGTTCTCACGGTAGTGTAGTGCCGCGTCATATATTGTCGTCTGTGTAGCATCAGGATACTGGAGAGTATATCCCCCTTCAACCTCAGGAGTCATTAAATTACGGACTCGTCTGTTAGCAAATGTACCGCGACTCATGACACGGTCATTACCGCGTCTTGCACCATAGGTATTGAAATCTTGTGTCTCAACCCCGCGTTCCTGCAAATAACTCCCTGCCGGACTCACAGCTGCAATCGCCCCGGCAGGAGAAATATGATCTGTGGTAACAGAATCACCAAAGATGCCAAGAATGCGTGCATTGGTAATATCAGATATAGGTGCGGGTTCACGTGAGAATCCTTCAAAGAAGGGTGGGTGCTGTATGTATGTACTTCTTTCGTTCCACGGATAAAGTACACCAGTAGCACCTTCAACTTCTTCCCATTCTGGTGCTTGATTTCCAATTGATTCGTACATTTCTTTGAATGTTCTACGGTTAACAGCATTGGCAATCATTTCAGCGATTTCTTGGCGTGTTGGCCAAATATCACGCAAATAAACGGCTTCACCGGCATCATTATGCCCAATTGGTTCAGTTGCAAGGTCAATATCAATGTGTCCTGCAAGTCCATAAGCTACGACAAGTGGTGGGGACATGAGGAAATTTGCTTTAATCTCTGGATGTACCCGTGCCTCAAAGTTTCGATTTCCACTTAAGACACTTGCAGTCACAAGATTGTACTCGTCAATTGCGTCTTGAACAACTTCATTGAGTGGACCGCTATTACCGATACAGGTGGTGCAGCCATACCCTACTACGTTATACCCAATCTTTTCCAAGTATGGTAACAAACCTGTGTTCCGTAGATACTCCGTTACAACGCGAGATCCTGGAGCTAAACTTGTTTTGACATAATCCGGAACACGTAAACCTTTCTCCACCGCTTTTTTGGCGAGTAATCCTGCTCCTATCATCACAGACGGGTTGCTTGTATTTGTACAACTTGTAATGGCTGAAATTACAACGGAACCGTGTGTTATAGCGTCGCCCGTCTTATTGTCAACAGTTACACCAAATCCATCATCTGCTACTGGACGTGTAAGGAGTTCATTGAATTTGTCTTTTACATCTGATAATGCAATACGGTCCTGTGGACGTTTTGGACCAGCAATACTTGGTTCAATATCACCTAAATCGACTTCTAATACATCTGAATAGTCAACTTCTCCGAGACGTGGGATTCCAAATAAGTCTTGTGCTTTGAGATATGTTTCTACAAAATCAACATGTGTATCGTCTCTCCCAGTAAGACGTAGGTAGTTTATCGTCTCATCGTCAGGGGGGAAGAAACCAATTGTTGCACCATATTCAGGACACATGTTGGAGAGAGTTGCTCGGTCAGGTAGTGAAAGCGCTTCCACACCTTCTCCGAAAAACTCAACAAATTTTCCAACAACAGCAGCTTCTCTGAGACGTTGCGTAACGGTCAATACAAGGTCAGTAGCGGTAACACCCTCTTGGAGTTCACCTTTCATATAAACACCGAGTACTTCAGGAGTTAGTATATATACCGGTTGTCCTAACATAGCTGCTTCAGCCTCAATTCCACCGACACCCCAACCGACAATACCTAATCCGTTTATCATTGTAGTATGTGAATCTGTACCAACGACTGTATCTGGATATGCTACTGAATCTTCTGCCATAACCACCTGTGCGAGGTATTCGAGATTAACCTGATGAACAATACCGATAGATGGAGGAATAATATTGAACTTATCAAAAGCTTGTTGTCCCCATTTCAAAAATTCATATCTTTCTTTATTTCGCTCAAACTCTCTTTGTGTGTTAAACTGAAATGCATTTTCTGTACCGTATGCGTCAACTTGAATAGAGTGATCAATCACCAGATCAACAGGAACAAGGGGTTCAATCATGCTGGCATCACCACCGAGTTCAGCAACAGCAGTGCGCATTGCGGCAATATCAACGACAAGAGGTACACCTGTGAAATCTTGTGCGACCACACGTGCGGGTTTAAATGGGATCTCTGCTGCTTGTGGTGAACTGGCATCCCAGCTGGCTAAATTAAGAACATCCTGTTCGGTAATTTGGTGTCCGTCGTAATTCCGTAATAATGATTCAAGTAAAATTCGTATACTAACAGGTAAGTTTTTAATTGTTCCTTTACCTGCTTCAGCTAATGCTGGTAGCGAATAATATGTGCATTCAGAATCCCCGCTTTTAAGTGTTTTTCGGGTATTAAATAAATTATGAGAGAGGTTTGGCATCAATAACTCCTTATATAAATACGATGTGTCTAATATTATTTTATCATAGCAGGTATTTGATTTCAATTCTATTGGATGTTAAGTGCATAAAGTTTTTAGCATGAATTCCCTTATCTTGTGTTTGGATTACAATGAAAAAACCTGATTCAGTTATTCGCGGTGCGTTTTAACTGAATCAGGTTACGAATTATGATACTACCCATAAAGAGGTAAGGTCTAATAACTTGCTTTTAGTGATCCCCAAGTAGTAGAAACTTTGTTTGCGGGATCAACGGCTGTAACTGAGGATGTGAGCAGTTTTGCATCGCCTAATGAAGAATGATCACACCCTAATCCATCGCCCCCGTCTCCCATGACAATTGTAAGCTCTTTGGCATTTGCGGGAATATCAAATTCTACCTTGAGTGGTTCAACATTTTCACCATCAGCAGATCCCGTCAAGGTATCAGTTTTAACTACTTCATCTCCATCAACAGAAAAGATGAAATGGCTACTGCCGCCGTGTCCACACCCGCCTGGATCTTTTTCATCGGACATTCCTGCATATCCTACAAATTTGATGTAATCTCCACCGGTTAAATCGTAAACAAAAGTACCGACAGAATGAGCACCAATGCCACGTTCAAAATAAGTTCCACCGATTACGATATGGTTCCGGGTAGTTGCCCCTTCACCGATAGTGACATTATCAAAGTTTAAGGGTCCACCCCATCCGGTCCATTCTCCAGCAGGATTCTTTGGTATGAGACCACAAGCATTTGGTTTGGGTTGACTTCCGCCAATTAATGCAAGATAAACAACGCCATCACGCGTATCTTCTTCAACGGTTTCATCATAATCGTTCTCAACTGCCAGATCTTCAGATGCAACCTCTTTAATAGGTTTAGCACCGTCACCATCAAGGTTAGTACAATCACTCTTGGCTGCATATACGTTGAATGCAAGACCGATGATGAGAAGAGTTGTCAAAATAAAGAGATTAATAATTTTCAAGGTAAAAACCTCCAAAGATTAGTTTTATGTATATACGAAATAAAGTGTAGGTTAGCTTCTATCTTGAGGAGGCGAATCGTTAGGATTCACCTCCTCAATCAGTTAAATCTATTAACAACAGTAGTATGGTAATTCAGTTTAATAACTTGCTTTTAGTGAACCCCACGTTGTAGAAACTTTGTTTGCGGGATCCACTGCAAGTGCTTGTGAGGTTAGTAATTTGGCATCGCCCACACTGGAATGGTCACATCCAATTCCGTCTCCACCATCTCCCATAACGATGGTAAGTTCCTTAGCATTTGCGGGTATGTCAAATTCCACTTTGACCGCTTCGATATTTTCTCCACCTTCAGAACCTTTAAGAGTTTCGGATTTGAAGGCTTGTTTCCCATCAATAGAGAAGGTAAAATCGCTACTACCGCCGTGTCCACACCCCCCTGGGTCTTTTTCATCAGACATTCCAACATACGCTTCAAATTTGACGTATTTACCCCCAGATAAGTCATAAACGAGCGTACCAATAGCATGATTACCAAATCCACGGACAAAGAGTGTACCACCTATAACAATATGGTTTCTTGTGCCACCACCTTCACCGATTGTGACATTGTCAAAGTTTAGAGGTCCACCCCATCCTGTCCATTCCCCTGCGGGATTCTTTGGAATGAGACCGCAAGCGTTTGGTTTGGGTGTAGCTCCACCAATCAATGCAAGATAGACAACACCTTTCCGTTCGTCTTCTTCAACGACTTCATCGTAATCGTTCTCAACCCCAACATCTTCTTTGGCAACTTCTTTAATCGGTTTTGCTCCATCACCATCTATATTTGTGCAATCATCTTTTGCAGCATATACTGTGAAAGAGATTCCTATAATTAGAGCCATCATAATGAGGGTTAAATATAACATATTCCCTCTATCATTAATTGCCCTATACGTATTAACAATGTTCATATAAACCTCCATATTGACATAATATTTATGGTTCGATTACTAACTCTTAATCAATATTTGTTTCAAACGAGATATAAGTCACATTGTATGATTGAGACTATTGATAATAAGTTTGTTATACCCTAAGAGATAATGATTATAGAATTAGCAATAACATTAACAGAGTTCTTGTGGGGAAAACATAATAGATAATTCGCGTTTTGCGTTTTCCAAACAATCGGATGCGTGTACAAGATTCTCAGTGATGTCAGTTGAATAGTCTCCGCGGATACTTCCCGGTTTCGATTTAAGCGGATCAGTTTCACCATTAATTTCTCGTGCTAATTGAATGGCATTTTTGCCCTCAACACCGATCGCAACAATAGGTGCTGATGTCATGAAATCGATGAGTTTATCATAAAAGGGTTGCCCTAAATGTACTTCGTAAAGTTCTTCAGCTTTATCCCGTGACAATTGCAACAATTTCAACCCTATAAGTTTGAATCCCTTTCGTTCATAACGGGAAATTATCTCTCCGATAAGTCCGCGTTGAACACCATCTGGTTTCACCAGAATCAGTGTCTTTTCTATTTCCATCTCAACTCCGTTTCAATGTTAAACTTGTTCCTGTAATACTAATATAAGTGTCTATTCTTGACACCTAACCTATTGAGAGTATATTATATTTAGTAATTATTGTCAAATCATTAAAATGGATGCGTAGTAGATATGTACGAAAAATTAGGTGAGTCCGTACTGAAATCAGGAGAATGTATGGAGGTAGGTGTAATTCACGCACCTGATGAGCCACATGCAGACGAAATAAAGGAATTCCTTGGACATAAACCGGGGAATTATAAATGGCATATTGAAAGATGTGTTGATGAACGGCTTGACGATTTATCAACATTTTTCTATGTTGGGAAAGTGGATGGGAATGTAATTACCAATATCATGACTGTTGAACATGAAGGGATTGGAATTTTAGGACATGTATTTACACTGCCTGACCAACGTAGAAAAGGTGCATGTAAAGGCACTATGGTTCACCAGATGGAGCACTTTCGGGATAGGAATGGTCGTGCACTCTACTTGGGGACAGGATACGATAGCCATCCATATCATATTTACCACGGTTTTGGATTTGATAGTGTTTTTCCTGAATCTGGTTTTATGGAATATCATGTGGAGCAGGATTTTCTTGATGATTATTTTGCTGCATCAACAGTGTCTCCTAAATCAGTTGAATGGCACGATTGGCCGAAGTTGACTGCATTGTCTGGAATTGTTGGTGTGGATATTTTACGGAGTCTTGCTTGGAACATCTACGGACCATCTAATCTTGAAGGTCCATTTCTATCCTTTAAACATATTCTTGAAACTGAAGATGTGTATGATGATGCGAAACTACTCATCTCTGAGAATGGAGCGATCGTTGGCTGGACGACGGTGTGTAGGGATAGCAAATGGCGTGATAATATTGCTCTTCTGGATCTGTTTTTTCACCCTAATTTTACTGATTCTGTTTCTGATTTAATTTCTGCGGTGGAGTTTCCTGATTTAAAGGTTCAATGTTATGTTGATAGCACGTCTGTAGAGAAGGCGGAGGTATTGAAATCGGTGGGTTTTACTTGTGAGGGTGAATTTAAGAACCAGTTTTCGTATGGTGGTGAAGAATATGATGTGTTGGTTTTTGGACGTGGATGATTTTCACTCTAATATAATACCATTTCTATAAATGTTATCCCCTGCACAAATGTTAGCATGTCTTGAAATACCGCACAAACTGGAAGTTTATGCTACATTAAAGAGACTATAATTATCAGAAATGGTATAACTACCTCTTTGTCACTTCTTGCTTTTATTGAGAGTTGATTCAATCATAGCATGGGTATCAGGTTCACTACATAGACTGAGAAAAATTTCATGTTCAAGGTCCAACAAGTGCTGCTCTGTAACGAACTGCGGTTCTGAAAGCCTACCCCCACAGATAACATACGTCAACTTTTCAGCAAGTGACTGCTCATAGTCGTTAATGACGTCTTCCTCTCTCAATTTCTGAACATGTAGATTTATATAGTTTATCCCTTCCTCACCTAATACAAATATATTCCGTTGCTGATTTGGTTGATAATCATTGTTACGCAGTGATATGACAAATTGTTTTGCATCATGTAGTAGGTTTGTTCTATCGGCTGTGATTAGATCAGATTCACGTAGAAAATCGAGTTTTTTCGCTTCAACGCTGTTTTCTGAAACTTTGGCTTCACGGATGGTGTCAAATGCATTCAGCAAAGTCGGCATTGTCTGGCGAATCGGTGTTGATGTTTTTTTACCATCTAAACAGCGGAATGCCATTTCAGTAGTTCCGCCTCCACCGGGGATCAGTCCAACACGAAGTTCAACGAGTCCAAGTTTGCTGTTCGTATATGCCTGTACAGCATCTGCCCCGAAGGCAAGTTCACATCCACCCCCGAGTGCCATACCTACTGTAGCTGCTACGACAGGTATTGAACAAAGACGTAGACGCGTACAAACCTTCTGCAGGTTTCTTAGTGTATTTGAAATTGCATCCCAGTTTTGGCTTTGTGCACGTTCCAGTAGTAGTTTAAGGTTGAGACCTACAGAAAAATGGTTTGCTTCTGTACCGACAACCATACCTGAATAATTCATTTCTACTTCGTCCAGGGCAGAATTAATCATTGATAGTGTGCTATCTTCTATAATGTTCAACTTGCCATGCAGTTCAAGATAGGTGATACCATCACCTATGTGAAATAGACTTGCTTCTTCACTGGTTTTAATGGGTTTAATATCTGATGTTTTGATTGTTGACATTCCAATGATTCCCTTAATAGTTAAAACTCAATATAGGTGTATACTGGGTTACGCATCAAAAATGTATGTGATTTCGTCAAAAGAATCTCGAGCAAATGTGAATATGAAAACCAGGGGTTCCTCTCCCGTGCACCGGATGGAATGTTTAGCATTGGGTGGTATGTAGATTGTTGATCCTGAACAGACTTCCGCTTCAGTATCGTCAATTTGCATGTGTCCATTCCCACTGATGATGTAATACGTTTCTTCTGGTTCGTGGTGATGTAGTAATAGTGATTCGCCGGGTGGTAATTCAGCTATCCCCGTTACTATTCCGCTACTTGGCATGCGTTCACTTGTGATTAGAAGTTTCCAGCGTATAGGACTTTTTGCAGCAATTTCTGGGTCATCCCAACCTTCCCATTCAAGTTCGGATGGATTGAGGATGATAGGTTTCAGAGATGTCATAATACTTCCTATTCTTTGGTTAAATTGCTTAATATCTCTTTCATCGAACTCACATTATTTAAGTATTAGTATTTTACCAACCTTTTGTACGCGTTCACCATTTTTGGTGGCGGTGAATTTGTATATATAGACCCCGTTGGCAAGAGGATCTCCATCTTCGTCCAATCCATCAAAATGGTATTCGTTGTAAGATGTGTCTGCATCAAGTGTATCCACATTTCTGATGAGTCTACCCGTGAGTGTATAGATCTTCAGACTAACTGTGTCTGCGTTTTCCGTAAGATAGTATGCGAAGTCTGTGCCTTTACCAGGACGGAACGGGTTTGGGAAATTTGCAATGTTCTTTATCTCTAACCCGCCTGCAACTTTTCCGTTGAGTTCCGTTTCCGCCATGTTCCCGTTTGCATCCTGTGCCTGTAAACGGATACGATACTCCCCTGGTAGCAATGCATGATCAGGTGAATGGGTTAGCAGAAGTACATTACTGTTTGTGGGTGAGGTAGATATGATATATTCATACTGTGGGACACGATTTCCGTTTCTGGTAAGAATGATATTGTCTGACCGTGGATCTATCCCATTTGCGTCCACAATCCTTGCGGAGATAGTAGGTAAATCAGAAATATAATCACCATCAACGAACCCCTGATCTTCCACAGTTAATTCCAGTAAGGGAGGACGATTATCTGAGTGTGATAGTAGTGCGAAAGTTCCGGGTAGTTTAACCTCGGCAGAAATAGTTTCAC
This sequence comes from uncultured bacterium, assembly GCA_964652195.1. GTDB lineage: Bacteria > Poribacteria > WGA-4E > WGA-4E > WGA-3G > MSPOR6. Next base: position 34,690 of record CAZZBB010000022.1, on the reverse strand, counting down.
CATCCTCAGTTTGGTTTCCAACACGTATCCAATTCCCCGTTTCATCATCCCGCATATAGATATGTGATTTTACTTCAGTCTTACTGACAAATGTGGCAGTCCCTGTTAATTCAGTTTGTTGGTTCAAGTTAATCTGATATGCCATAGGAGCTTCCTGTTCAATCCCAGATGGCTTTATAATATCAGGTTGATTTTTGATGATTAACTCCTGTGTTTCAAAGATCAGTGTTGATGTTTCTTGCAGACTGTCCTTTGGAATTGTGATACGAAATCCCCCATCAATGCTTTGGATCGGTTGGTTGATGTTCCCTGATGTGAGGAAAACAGTGTTGTTAACGAATTCTTTGGAGGAACTGTTGTTGGATTCTCGTACCTCCTTAATTAGACCACTTGGTTGTTCGTCTGATGGCATATCTACAAAGACAGTAACAGTATATTCACCGGGATCCGGCTTCCAAGGCACACTTGCTATGACATATTCATCAGGTGGTATTTCAGGAATAATCTGCACAACGCCGATCTGTGTTGCAATTTTAAGGTCTTCAAGCGTAATTTCTTGTTCCACAGGAGAACTATTTGCCGGCAATTGTAAGAAATGGACAGGAACATTCTTGCCAGTAATATCACCATTGTTTTTAATCTGTGCGGAGAGATTGAAAGAAGCATCCGTACTCCAATTGATAGTGTGTCCTAAAACAGCGAAATCGGGTTCACCTACCCCGTAGGTGACTACCTGTGTTTGGAGTATCCGTCCATCCTTAGGTATAACGAGTATATAATAATCAATCAGATCCCCTCTTTCAGCAGCTGGTATGGGGTATTCTGTTCTATAAATTCCTGCCTCTTGATGTACCAAAGAAATTTTTTCTACATCCCATACTTGACGTCGATCATCAATTACTTGATAACTCCAGTAGAGGGTTATTGCATCGATTTCTTTTTTATCTAACACCTCCACATAGACATGTACAGGTTCATTAGGTGGGATGGGATCAGGTTCCAGACGAATTTTTTTGACAAATCGTTCAAGCGGCGTATATGATGTATATCCAATTGCATCTTCTTGTGTATTCCATGCGTATGCTCTCACCTGTAATGCATCGAACGCACTATTATAAGGGATTGGCATTTGTGCTTCGAACCTTCCATCCACTACCGAGACAGTTTCGATTCGTGGCACATCGTCTACAGATCGTACAAGTGGTGCACTTATATTTTTGGGTCCAATAGGTCTTTTCTTCTGTTTTCTTTCTGGTGGGTTAGGAATAACCGTAATCTCGGCATCACCGGTAAAATCTGGATTCGGCATACTCCCAGCAACAGTTATTAGGGTATCTTCCCTCTCGTTATCCCGATCATTGGGATTGTCCAGATTTATATTTAGTTTCATTTCGGTGCGTGGTAATCTCAACCGAGTTGCTGGATCACCAAAAAGTGTAAAAACCTCTGTAAGATCAATGTATCCTGGAAAATTAATGAGGAACTGTGTTTTTGCTTCAGCGAGGATTGCGCCAATATGCTCTGTTTTGTCATTAAACATTACCTCGAATATTTCCTGATTGAGTATAAAATCTCCATCTAATAGTCCAATACTGGTACCCCCGATTACAGCAATTGCCCCACCGTTTTGAGAACGGAGTAATGCTTCAGCCAAACACCCTGTGGGACTATCAAATTCACCGGTAAAACAGGTCATACTGATGACAAATGGCATCCTTGATATATTTGTTAGATTTTTTTCAGGATCTTCTAAATCCATCATACGACTTGACGACCAAACCCCACCACCTCCGTGTCCGATGTAATTGACCAAACTTGCGCCTTCGTTGAATCCATTAATTACTTGTCTACCTACAGGTGTACTACCTGCTGTTAATGGTAATTCTTCTTCAGAAGTAGGTGGAGCATAAATTGGAACAGTTTCATATTTTTCATTTAGCCGATTCGTATCGGTTAGAACATCTGTCTGGTAATGGAATGTATCCTCCGATCCAGCCAGCATTAGAATCCGTTTATGCCACGGTCCAATACCTGTCTTGCTTTCATAATATATTGCACGTTCGACGAATACCCGTACATCGACACTATTTGAGGCTGGTACTCTCCCTATAAACATTTCAGGAAAATTATCGTTTCCGCGGAAGTTGACAAATCTGTAATCGCTTGCGGATGAACCGTATCCTGGGATTTGGACTTGAATAGTCGGAACCGTACTACTTTTTTCTTTTAGATTTGTATCTCCAACTAACAGGACATAAGTCGGTGCGGGGGATTGCCAATTTTCATAGGCATATTTTAGAAAATCCCGTAATGCATAAGGATTTGAAATACCGTGATTAAATTCATCATAGATATCCTCAACAGTTACGATTTTAGGTCGTAAACCTTGTTGACTTCGAAAACTTGCGAGTGGTTGCACTTCTCTAACAAATTCTGTATCGGTAATAATTATGTAATCCGCCCCGTTGTTTGCGTCTCGTAAATCGGATGGTGAATCTTTAATAATATCCTTCGGTGTTAGATATTTATCTTTTGTCAATGCGATATAGTGGATTTCAGTATTTAAGGGTTGATTAATATTATTTAATGATGTACCTTCAATTTGCGTTGATTGGAAAACGACGTTATATTTTCCCTGTATGTTTTCATCTTGCTGTGGGGATAGACCAACATAACGGGTTCCGTCAATACCATATATTTCTATGGCCGGTGTATTAAAGTTCTTTAATTCCACCCTAAAGTTTGGATTAACAGTACCGGTTTCATCAGGTATTAATGTAACTGCAAAGGGTAGTAGGTTATTTGTAGCTTCATAAGTTCGCCAATAATCGACCTCAAACCAGTTTAACATCTGGAGATCTAAAATTTGACCTCCAGGAAGTACAGCACCTATTGTATTTCTGCCATTTTTAAGAAAAGACTGCGAAATAGTTGTATTTTCAATTAGGTGTTCTACATCCCCATTCCAGCGCGAACTCCCGATAACAATATCATTGTTTAACCATAATTCTGCGAAATGTGTATCCACAGATCTGCCATGGAGCGCGACCCGTAGTGTTGCCTTATTTCCGGTTCCGGCAACACCGTTAATTGTAAAAGCAAACTCTCGTGTTGTTGGTGCACTGAGTTGTGCCCAAAACCAACTATCATCTGGCAAGTCTGGCAAGGAATTAAGTTGAAAGTTCCGTGCTTGAAGCCCTTCACCGAATTCCTCATAGTCGCTACCTGCTGATAATCCAAAATCCTTGAATCTACGAAACTGGTTATCCTTTTCAAAATGTACACGGGTGAGAAAGTTTCTTGGTTGATATCGTATCGATGAATCTACAGAAATAGTCTTGGTTTCCATTCGGAGTCCTGGTCCGGCATTCCACGTTAACCAATAGACATTGTCATCCGAATACTGATCAATATAAGTTTTTTCACCTGTATGGCGTTCTGCATAAAATATGATTTCACCTTCTGGATCGAATCCGGTAAAATTCTCTCCAGTGTCTGATATTTCTTGTCCACTGGTTGCGTTTCGAACCAATATTGGAACATGTCTACCTTTGTTAGATAGTATCAATGTAGAAGATTTTATTGCGGGTAGATCAACACCAGCAGCGGCTAAATCGCTTGCTGTGATACGATACATCCCTGATTTGTTGATAATGATCTTGTACCGGTCACCAGCGGGTAAAGAAAAGAAGGATGGGTTTTTAAGATGTAGGTCTTCAGTAGATCCATTATTTAGGAATTTTCCGCCGACTGTGGAACGCCACTGATTCGCAGTTTTTGGATTAATGAGAAGATTCTCAAACATTTCTTCATAAACGGATGATTCTGGACGGGGTATCCTCTGAACTGATGATGGTGCATTTGCTAATCTGTTGAATCGAACTTCAACCACAAGTCGATGATAAAGTTTTACCATACCAGTGGCAGGATTATACTGTACTGGATTAACTTGAATGGGTAGAACACGATTCTCCCGTATCCATCCTGCAGTCCCAATTTCAGCAAGGTTTCGTGGTATATATTGATTGGAAGTATATATGCTCTCTGATTTTATTCCCTGTTTAGATAACTCTTTAATATAGCCATCTCTACTATTTGCAATTTTATGTGTGAGTTTATATGTGCTGAAATCTGCCTTTTCGACTATTGCTACAGTAAAACTCACATCAGATGGAACTCCTATTAAGGTGGTTTGCATAGGAAGGTTTGGTACACCTTTTTCTTTAGTATATCGACATTTTGGGAAGGAGAGTGTCTGGTATTGTTGACCGTTCTGTTCCACAATACCGATCTTCAGATCTGACTTTTCAATATTGAGCTGTATTGTCACACCTTGTGCAGTTTCTTTGACCAATTCAATCTTTCCAGTCGTAGACAACTTGTTAGTCTGAATAACAGGTGTTGTTTCTACAGGAAAGGCAGCACAAAACGCGATAATCGCAAAAAGCAGTAAAACAGTTGTAGGGTATATAAAATGTCTTATCATGGGTATTATTAGTTAGTAGTAGAGTAGAAGATTAGAGAATGTAATGGTAATTAATTATTTTTTTGCAAGGTGGTATATTTCAATTTCTCGTACTTGTGCGATTGAAGGTCGTACCACTCGATAGTGAGGATAATACTGATTGCCAATAGTCATACGTCTATTTACGACTTTATCACCTTGATTGAGTTTAACTTTATTGACAATGATGTCATCAACAGTGCGACTTACAGCAATCCGAATCATTTTTGTTTCAATATTTAATCTGTCAATAACAAATGTGGGTTGTGCGCGTTTGCCTTCTAAGTTTCGTCGCTGGATAACAGAATAAAAAGTCTCCCATTTATCTGTATCAGAGTTAAGATATTCCATCTGAAATCGAAATAGATTTCCGTTATGAATGACAATTTTGCGAACTGGATGTGTTTCAGCAAAACGTATGATAAAGTTACGATCATTCTTTGCGGGGAGGGTTGCAATAGTTTCCAAATTACCATCATTTAAACCGGGATGGTTTGCTTCAGTTCCATAGTTAGCAGTTGCTATATTCTCACTGTATTGAGTGGATAAGACTTGTGCGAGACGGCAAGCATTCAAATGCAGACAGGCAAAAATTAAGAGGACACTGAAAAAGATATTTCTACAAATGACAACTGACGATATGGATTCAATGTGTGAAAGGTTTTGTAATCTCATTGTATGTTTATGTATCATTTGTTTCCTCCGGTAAAGTAACATCAAAATGATCTACAATTCCCATAATTAGTTCTCGGATAGGTGCATTTTCTATACCGAACACCTCTTGTGCAACCCCCGGACCAGCCCCGACAATCACGGTATCTCCTTCACCAGCGCCGACGTAATCGACAGCAATCGTTGGTGTTCGTACAACGTGTGATTTTAAACTTAAGGGTTGTATAAGCAGCAAAGAACGATTTTCATACGCCGGATGTTTAAGTACTGATACGGTTTTGCCTATTACTTTTGCAAGATACATAGAAACCTTCTAAATTCTGATTATGTTGAAGTAATACAAACTAATGCTTCGAAATATCACGATGATGTATTACTCTGTTCTTCAAGTAGTGAAATAGAATCAACAAGTCCTACAATTGCCACATCTACAGGCATTCGTTTTCCGGGTAGTACACCTACTGCATCGCCTCCCGTGACGTAGTAGACTATTTCGCCTTCTCCTGCATCTTTTAATGTATCCACTGCGACGATTGGAGTTTTGATAGGCTTCTGTTTCTCGTCCAATGGTTGTACAATAAGTAGACGTGTCCCTTCTAAACTTGGGTCTTTACGCGTTGCGACTACTGTTCCAATTACTTTTCCTATATCCATTAGTGTTATCTCAGATTAATTTAATTCAATTTTTTTAGAAATTTCGTGAATTATTTATAGAAACGACTTGTGCCAGTTTTCTATAGACATAGCACTCCGCTGGAGTGCAAGAATATATCAATAGTTTTCTATAGACATAGCATTCCGCTGGAGTGCCGTATTTTGTTGGATACCACTGATATAGATAATTCAGAAAATAGACTTATCATTAGAAACGCAGCTTCCTCATGAATAAGAGTTGTCCAAATTATAGTAGAACTATACCTTTATTTTATATCGTACTCGTTTAACTTTGTGTGGAGTGTATTTCGGTTGATCCCGAGTATCTCAGAGGCTTTACTCCTGTTGCCATCGGTATGCTCAAGTACAATCTCGAAGAGCGGTTTCTCAAAAATAGCGCGAATTTTAGCATATAGTTGTCCGTCATCCACATCAGATTCTAACAAATGTGCCACTTGTTCTTTAAGGAGTGATTGCATTTGCGAATCCAGGTTTTGATTGTCTACGTTCGTTTCCAAAACCGGTTTATCAAAGATCTCTGAAAAATGTTCTGGAAGTAGCATCTGTCCAGAACACATGACGAGTGCGCGTTTTATTGCGTTTTCGAGTTCACGCACATTCCCGTGCCATTCATGTTCGATGAGTTTGTCAATTGTCTCGGAAGAGATCCCAATTTTTGGTATTTGATATTCCTGTGCAAATCGACTTGTAAAGAGGTCAATGAGTTCTGGAATATCCTCTTTACGTTCCCTGAGAGGCGGGAGCGAAATCGGCACGACATTCAGACGGTAGTATAAATCGTCGCGAAATGTCTTTTGTGAAATTGCTGTGTCAAGTTTTCGATTAGTTGCAGCAATGATACGAACATTCACTGGTCGTGTTTCGTTACTGCCGACTGGTTCTATCTTTCGTTCTTGTAGAACTCGCAACAATTTCATCTGGACATCAATAGGCAATTCTCCTACTTCGTCAAGAAATATTGTACCACTATCAGCTTGTTCAAATTTACCTTTCCTATCCGTATGAGCATCGGTAAATGCGCCTTTAACGTGCCCAAAGAGTGTACTTTCAATGAGACTTGGGGGTATAGCACTACAATCGACGACAACAAACGGATTATCACTGCGCGGGCTATTTTGATGGATCAGTTCTGCCACCAATTCTTTTCCAGTGCCACTTTCCCCCATTATTAGAACGGTTTCGTCACTGACTGCAGCACGTCCAATTATCTGATAGACAGCTTGCATAGTAGGACTCTGTCCTACCATTCTGCCTTGTCCGTCAGCATCAATAGAAGTTATTGATGCTTTAACATTTTTAGTTTGGTTCGAAGCTGAGGCAGCGCGCGACACGAGGTCTAACAACTGTTTTCGGTCAATCGGTTTAGTAAGGTACCAATAAGCGCGTCGTTTTGCTGCATCAATAGCCGTTTGTGTTGTGCCGTGTCCAGTAATTATAATGATGGCGACAGTTGGATTTATCTCTTGGATAGATTCAATTAATTCCAGTCCATCGGCATCCCCTAAGAAGATGTCGAGTAGAATAACATCAATCTCATTTTTACGCAGACTCTCAATTGCCTCTTTGCCATTTCGAGCTTTAACAGTGTTATATCCTGCTTTATTAAGTGCAGCACTTAAGACTTGTCGAAGGCTATTGTCATCATCTGCTATGAGGATTGAGTAAGACATAATTGTATCTCGTTTATCAACTATCTAATAACTGTAAAAGGAGCGTGTATACTTGTAAATTAATGTTATAAATCGTAGTTTAGATATTCTGTTACAAAGATCAAATACTTAGAACTAAATTACACTGGGAAGAGATATTATAAATGCGGTGCCAGTTGAAAGGGATGCATCCACTTCAATATTCCCCTCGTGCTCTGCTAAGATTTTACGGCTAATGTAAAGTCCAAGTCCTGTACCTTTCTGCTTTGTAGTGTAAAAAGCATCAAATAGATTCGGAATATCAGTTTGTGAAATGCCCTGACCTGTATCTTGTATCCTGATGCAAATGGTCTTGGTTTCTTTTTCCGTGTAAGTTTTAATTGTTAACGTCCCACCAGTTTCCATTGCTTCAATTGCATTAGAAAACAGGTTGAAGATTACCTGTGTTATTCCATCCTGATTTAGATATAGGGGTGGACATTCATTAAACTCACATATAACTTCAATATTATGTCTATCTAATTCTGGTTGATAGGTGGCAAGACAGTTATCAAGTAATTTCTGTATATCACAAAGTTCAGCGTCTGTTGTTGCGGGTTTACCGAACGCCAATAGTTGTTCTATAGATCGGTTTAACCGGTCCACCTCTTTAATAATTATTGATGTATACTCAGCAATCTCTTCTTGTTCCGCTATAGGTAGTTTTTCAAATCTATCAAGAGGTTCACTTAGGAGTTGTGTCGCCAATCGAATACTTCCAAGTGGATTTCGGACTTCGTGAGCTATGGTAGTCACCAATTTCCCAAGTGCTGCTAACCGTTCAGCTTGAACTAAAGCATCAATCGTTTGCTGTATTTTTACTCTTTGTGCAATGATTGAAGCGATAATTTCCAACACCTGTAGATCTTCTGAAGCTGAAAGTTCATCTTTTGCCTTGTCAATTCTTAAAGTCCCGATGACCTGTTCTTCAACAATTACAGGTAAACACCAGAAATCAATAATATCTTTCGATTCTACCTGTTCAGGTGGATATAATTCTACCGAAGTGCGAGGAATTCGATACTGCGGCACACCACGCGCTTCACCATCGGCGAGTACTTTTCTCTCTATCTCCTCTATTTGGTGATCAGTTCCACGTTTCTGCTCTGCAGCGGTTAATCCTAAAATCACCTCAGCAGATGTCACCACCTCCCCATCATTATATAGGTTTAGTGTCCCCCGATAAATTCCGAGTCGTTCCGATAAGATTTCAATAATCCGTTGAAAGAGTTCATCAAATTCGAGTGCATCATTGGCTGCTTGACTCACCTCAAAAACGATTGATAAATCCCGTACCCGTTTTTCCAATGTAGCAATATCAATACTGATTCTATCCATCTCTTTGGTACGATTCAATCGTTGAATCTGCAATTGACGGATAGTTCTCCCCAAGAGAAATGCTACAACGGGATATAGTAACGCAATAGCAATACCTTCAACCTGTTGTGGAAATCGCAATACATAGACCCAATTTGCTACTGTTGTTAGTCCGAGGAGAATCTGTTGTTTACGTTGACTTACATAAAGAGCAGCCAACATAATCACACCATAATAGAGATGTGAAACTGTGAAATAATATTGATGCCACCCTGACACATAAACAATAATATTGACACATATAACACCGAATGCTAATAATAAAGCTTTCATGGCTATCTTCTGTGAGTATCGGATTATGATCGATTCAAATAGATTATGTCTATATTTTCAGGAAGTTCTGTAACATTTTTAATCCGACACGTCCACTTTTCTCTAAATGAAATTGCGTTGCGATAAGATTATTATGTGCAATTGCACTACAGAATTCAAGACCGTAGGTTGTTTTTGCGATGATCGTTTCCTCCATCTCTGGAACAGGATAGTATGCGTTAACAAAATAGAAGTGTGCTGGGTTCGGCACATCTTCAAATATGGGGTGAGATTGTATCTGCCATACTTCATTCCATCCGATTTGAGGCACTTTAAGCCGTTTTTGATTGGGGTATTTTTTAACGTAACCGGGGAACAGACCGAGACATTCTGTATCCTCTTCCTCACTATGTTGAAATAGAATTTGGATACCGATACAAATTCCTAACATCGGTTTACCGGATTTATAATATTTACTGAGAATGTTGTCAAGGGAACGGTTCTGCAAGTTTTCCATTGTTGCTTTTGCAGCACCAACACCGGGGAAAATAACCCGTTCTGCGTTTAAGATTGTTTCAGCATCATCAGTTATCTGATTTTTATAGCCGAGGTGATGTAAAGCTCTGGCAACACTTGTGAGATTGCCTGCTTTGTAGTCTATAATTGCAATCATTTATGTTTACTGTAACACTTCCCTGTTCTTTGCTTTCTACGGAGGCACAAACTAACAGTTTGTGCTACAAAATGGTATTATTCAAAGAACTGAAGTTCTCCGTCCTTGACGACCATTATAATCTGGTCATACAGTGCGTCTCCGTCAGGATTGAAAGAGAACTTGCCCAACTTTCCTAAAATTGTTGGAAAATCTGACGTTTGCGCGAGTGCGTCCCGAATAGCGGTCGAATCTGTCGATTGTGCCATCTTAATCGCATTAGCGAGCACATAGAGGGTGGCATACGACTGTGCCGCCCACGGTTCAGGTTGAATACCATATTTCGCCTGATAATTCTGAACGAAGGCTTGGTTTCCGGGTGCGTTCGATGAATTAGACCATCCGATAAAACCTATTACCCCTTCAGCGCCATCACCCGCCTTTTGGACTTCATTCATGGTTAGATCAGGAACAATAATTTCAATACTGTCGGGAACACCTACCTCGGATGTTTGTGCGACAATCTGTGCTATTTCTTGTGAAAGAGCGGAAACAAAGAGTGCATCAGGTTTTACTGCTATTATATTGGTTAGTTGCTGAGAAAAATCGGTATCGCCGGTTTGGAAGGTTTCCATGGTTAGAATCTCGACCCCGTTTGCCTCAAGTGCTGTCCTTAGCACTTCATTACTATTTTTGGAGTAAACATCAATCTCATCATATATCGTTGCCACTTTTTTATAGTCAAGTTTCTCTTGTGTCGCCATCAAACCGCTTGGAATACTTATATTTGTGGCAAGACTGGTCCGGAAGATAAAATCCCCGATCCCACTCAAACCTGCAGCAGAGGAGACCGAACTGAAAGCTATAACTTTACCTTCCTGCGCAATCGGAGCAGCCACTTTAAGGTGCGTTGAGATAGCAAGTCCGACTATAGCAGATACACCTTGATCCACTAAGTGTTGCACAGCTTCCTTCGCCCCCTCTGGAGTGCTCTGATCATCTACAGTGATAAACTTTAGATTCAGATCACCGTGGTTGTTAATCTCTTCTTGTGCCAATTCAAAACCGCGTTGCATAGCAAATCCATACGCCTCGGCATGTTGTCCTGTCAGTGCTACGACAACACCGATGGGAACATCTCCATTTGTCATCTGATTGCCTTTGTTATCAGACATTTTACAATTGAAGAGTCCAACAGTCAAAACAACAATTGCTAACACATATACGAATGTTATGATTCTTTTCTTCTTCATGTCAATCTCTTTATTTCTTCATATAAAAATTGGAACGGTCCCCCATCCCAATTTTTTAGCCTGGTAGAGACGATTCGCGTCCAACCTTATATATTGTCCTACGGAACTTAAGAGAATGTTGGGTGTTTTTTTATAATATTTCGTTTCTACGGAACTCAAACTGTAATATCGGTTTCTAAATTCACCATAATAAAGATCAGACGCTAAATTGTCACATAAGGTGTGATTTTCGCACCTATCGCTTAAAAAATAAGATAATCAAGTTAATTTGGTATTATACACACATCAAGGACCGAGTGTTTGCAGTTGTTTATGAAGGTTCGCCATTTCAATTGCGGTTACGGCTGCTTCTGCCCCTTTATTTCCTGCTTTTGTCCCTGCACGTTCAATTGCCTGTTCAATTGTATCTGTAGTAATAACACCATATATAACAGGAATACCTGTCTGTAATGAAACCTGTGAAATACCTTTTGCACTCTCACCTGCTACATAATCGAAATGGGGTGTAGCACCACGTATTACAGCCCCGATACAGATAAGTGCATCATATCGTCCACTTTCAGCAAGTTGTTTAGCAATACTGGGAGTTTCAAATGCTCCCGGTATCCACACGACATCAACGTCATCCAAATTACCACCGTGGCGTTTGATTGCATCAAGTGCTCCATCCAATAGTTTAGTGGTGATAAAACTGTTAAATCGACTTACAATAATACCGATTTTAAGCTCAGCGCTATTCAGGTTTCCTTCATATACATTTGGCATATTTATTATTCCTACAAGGGATTTGTTTTATAATCTAACTTAAGTCGCCACCTTGTAGTGACTTGTAGGTCGGGCAGAGCATGCGAAACCCGACATGTTGGAACTGAAACGTTATTTTCAATAGTTGCTAATATTTCCCTGTGAAAACCGCCCAGTTTGCTTTGAAACCTTGATATTGTCGGGTTTCGCTTTGCTCTACCCGACCTACGAACTTTAGGTTTTATCAGGCCAATAACCACTCATAATTGAAATGTTATAATGTCTAAATTTAGAGGAGATGTCCCAGTTTTGTGCGCTTCGTTTGTAGATAACTTTGGTTAAATGGATTCGGTGTCGTTTGTAGGGGTATCTGTTCAATGATTTCCAAACCATATCCGGATAACCCTTTGACTTTTTGAGGATTGTTCGTCATCAGTCTCATCTTTTTGACCCCTAAATCAACGAGAATTTGCGCACCTATACCATAGTCGCGCAAATCTGGTGGAAACCCAAGGCGTTCGTTCGCTTCAACAGTATCCAACCCTTCATTGTCTTGGAGATGATAAGCACGAATCTTGTTCTTAAGTCCCATGCCTCTACCTTCTTGTCGCATATATAGTAATACTCCTCTTCCCTCTTTCTCGATATTTCCAAGTGCAATTTGGAGTTGCTCACCACAATCACAACGGAGTGAACCGAAGACATCGCCAGTTAAACATTGCGAATGCACCCGAACTAAAATAGGTCCTTCATCGGCAATTGTGCCTTTCGTTAACGCAACGTGTGTGTCAGCTGGTTCCCCCGGTGTTGGTACCCCATCAACGTTGCTCTCATAAGCGTGAAGTTTGAATTCTCCTTGTTCAGTAGGGATTGTGGCTGTTGAAACCTTTTTAATAAGCGTTTCGGTGTGTCTACGATATGCGATAAGGTCTGAAATAGTAATAATTTTGAGATTGTGTTCCTGTGCAAATTCAAACAACTCTGGAACACGTGCCATTGTTCCATCATCATTGAGTACTTCACATAAAACCCCTGCCGGATAAAGACCTGCGAGTCGTGCTAAATCGACTGTAGCCTCTGTATGTCCAGCGCGTCGAAGTACGCCCCCAGGTTGTGCTTCAAGCGGAAAGATATGTCCGGGTCTAACAAAATCGGATGGAACAGCATCTTCATCTACAAATTTACGTATGGTAAAAGCACGTTCCTGTGCAGAAATACCTGTGGTGACTTCTTTGGCATCAATTGTTACAGTGAATGCCGTTTGCATCTGCGCAGTATTATCCATAACCATGGGATTAAGTTGAAGTTCTGTAAGGCGTTCTGTACATGTCGGAAGACATATAAGTCCGCGCCCGTATTTTGCCATGAAGTTGATGGACTCGGCAGTCACCTTTTCGGCAGCCATAATGAGATCACCCTCATTTTCACGATCCGGCTCATCAACAACAATAATCATTTCACCATCTTTAATGGCAGAAAGGGCATCAGGTATAGTACTAAAATTCATAATGTAGTCTCGCCTTCGTTTCTTTAACCGTACCCATGTTTTTGTAAAAATTCTAAATCTAAAGTCTGTGTTGGTGCCACTTGGTTTCGCATAAGTGATTCAACGTATCGCGCCATCACATCAACTTCTATGTTCACAACGTCACCAGGTTGCTTTTCACCAAAGGTTGTAACTTGTAAGGTATGAGGTATCAATGCCACTTCAAATCTATTCTCAAGAACGTTTGCTATTGTAAGACTTACTCCATCAACAGAAATTGAACCTTTATATGCAATATATGGTTTTACACTTTCACCAACAGTAACCCCCATGATTACTGATGTGCCTTCGTGTTTCCATCCGGTGATAGTAGCTACTTCATCAATATGTCCTAATACCAAATGTCCACCAAGGCGGTCTTCTAATCGTAAGGAGCGTTCCAGATTTACCTGTGTGCCAACTTTGCAGGACCGTAATGTGGTTCTGCGGCAGGTTTCTTCACTGATATCTGCAATAAATCCGTCCTTTTCAAGTTCTCTGACGGTTAGGCAAGGACCGTCAACAGCAACACTATCCCCAATTTTGGTATCTTCAAGAATAGTTTGTGCGTTGATCTTAACAGTTACACCACTGGATTGTGGATGTATTTGGGAAATCGTTCCAAGTTCCTCAATTATCCCTGTAAACATTTCTTAGTGATATATCCTTCTATCAGTAAGTCCTTGTCAAGTTGGGTGACTGTAAGTCTTTGTAGTTCAGGGGCATCTATTAATCGCTTGATTCCATCTCCATCTATTATACCTGGAGACTGTCTTCCCCCGATGAATTTTGGAGCAATGAAACACATGACTTTATCCACAAGACCTGATTCTAATACGCTTGCGTTGACTTTTCCACCACCTTCGACTAATACACTTGTTATGTCACGTTCTCCTAAAGTTTGCATCAAGGTTTTAAAACAGACTCGTCCATCTTTGTCGGGTATGACAATTACTTCGGCATCCCTCTTTTTGATTTGAGCGATCTTTTCCTCTGGTGCTTGTGGTGTAACAGCAATGATTACCCTCCTCAAGCTATTAGGATTGATAACTCTTGCCGTTAAAGGTGTTCGTGCATGTGAATCTAAAACTATCCGTATTGGATCTTTTCCCTTCTTATTCGGGAGTCTCGTGGTTAGAGTAGGATTATCGCTTAGAATCGTTCCAATACCGACAACAATTGCATCTACCTGATCTCGTATTTCGTGTGCCTTTACACGGGATGATTCTGATGTAATCCATTGCGATTCACCGGTCGAAGTTGCGATTTTACCATCAAGACTCATCGCCGTTTTTAATATGACAAACGGGTATCCAGTGGAAATATGTTTAATATAGATTTCATTCAGAGTTTCCGCGGCTTCGGCACATACGCCAACGGTAGTCTTTATACCTGACTTCTCTAACTCTTTTATGCCTTTTCCTGCCACTTTTGGGTTTGGATCTAAATGTGCGACATAAACGTGGACAATTCCAGACTTACTAATCGCATCTGTGCAAGGCGGTGTTCGCCCCCAATGACAACAAGGTTCAAGGGTGATATAGAGTGTTGAACCTTGTGCATTCTCTCCCGCTGCATCTAAAGCGAGAATTTCGGCATGTGGTTCACCTGCTTTTTTATGATACCCTTCAGCTATTATCTTTCCGTCCTTAACGACCACTGCACCGACAAGCGGATTTGGACTTGTACGTCCCCTTGCTAATTCTGCCAATGTAAGTGCGCGATTCATAAAGGCAATGTGCGACTCGTTCATTGTACTGCTTCACCTACAATGCTGTACGCGTCTTATAGTATACCACACATTTACCGTAATTCAAAATCATTTATCCACTGTGGATGTGTAAAGTTTTTGGCATGAATATCACGGATCATAGGGTTTTTAGTTAACAGTTTTTGGTCTTAGTCAATTACGCATATCCTATTAATTATATATTTATGTGTACTTTGTTCTTGACATGTATTTTATTGATCCAATGGTAATTGTTATGTAAATTTATTGTATTTTAATTATTCACTATAGTAATATATTCATTATTCATATGCTTATAATGTTACACTTTTCGTCACATCGTGTGACATTGATAAAACCCATCTCTCGTTAGTCCTACACTATGTTTACAGCCACTTTTTAAGGTTGCAAGAATTTAACAAAATGATGAATTTTGTGTCTTTTTCTATTTTTCTAATCCATTGATTTGGAATCGTTTCAATGTTAAATATCTTCTCTATCCATTTTGACAAGATATTAGAACATATCTCATAAATCATATATTTAGAGGATTCATTGTTCTTGCCATTTGCTATATTTTGAACCAACCACGGGAAGATGTCGTTTCTATGAAGAGGAATATTACCAATAGGTAGGTTTCTTATTAATGAGATAGACTGTAGTAGTATTTTCATAACCCAATTTTTAAGTAACATGTTTTAAACTGCTCTAAAGTCAGTGCCAGAAAGGGTTTATTGGAAATACTTAAAAATGTTTGTTTTTTAATTTTTTAGAAAGTTTATATTCTTTTCTATTTTCAAGTATTCTGAACCCTGTACTGGTATAGGTTTATGGGGGTACGAGATTTCTATTTCCTTTTCATAACTGTTGTGAAAGTTTCACAACAACATTTCAAGACTTGCTTTTTCTGTAATGTATATAGTAACATAATAAAAACACGTATGTCAAGTTAAATATCATTTTATGTGATACTATCCTATAATATATTTACTTTTGTTATTTATTTTTCGGTATAATTTCAATTATTCTATATCTTTAGTTGTGTTATGGTTTGGTTTTCTTCAATATTTTCCACTTGTTTTTGGTTATTATATTTTTAGTTTTATTTTTCTATGTGTTATGGCATTAATTTTGAATTATGGATTGTGGGGTTACGGATGAATGGAAAGGGGAAGGAATGAATAGTTATTGAATTCTACAAAATCTACAGGTCTTTGTCTGTGTTTAAGGACTTTAGGCAGTCTATTAACTCAACTTGATCTACCAAGTCGAATTGGTGTGATCCGATATACATATATTGAACAGTGCCTTGTTTGTCGATAATGAAGGTAGCGGGTCTTGCGATATTATATGCCTCAAAACTAAGCCAGTGGTAGACACCATAGCTTTTTATGACATTTCGGTCTTTGTCAACTAAGAGTGGATAGGTAATTCCGTTGCGTTCTGCGTATCCGCGAAGTTCTCGAGGCCACTGTCCAGCAATTGCTATTGGGGTTGCATTGTATTGTGTATAATCTTCTGTATGTTCCTGTATGGCAGTCAACTGACGGCGACTGTTTGGTCACCATGTGCCTCGAAAAAAGACCAATATTACCTGCTGATTCTCGCAGTAGGATGTGAGGGAGACTGTTTGTCTTCTATGGGAGGGGAGTGAGAATAGCGGGGCAGCATCGCCAATGTTGAGGATTTTGTTTTTGCGCGGCATGCGGGTATCTTATCAAACAGTGTGGCTAATGTCAAGTTTAATGGAATTACCTAAATACCTATAAACATATATGGATTGTGAAAATGATTCTTGGGATAATTATTGAAATCCACACACAAAGATAGTGTGATATTTTGCCAATAACTTTTCAGGCTCTCAAGTCCATCGTGTGGTGAGAATCATAAACGGATGTATTAGAAGTAGTCTTACATTAATTCAACAAACACCTCATTTGCCAAAAAGAGTCCACGATCAGTAAGACGGAGATGGGTTTCCGTTTGTTCTAACAACTCTAAATCCTTCAATTTTTGAATAACTTCTCGAAATTCTACATCAACTGATTCACCGAAACGCAACGTATAATCCTTTATACAAATACCCTCTCGCTTACGAAGTGATAACATAAGGGTTTCTGCCTTTTCTGCTTTTCCGGTAAGAACATCAGTATCTGCAATCGGTTTCTTCAGTTCACGGAGTGTTTCAATATAGGGTGGTACCCCTTTTATGTTGGTATATCTTATACCATCAACATATCCACACGCACCAACACCTAACCCTATATATTCTTGATTATTCCAATACACAAGGTTGTGTTTCACTTCTCGGTTAGGTTCAGAAAAGTTGCAGATTTCATAGTGTGTATAGCCGTGTGTGATGAGAGTATCAATTGTATATTGAAACATATCCGCTTCTGTATCATCGGATGGTAGGTTGAGCTGACCAGTTTTCCACCGTTCGTAAAACGGTGTTGACTCTTCCATAACAAGATTATAGGTAGAGATATGTTCAGGTTGGAAGGAGATTGTTTCTGTTAAGGTATGTTGCCACATTTCCATCGTCTGATCTGGAAGGGCAAAGATTAGATCAATGTTTATATTGTCAATACCGACTTCACGTGCCAAACGATAACTGTGGTGGAATTCTTCAACGGTATGGATCCGTCCTAACTGGCGTAACACCTCATTTTGCATGGCTTGTAAACCGAAACTTAATCGGTTCACGCCTCTGGCCTTCATTACATGCAGTTTTTCTGCATCAACTGTCCCTGGATTACATTCAACAGTAATTTCAACATCTGAACAGAACTGGAATGTCGAACCTATATCGGAAAATAAACGTTCCAAACTGTTTGCAGAGAGGATAGATGGTGTTCCACCTCCAATAAAGATAGTCTGTAATGGACTGGTTTGTAGTGAATAGATTTGCATCTCTATGCTAAGTGCATCTAAGTAAGCTTTTGCTTGTTCTTTATGGAAAGAGTAAGTATTGAATGCACAATAGTAGCATTTCGTTGCACAGAACGGAATATGAATATATAGTGAGGTAGGCTTTTTGGGTGGGGTATTCATGCGCGTTTGCTATCGGTTGTTAGCTTTCAGAACTGGTATTGAAGTTCAATCCGACTCTGATGGCTGAACCTTGGTCGGCAAAGGAAAAAGCTTCATTTATATTATCAAATATGAAGGTGTCTGAGATGATTTTATGGAACGGATATTTGTTTCGTGTACGGCTAAGGAAATCAAGAGCCCGTGGTATAACCCACGGTTCGTAAACAATGACACCACGGATTGTCTTGCTACATCTGACAATATTACCCGGGTCAATTTCGGTTGGAAAACCGAGATTAATATTTCCTATCCATAAATAACGACCACCCCATCGGAGCATATCAACCCCTTCAGCGAGCACCCGCGGTGAACCTACAAATTCTGCTACAAGATCCGCACCAATACCACCCGTCTGATCAAGCACACAATCGACACGTTCTTCTATTGCAACTTCATCTACATTTAAGGTATAATCTGCCCCGAATTCTTGTGCAAGTGAAAGACGTCCAGGAAGTCTATCAAGGACAATTATTTTTCCAGCACCCATTTCTCTGGCAACAGCAGTTGCATAAAGTCCTAATCCACCTGCCCCTTGAATTACAATCGTATCTCCGATTGTAATTCCTATCTGATTTAATCCATAGATTACTTCCGATAAAGCACAGTTAATAGGTGAAACGAGTTCATCTGACAGATCATCAGGCACTTTAAACACCCAATGTCCCGCTTTCATATAGTAGAACTCACCGTAGGCACCATGAAAGTGTGGTGGTTGTTCACTGGAAACCCCGAGCCAATCTCGGTAACGGTTAGGACATCCAGGTTTACCGGTGAGACACATCCAACAATGTTGGCACGGTTTGAAATAGGAATATACAATTCTATCACCCTTTTCTAACGGTTGTCCAATACTATCAGCTTGGACATTTCGTCCCATTTCTTCAATTGTGCCGATCATCTCGTGTCCAAGAACTTGTGGGATACCACTTTCGATTTTCGGACCGTGTCCACGCCAAAAATGTAAATCCGAACCGCATATATTTGCCATTCGGATTCGTACCAGCATGTCGTTAGGTTTTACAAAGGGAATCGGATATTCCCTAAATTCCAACGGGGTTTGAGGTTGTGTAAAAATAGCAACCCTACCAGTTTTCATAAATTCTCCATAAACAGATATTTGTATTTGCTGTATCTTACATCATTCATACTCATCAAAATTGACGACTTTCCATTGTCCATTTATATTTTCAGTGGTAATCACAACATTTCGAGAATGTGTTGTTGCCCCGTCTCGACTCTTAATTATCAATTTATAGTTAAATAATTCGTGTATTACACCTTCGACCTCAGTTGATCTTTCTTTCCCGGTCTGTTGATAATCAATTTGTGGCATGTCCGTGACAGGTTGATCTTGAGAACGCACCTCTTGTACTCGTGTGATTTCTTCCTGAAGTTTTTCTTCTGCTCTGCCAGCACACAATTTGAGGGATGCCCCTTGGTTTGCGTGCTTATAGTAATTATAGATAAAGTCCTCTGTTACACCTTGTGGTGTATTTCTATTTGAGCATGCGATAAAGACCAAGATTGTTACAATAACATATCCAGATTTTCTGTAGTTATTCATCTTTCCTACGAATCACGGCTACATTGAAGATAGGGCGTTCATAACCATGTGCGGGTTCATTTACAATTTCCCCTAATGTCCATAATGCTGAAGAACTACCTCCATCAAAGTTTATTGCGTTTTTCACTCCTATGTCGTTGAAGAAATCTGCCATTTCGTATAGTGTCATTCCCATACTATACCCGGGTTGTCTACCATCAACAACAATGAGGAATAGTTTTTCATCGTTAAAACCTAAGGCACTCCTTGGATGTCGTTGAGCCCCGTTATGATGTCCGATTGCACTGCCACCTCGGGTACGGTTAAACCGAACAAGTTCTGGTTCAATTCTTCCATCTCGTAATAATCGTAGATTCCCGCCAATCCCTTCGTTGACAGTCTGCCACTTTTTGGGAGTAAGGGCAATTTCTAATTCTGCTTTTGTAAATTCGGTAATTTTCCTATACCAACTTCTTGCTAAGCGTGGTTCAATTGCCAAAACAACACCATCAGATGGTATAATACTGTTTCCTCTTGGGTTTACATCCGTAACAACAAGCTTACTCTTATACTTTCCAGTAATTGGAAGAGTCAGGTTTTTCAGCGTAAATTCATAGCATCGTCGTGTCAGAGTTGATCTTCCAAAACGAGGTGTAAAAATGACTACCGGACAATACGAATCACAAATCTGGTTAATCGCATCTATCACAAGGGTGTCATTACCAATATTAAGAATACCGTTTAATTGTACTGCCTCCAGAAGAAATTCACCATCTGGTGTAACACCAAAACTTGTTTCTCCCCAAGGTGTCGGTGGTGAATAACCCCATCTATTGATGAGTTTTGGAATACTGACAAGTTCACCATTTTGTATATGCAGGTTAAATATCATCCCCCCTCGTCCCCAGTTATCCTCGCGTATACCAAAACTTCCATTAACACCTGCTATAGACTGTATTCCTTTTCTTTTAAGTCGTCTTGTGGCACTGGATACTGTTTCCCGTCTGAGTATTTGTCCATTAGCAAGTTCTACATCAAACTGCAGATTTTCAGCATTACGGTCCATTTCAGCCACATAAACAGCTGCGCCACCACGCCACCAATAACGATAAAGATGAAAACCATCAGGTCCTCGTCTCGTAGTAAGGGTATCTTTTCGTCTTACAGAATTTTGACTCTTTTCCTCAGGTTCTGCATTAATAGGTCGAGGGCTGGGTAATGGTTGTGTGTTAGTCTCCCTTACACCGACGTTGTGTGTCGGAGGAGGTGTTCTTCTCTTTTCAATAACCCGCATAGCATTTACGGCAAGAATAAAGAGTAGGAGAAGACCGCATATAGCAATCAACTTAGGTAAAGGACTTGGATGTCTATTTTCCGAGTGCATATTTCTTCCCACTTTGGCGGTATCACACCAGTATATTTAAGATAGGATTATGACAAACCTATAATATAAAGGTTAGGAGAGTTAATTATTACATATTATGGTATTATGATTTATCACATTATAACTGATATATACGGATATTGCAAAGGGTTTAAGAGTATAGACAGGTAGTGGGTATTTTGTGCTAATTCAGGAACGGATGTTGGTAGGTAGACTACTCAGTAGGTGCTTGTTTTGTGACCTTGATTTTTATTTCCCCAGGTTTTACATAACCAAACCTTTTTCTTACAAGACGTTCTTTCGTGAGGGTGTCATTCTTCAACAATTCGACTCGTTTTTTTAGTTGATCTCGTCTATTTTCAAGTCTTAGAATTTCCTTTTGAAAATCCTCTTCAAGCCGTTGTGCATCTTGCCATGCTCTATAACCATTCATAAATTGTCTGACGCTGACAACAAGTAAAGCCAATGCGACAATAAGTAGAATAACTCTAAAGACACGCATAAGAATACCATTAAAGGGTATTGGGACAGTATAGGTCTGTCCCAATGTTGATACATAAGTTAACGAAAATCTGGTAAATTATAGAAGACCTTTCTCCCAGCGAAAATAGCGCTTTCGTCAAGTTCCTCTTCTATACGCAAGAGTTGGTTATATTTACAGACACGATCCGTTCGCGAGAGAGATCCGGTTTTAATCTGTCCAGCATTTGTACCGACAACTAAGTCTGAAATCGTTGTATCCTCAGTCTCTCCTGACCGATGTGATACAACCGCTGTATAATTGAACCGCTTAGCAAGTTCAATAGCATCAAGGGTCTCAGTTAATGTACCAATCTGATTGACTTTAATTAGAATTGAATTACCAATTTGCCCATCAATTCCTTGCTGCAGTCGAGTAGTATTGGTGACGAACAGATCATCTCCAACAAGCTGGACGCTATCTCCAATAGCCTGGGTTAAACTCTTCCAACCGTCCCAATCGTTTTCATCCATACCATCTTCTATGGATACAATCGGATATTTTTCACACAGTTCGGTGTAAAAATCTACCATTTCTTCAGGTGATTTAGTAGGTTGTGCTTCAGCTTTTAATTCATAGGAACCAGTTTCACGATTATAGAATTCACTTGAAGCAGCATCTAATGCTAATAGGACATCTTCACCAGGAACATATTTTGCCTGTTCAATGGCTTTAATTATAACTGAAATTGCCTCTTCATTTGATCCTAAATCGGGAGCAAAACCTCCTTCATCACCAACAGCCGTATTGCAATTACGATTTTGAAGAACTGCTTTAAGACTGTGAAAAATTTCTGCTCCCATACGAAGTGCTTCTGCAAAACAGCTTGCCCCGGTAGGCATTACCATAAATTCTTGAATATCGACGTTATTATCTGCGTGTGAACCTCCGTTAAGAATATTCATCATCGGTAAAGGTAGTTCTTTAGCATTTGATCCGCCGATGTAACGAAAAAGAGGTTGTCCGAGTTCATCAGCAGCAGCTTTAGCAACAGCAAGGGACACACCTAAAATTGCGTTTGCTCCAAGTTTGCTTTTGTTCTCTGTACCATCGATCTCACACATAGTGGCATCAATTTCACTTTGTGCGAATACATCTTGTCCAATGAGAGTAGCAGCAATGGTCGTGTTAACATTTTCAACTGCTTTCTGAACACCCTTTCCTAAATAGCGTTCTGGATCTTTGTCACGCAATTCAACAGCTTCGTGTTCACCTGTAGATGCCCCGGACGGAACAGATGCGCGTCCAACCGCACCGGATGCTAAATTAACGTCTACTTCAACTGTGGGGTTACCGCGTGAATCTAATATTTCTCGAGCGTTAATAAAGATAATTTCTGACAATTTTCTTTCCTTCCTTAACTTAATATTCCGATATGTGTGGGTTTGTTCCCAGAGTCAATTTTATCTCACTCTGATATTTCAACCACAACTATTCCTCTATAACAGCATCTGCAAGTAAGTATGCAGATGCCAAAAAAAGTAGGCTTGAACCTATTAACATATACAACCATAACCTGTCCTCTAATCCACCGGTTACCAAAATAGAAACTGTGCATTTTGTGCCACTCATAATGATTGGGATGACAAGAGGAAGAAGAAGGACAGAAAGTAGACTCTCACCGCCGCTTGTACTTGTAGATATTCCTGCCAACAACACACCGACAGAGCAAAAACCAAGTGTTCCTATAATAAGTATTCCGAATAGTTTCAGTAAAATCTCAATCGTTACAACATCAAATATATCTAACAATTGCAAAGCAATAGGTGTAATCACAACTTCTAATAGAAATAGAAAAATCACACTACTGATAACTTTGGAAAGGTACAGACTTCCAGCATCAACACCAGTAAGACGAATTCCGTGTAATGCTCCATGTGCTCTTTCTAATGTAAATGAACGATTTAAGGTAATAATTCCCGCAAATACGAATGCTGCCCAGAGCACACTTGCCGTTAATTTTCCGCGTTCCATCTTATCTGGAAATATAGGACCAAAAGCAAAAGCAAAAATAAGAACAACTAATACACTAAAAACGAAGATTAATGCCAAGGTCTCCTTAGAACTAACTTGGAGTCTGAGATCTTTCCGAATCAACGCGGTAATTTGACGTAGTGCCTTCATATTTAACTCAATATAATGAACTCACCTACAACCGCTTTTGATCTTTATCCACCAACCTCTCTTCATACAACTTCTGCAATCTTTCTTTATCTGTTTCATCTTTATGTGCTATTTCTTCCAATTCTCCATTGAGCATAAAGAAAAATCTCGTTCCTACGAGATAGCCTAATTCAATATTGTGGGTTGTTACCACAACGCTTTTATCATATTGTTGTTCTTGGACAATTCGATCAATGACAAATTGTTTAGCAGATACATCAAGTCCAGAAAAAGGTTCATCAAGTAACAAAATTGAAGGATGGTGAAGGAGAGCTTTTGCAATCATAAACCGTTGTGTCATACCCCGTGAAAAGGTGAGGAGAGGTTCATGAATAAAACGATTTAATCCGACTTCAGCTATTAATGTCTTACAACGGGTTTCTAAATCTTCTACATCATACATCTGTCCGAAAAACTTAAGATTTTCATAAGGGGTTAGAACAGGATAAGCCAATTGCTCATGTACAATAACACCTAATGTGTTCCGCACTTGTAAATAATCTGCGATAGCATCAATGTTTTCGATCTTGAGTTTCCCTGATGTAGGGCGAAGAAGCGTTGACAGAATCTTGATTAGTGTAGTTTTACCAGCACCGTTTGGACCGAAAATCACCACGACTTCTCCGGGATTAATGGAGAGTGTAACATCCCTAACAATCGTTCGGTGTCCAATATTTTTTGTGATTTGCGAAGCATCCAAACGCATAATACATAAAAGTGATTGGACTTCCAGGAGCATACAAAAAGAAAGGGCAAGTTTGGATACCTGCCCTTTCTATAAATTGATTTTACATCATTCGTTGAATGATAGCGGAAGCCTGTTCAGGTGTGACACCTACAGTCTGATGTACCATAGGTCCATTTTCCAATACCGGTTCAGATTGATCCAATGACGGACGACTTGTGTCATGGTAGAATAAACCTATTTGGGTATCATGACCAGTCTTGACGGCTTGTTCAAGTGCAGCCGTTTTGTCGTTTGTATCGTGGTCCTCAAGAAAACTCACCCGTTCTTTCCAAAAATCATAGATTTCATCATCCTTCCAGGTTACACAAGGACTAATGACGTCAATAAAGGCGAAACCTTTATGCTGCATTCCTTCATACATCAATTCTGCAAGTTGTGCACGTTCAGAACTGAAAGCTCTCGCAACATAAGTAGCACCTGCAACAATAGCCATTGCCACAGGATTAAGGGGTGTTTCTATATTTCCGAATGGTGTACTTTTTGTTCTTTCACCTATCACAGTAGTAGGTGACGCTTGTCCAACTGTTAAGCCATAAGTCTCATTGTTCATCACAATGTAAAGAAGATCAATATTTTTACGCATGGTATGAATAAAATGGTTACCACCAATACCGTATCCATCACCATCTCCACCTGTGACAACAACATTCAACTCATGGTTACCAAGTTTAGCACCCGTAGCCACTGCAAGAGATCTACCATGCAGCGTATGCATCCCATAAGTATTGATAAAACCGGGAAGGTTTGAGGAACATCCAATTCCACTGACAGTCAGATGATCATGATTGCCGTTCCCTGTTTTGGCATAAGCCATTTGGAGGGCACTAAGCACACCAAAATCACCACAACCGGGACACCAATCAGGATTGACATCACCTTTAAAATCTTTCGCTGTAGGAGCACCTTTTATAGGTCTTTCTTTTTTTGCCATCTGGTTAATCCTTCTTTTAAACTACATCATTCGTTGAATAATCGCGGAAGCCTGCTCTGGTGTAACACCTGCAGTCTGATGTACCATAGGACCATTTTCCAACACCGGTTCAGATTGATCCAATGACAGACGACTTGTGTCATGATAAAATAAACCTATTTGGGTATCATGACCAGTCTTGACGGCTTGTTCAAGCGCAGCCGTTTTATCGCTTGTATCATGGTTCTCAAGGAAATTGACTCGTTCTTTCCAAAAGTCATAGATTTCATCATCCTTCCATGTTACACAAGGACTGATAACATCAATAAAGGCAAATCCTTTATGCTGCATTCCTTCGTACATCAATTCTGCAAGTTGTGCGCGCTCAGAACTAAAACCTCTGGCAACATAAGTAGCACCCGCAACAATTGCCATAGCCACAGGATTAAGGGGTGTTTCTATATTTCCAAACGGTGTGCTTTTTGTCCATTCACCTACCACAGTAGTAGGAGAGGCTTGTCCAACTGTTAAGCCATAAGTCTCATTGTTCATCACAATGTAAAGAAGATCGATATTTTTACGCATGGTATGGATAAAATGGTTACCACCAATACCGTATCCATCACCATCTCCACCTGTGACAACTACATTCAACTCATGATTACCAAGTTTAGCCCCCGTAGCCACCGCAAGAGATCTACCGTGCAGCGTATGCATTCCATAAGTGTTGATAAAACCGGGAAGATTTGAAGAACATCCGATTCCACTCACAGTCAGATGATCATGACTGCCGTTCCCTGTTTTGGCATAAGCAATTTGAAGGGCACTAAGCACAGTAAAATCACCACACCCCGGACACCAATCGGGATGAACATCACCTTTAAAATCTTTTGCTGTAGGAGCACCTTTTATAGGTCTTTCTTTTTTTGCCATCTGGTTATGCCTCCTTTTAAACTACAATTTCTTGATATGGGACATATAGGTCTGTCTTACCATCTAGAAGTTCACGTGTCCCGTCTGCAATGTGATGCGGCATGAACGGTTCACCATCGTATTTACGTATATGTCCATCTGCCTTAAATCCAGTTTCACCGCGTAAAAATCGTGCGAATTGTCCTGTGTAGTTACACTCAACAATAATAGGATTTGTTGCTTTTTCGAGTACAGCAATAATCGTATCCTCATCAATGGGATAGAGCCATTTGAAATGTATATGGTTGGCAGTAGTTCCAGATTCTGTCAATAACTGTACTGCCTCGCTGATAACCCCTTTTGTAGAACCCCATCCAATGAGCGTAATCTCAGCGTCTTCAGGTCCTTCAAGAGTTGGTGGTGGTAGTAATTTCACAATCCCATCCATTTTCCGTTGGCGTTTTTCCATGATATCCCGACGTTTATGTGGATTTGTAAATTCATCACTAATAAGTCCACCGTCTTCATCGTGATCATCCGTAGCGACTACATGGACATGCCCGGGTGTCCCTGGGATAGCACGTGGGGATACTCCACTGTCAGTAATCTTGAAACGTAGGTATTCTTCATCTGTCTGTCCAAGTTCAGTTATGTACTCGCCCCGGTCAATTTCTGGTTGCCAATTAATAGTATCTGGATCAAAGGTTGTATATCCCATAGAGAGAGTAAGATCTGAAAGCACCATACCTGGACATTGGTACTTATCTACGAGATTGAAAATTTCTGGCATGGTGTGAAACCCATCCATGATACTGGTAGGAGCGACAATTATCTTAGGAAAATCACCCTGACTTGCCCCGAGGAGTTGCCACAAATCACCTTGTTCCGTTTTCGTAGGTAAACCTGTTGATGGACCACCACGTTGGACGTTGATGACTACGATTGGTATTTCCATCATGGCCGCGCTACCAATAGCCTCTGACATAAGGGCAAATCCGCCACCAGATGTAGCACACATTGCACGACATCCAGCATGTGCAGCCCCAATCACCATGTTTATTACACTGATTTCATCTTCACATTGTCGAACCATAATGTTCAGATTTCGCGCATTCGCTGCCATCCAATGTAATACCCCGGTTGATGGACTCATCGGGTAAGCACAATAAAACTTAACACCGGCTGCAGCCCCACCCATAGCCATTGCTGAATTTCCGTCAACAAACGCAAGTGGGGGTTCCTGTTTCTCAAATTGATCATCAAATTCTGTGAAGTGTTCAGCGGCGTGTTGGTATCCTGCAGTTGCAACCGTGATATTGGCATCAACGACTTCCTGACCTTTTCGTTTGAGAAGGGCATAAATGATGATCTCCTCAAGAACCTTTAGATCGGCACCCACCATATTCATGGCTGTAGCGAGTAGACACGTATTCAAACAGGTTTTTTGTAATTTTCTATCTTCAATTCCGCTGGAAAACTTTTTATATGGAATACCACATAATTGAATATCGTCGCGTTCTGGTTCTTGCTTTACATCATCACTATTATAAATGAATGCTCCGCCGGGTCTGACGTGTGGTACATGTTTTTCTATGCTGTGTCGATCGAGGGCAATAATAAGGTCAATCTCATCGCCGTGGTTTTCGACCGGTTCAGAACTGATTCTGATGGTAAGGAAGGTATGACCGCCGCGGATAAGGGATTGATATGCACTATATGTATAAACATAAAGACCGTATCGTGCACATATTTGTCCCAGACTTTTCCCAAGTGTTTCTATACCTTGTCCGGGTGCCCCTCCTACAGCGACTACAAAATCGTACTTTGCCATCTTAGCTCCTTTCAGGTTGTAACATAAATGTTTGTTGGTTTGATACTTTTCTCAATTCCCATTGTTCGTGAAATAATATTTATTTCGCAATAATCCATATTGAATGACTTTTTCTAATTATACCATAATTGATGTGTATTTACAAGTTTTAATTAATGCCATATCGACTTATCATAATGTTATAGCATGTCAGAATTAGTCAACTAATTACCTCAATAACCGAGTATTATGCTTCATTAACTCAACATAATGAGTTGACAATTTATATGTAAATTCCTTGTCCAAGGATTACCATGTGTAATAAGAATTGGATGATACAGGATGAGAATTATACAAACTATACCGATACTTACTGCATTTAGAATTCAGAGATTTCATGAATAAAATGGTAAGAAAATAACTTACTACTACACCTATAACAATGCTCTAAGTGCTTCGTGTGCTTCAGGGGTGCCAATTTTTTCTAAGGCAAATGCTACATGATGCTTAACACGATCCGATTCATCATCAAATGCCTTAATAAGTGCGGGTATAGCCTCTGAGGCAGCTTCTCCAAAGTTAGCGAGGGCATATGCAGAATAGGTTCGCACCTCATCAGCGGGATCATCTAAGGCTTCAATCAAGGCAGGGATGGCACCATTTGCTGTGTCTCCCATTGAAACCAACGCACGAACTGCATATTCACGGAGATCCTCATTTAGTTTATTGGATAATGCATTAACTAAAACAGGGATTGCCAGTTCACCCATACGACTAAGTGTACTGCTAATAGCAAGCGCATGATGTCTTATAGCTATCTCCATCTCATCCATCAAGGCAGGAATAACAGGTTCCCCTATTGCTACCAATACATCAGCAGCATGTTCAACAACATCGTATAGGTTATGAGCAAGTGTCTCAATTAGCTGCGTTACAGCTGTATCACCAATTTCGATTAATTCTGTTTTAGCTTCATTGATAACATCCTCATCTATCTCTTCTAAATCTTCAATCAGCTCAGCGATTCTTTCTTCACTACTCATTACAAATATATCCCCTAAATATATTCACAAACCTATTCTATTTTCAGGATAATACCCCTTATTTATCTAATCCACGTTCTGTACGTTGATCGAGAATCTCAGTAAGACGGTCCGTCTGTTCCCCTCGGAATCTGTTATAGACCCTTTCCGAGATAAGTTCTTTTTCGTGTAACTCATCAAGAATAGTTATAAATTCAAGTCGTGCTGTCCTTGCATGCTCAATGTCATCATTGTTGAGTTTACGTAACCAACCCGCTTCATGTTGTAAAGTCTCAGATCCATTAGATCCAGAGGAAGATCGGCGTGTACTGCGTAACATGAAAATCGCAGCAACCAGAAAACCACCAGTCAAGGCTGAGGCAATCGCTATAAACACCAATTGTCCAATACTTTCTTTTGGAATTCCCAATCTTAAATCTATCTTATTCCCTTCAAGAAAGTTGGTATTAGGTTTTGTTCTATAGACATTGTATACTCTATTGTGAATTGGCTCACTCTTCGCTCTTAAAAAGTGTTTTGATAAGGGGACTAAGTTGATACCCTCCACGACTAATACAGAGACTTGGTCAGTCTGAAAAGGAACGCGGCGTGAGAGATCAACTTTGTTATCGTGAACATGAGATACGTATGTGAAACCGACTTGAGTGGGTCCAGGTGGTATAGATTTAGGGAATATAATATTATTGGTATTCGGATCTAATACTAAACCCGCAGGGGCATGAGGCTGAAATGCTTCAAAATCTCTTGGGAGCGTTGTATAAAACCCTACTTCTTTATTTCCATACTCCATTTGAAAATGTAATTCATTACGGTTTTCAACATCAAATGCTTCAATAATTGAAATAGCATCATCTGGAGGGTGTCCTTCAGGTGGCGGTCCAATCACCAGAGTATACGAATTTATCCGAACCTTTGACGAATCATCAGTTTTACCGCCTATATTCATATCCACAGTAACGGTCGGTACAAATGTGGATAACATAATATTTCTTTCTATTTGCTCTATCTCATTATAGTTTGTAGTAATAGTATAATGTGTCGTGGCATCAATAGATAAACCTTCAAAACGATAAATACCTTCTTCGTCAGTCGTTGTATCCTGTTGTGTGATATCTTCGCCTTTATGTATACTCAGTGTAATAGTTTGATTAGCGATGGGAGTATTCAACTGTCTATCTATTAATTTCCCATGAATAACACCCATCTCCTCTTGTGAATAGATAGGAAATATTAATAAGAATGTAGAAACTATAGTTAACAGAACACTAATATATAATTTAGAACGTATCTTACCCGAATTTTTCATTTTTCTCTTAACTATGTCCATATCTGTCCCTAACCTACTGACCTTTTTCTCGTTTATACCTCTCAATTTCAGATTCCACATCAATCTGAGCTGCCGCCTCAAGCTGACTAACAATTTGAGCAGTTTCCTGCAATAACGCGGCTCGTAATTCCTTATAATCTTCTTCAGAAAGTTTACCCGATTCATAGTCGTCTTCAAGATCGACCAATGCAGAATAGCTTTGTTCACGTTCAATTGCAAGAGTTTGCATACGCAATTCAGCAGGACTAATTTCTGTGGAAAGTTCCGTACCGCGAAAAAGTGGATAAAAAAGGTACACCAATAACAACACCCCAAGTATACCGATCCATAAAAGCAATAAGAAACTCATACCTACCTCTAATTCTATTCCTTATATTTTTCAAGTTCCGATTCGAGTTTTTGCTGTAGTTCATCCGAAATCTGTTTGTCAGGAAGTGTACGTATGACCTTATTACCGCTTGATTGAAGTCGAATGAACAGAATAACACCCCCGATTGCCAAGAGAATAACTACTGGCATTAGATACGCAATAAGATTCACACCTTTTGCAGGCATGACAGCCGAAAATTCAGGTCCCCACTTCTCAAGATAGTCTGTACGTATTTGGTAAACCGAGTTCCCTTCAAGTAATCTGTTTCGAAAATCTGCTTCTATATTTTGTGCTGTCATGCAAACACACGCTTGGATGGTTTCTTTTACACATCCACAGTAACAGTAAACCGTGGTAAGAAGTTCATTTAATTGGGTATCAAAAGCCTCAGTATCTTCTTTTTTCTTATCTGCCAAAACCGGATTACTCACGATAAACATAATACCTACCAGTATAGCCAGACAAATACACACAATATTTCGTGAATTGAAGATTGTCATAGAATGCCCCGCTTATGTGTTTGTTGTGCTCTCTGAGCGTTCTGCAATTGCAATAAGACCACCCAACACCATAATAGCAACACCGATCCATACGACCCTGATCAATGGATTTAAATATACTTGAACATTCACATCTGTATCATTGTCAATCTTAGCTGGCAATGGTCCAAGTGCAATATATAATTCGTTCATACCGATTCCATAGATAGCAGATTCAATAGTATCCTGATCACCTTGTCCTGCCTTATGGTAAAAGTGTCGTGCAGGTTTCATCGTAGTTTTCTTTTTACCATTCTTGGCAACATCGAAAACAACACCTGCTCTGAAATAGTTTTGGTGTTCTTCTTGAAAGGTATCCTGCATCGTCAATTGATAAGAACCAACATCCATTGATTCACCAAGTTTCAAACTTTCAGACTCAAGTAAAAAATAACCCTTTGAACCCATAATTCCGATATAAACGATAACAATTCCGATATGGACTATATAACCACCATACCGACGTTTATTGCGGTTGATAAGCATTCCTAACCCATTGAGGAAAGTAGTTTGTTGACGTTTCGTCCTAAGTGTTGCCCCTCGATAGAATTCACTACCGATCGCAAAGAGTACAAATACACTTGCGAAAACACAAAGCAATGAAAAAATAGGAAACGTCTCTCCGCTAAAGATAAGTCCTTCAGGTAATCGAGCGAAGAAACTTCCTTCTATCTGATTCGGTGTATCTAAAACTCCGGTAATAGCGAGGTAAATCCATGCTATACCTGTTGCAATCAAACCAACAATAATTGGTGGTATAAACATGCGTTTGAAGTTATTAGGTGTAATCTTTTTCCAAGAGATTACCGGACCGGCACCTGTCAAAAATAGAAGTAATAGACCCGGTATAATAACAACTTGATTAAAGAACGACTCCGGCACAGATGCTTTCTCACCTTGGATCGCTTCAGAAATAATCGGCCATAATGTACCCCATAATATAATTAAGGTTAGACCCACTAACAACCAGTTATTCAGAACAAAAGAACTCTCTCGGGAAAGTAGCGATTCCAGACGATTTGCACTTTTTAGACGTTCCCATCTAACTACGATCAATAGTATAACACCGAGTGTTGACAGTAGAATAAATCCTAAGAAATAACCCCCAATATCAGATTGAGCAAAAGCGTGTACTGACGTAATAATTCCACTTCTTGTAATAAATGTACCTATCAATGTAAATTGAAAAGCTAAGGTGATGAGAAGGATATTCCAAAGTTTTAGCATACCCCGTTTTTCTTGAATCATAACGGAGTGTAGATATGCGGTGCCGAGTAGCCACGGCATAAAGGATGCATTTTCAACTGGATCCCATGCCCAATAACCTCCCCAACCAAGTTCCTGATATGCCCAATGTCCTCCGAGTGTGATGCCGACTGTAAGTACAATCCATGAAAACAACATCCATCTACGAGAACGAAGAATCCAATCACTTCCTATTCTACCTGACAAAAGAGCTGCCACAGCAAAGGCAAATGGAACAGTCAGGCTAATCCACCCAATGTAAAGAGTTGGTGGATGGAATGCCATACTCGGTGTTTGGAGTAGCGGATTCATCCCTTGACCATCAACTGCGATTTGCCCATCTGGGAAACGGGCAAGCGGGTTGTAAACTCCCTCGATCCACCCAGTGACCAAAACAATGAAAAATAATTGAACGATAGTGATAGGAATAAGAGCGTAATCTGCAAGTGTATCTTGAGAACGTCGGTTTTGGAGAACGACAACACCACCAGCAACGGTGAGCAACCAAAGCCAAAACAGGAGAGAGCCGGACATGCGTCCCCAGAGAGCAGTTATTTTATAGAGGAGGGGTTGGGCTGCACTGGAAACTTCAACGACATACTTCATAGAGAAGTCGTCAGTTACAAATCCAAAAACCAAGGCACAAGTAGCAATAGAGATGAGAATTAATGTCGCAACAACCGCATTTCGACCACTACGTATAAGATTAGGTTTTCTTAATGCAAGACCAATACTCAGTAAAAGAATTGTCCATAGTGCTGAAAATAATGAAAGATAAATTGCAGCTTGCCCAAGTTCAGCCGTCAAACCTTGTACACCTACTAAAAGATCCTCTATGAACATATTGATGCCTGAGTATGTGGATTATTGCAGAGTAAAACCGAGTATTCGTTAGGAAAGATTTAGGAAGAACCCTTTTCCGAAGAAGTACTTTCTGCTCCTTCGTATTTAGAGGCACATTTGGTTGTTAACTTCGTTGCGACAATCCTGTTTTTTGTAGCATCATATTTACCTTCTACAAAAACACTGCCACCGTCTGTAAAGTTATCGGGTTTAAGACGTTTCTCATAGATTACATTAACGGTATCGCTACTTTCACGGTCGCGCACAGCAAAGGTAAGTTTGAAATTCGCTGCATCCCAAGTTGAACTACCTTCTGCTATTACACCGTCAACTTGCAAATTCTGTTGATCATTTTCCTCAGCATTCGCAACAAGTTCAGCAGGTGTAAAATGCAACACACTCGTTTTTTCGGTCATTGCTAACACTAAGAAAACCATGGCAACGAGTAAAATGACGCTGGCAACGAAAATCTTCAGTCGGCTTTGTTTCATGTGAACTTCCTCCTACAACACGAACCTAATAACACTCTCAAACAAAAATCAACGGAAATGCTATATTGGATTTTTATTGCCTATCCAATCAATATAAAATGGTGGGAAATAGACTGTCTCTGTATAAAATGATACTTGACTTTTCGTTTAAAATCAAGTAAAAATAGCGTGGTATTGAACATGTTGATACGGAATTCCGTGCGTAACATTAGCACAAGAACATTCATCATTTGTTAGGTATATTTATTTCGTTGATACTCACCGTTGTTACTCAAAGGCAAATGTGTGTTGAGGTAGTTTGATTCAAGAGTCTACTTTAATAATCACTATAGTTTGGACAATTTCCGTAATTTCTTGAACAACTGTATACATACACCTTTCGCACCGAATCAACGCCGAATGCGCGTATGGCATTCGTCGGGGCTCGGTTTCTTGTGGCATTTACGTTTCTACACACCTTTCGCACCGCTGGTGCTACGGATTTAGTCAATAGTAATCTTTTTTTGCATGTTTCATTTTGTGGCTTAACTCATCAATTAATAAGTTCTTATCAAGCAACAGCCTGTTGAACGCTATCTAACATTAAATCCCAAACCCCAGCAGTGAGGGATGTGTCTAAACATAAAGAATGGACTTTCAAGTTTTAGTTTAATTCTTAAAACTGTCCAAACTATAGTA
>CAZZBB010000021.1:0-20830 GCA_964652195.1 uncultured bacterium | reverse complement strand
ATATAGACAAAGTATTCATGACTTCATTGAGGAAAGTATATCACAATACTCTAAACATTACCAGAATCAGCATATCCAGTTTTGATAAGTGTATTTTAATTGGGTAGTGATAGATATGTATAGTATAATCCCTTCTTTCCCATATATTTTTCGTATCCTATATTAAGCAGGAAATAGTATGATGTGATAGCGCTACTTGAGGTATTGTATTATCTTGGGTGTATCTATTCTTGAATTATAGGTGTTTTTTGGTTATAATATGATGATTTTCTACAATGTATGATAACGATTAACTATGGAGGGAGTTTAGGTGATTCAAGATGCTATCAAAAAGGTTGTTGAAGGGAACGACTTAGAAGAAGAAGAGATGGTTGAAACCATGACTGAAATCATGGATGGAAAAACTACAGATGCCCAAATTGCATGTTTTCTTACTGCATTGCGACTGAAAGGAGAAACAGTAGAAGAAATTACTGGTGGAGTGCGTGTAATGCGTGAAAAAGCAATAAAAATAAATACAAAACATCCTCTTGTTGTCGATACCTGTAGTACAGGAGGTTCAGGATTACATTCATTTAATATATCAACCACTTCTGCTTTTGTGGTTGCAGGCGCAGGCGTTCCAGTCGCAAAACATGGTAATAGAGGTGTAACTCGTAAGAGTGGAAGTGCTAATGTCTTGATGGCTCTCGGCGTAAACATAGAGATATCCCCCGATCATGTTGGAAAGTGTATTGATGAAGTTGGAATCGGTTTTCTCTTCGCACCATTGTTACACGGAGCAATGAAACATGCAATTGGACCGAGGAGAGAAATTGGGATTCGAACTATATTCAATGCTATTGCTCCTCTAACGAATCCAGCAGGAGCAAAGGCACAAGTGTTAGGAGTATATTCCCCTGAACTAACAGAAACACATGCCCATGTGCTAAAAAATCTTGGTTCAAAACATGCTTTTATTGTTCACGGCGCTGATGGATTAGATGAAATTACTACTACAACAAAGACTCGAATATCGGAATTAAAAAACGGTGAAGTGAATACATACACACTTGACCCCACAACGTTTGGTATTACAAAAGCAAACCAAGAATCACTCCTTGGTGGTACACCAGAAGAAAATGCTGAGATGACTGTGAATGTCCTAAAGGGTCAATTGGGACCTAAACGTGATATAGTATTATTAAATGCTGGCGCTGCAATTGCCACAGGTGGAAAGGCAGAAAACATTGAGGGTGGTATTAAACTGGCTGCTAATTCGATTGATTCAGGCAATGCATTTGCAACACTCGAAGGATTAAGGACTGTTTCAAATGAATAAGATAGAAACAGATTATATAGGTCAATGAAACACAACGGATCTATAGAGTTGATCCATTAGATCTCTAACCAGAACGGTAGAAGCATCTGTATTGTGTCAGAGGCTTTAGATAAGTATATAATACATATAGGTAATAATGATCATGTATGGTAAGTGTATGCCATAACACGATTTATAATATTTAAAGAAGGTATTCTCTTGATATTAGATACAATAATTGGACATAAACTGAAAGAATTGGAATTTGATAAAAAATCAGTTCCATTGTCGACACTACATAGTAAGTTATACTCTCTTCCCTCAACTAAAGACTTTCTGAGTGCAATTTCAAAAACTGGTGAGATGAACCTTATAGCTGAGGTTAAGAAGAAATCTCCAAGCAAAGGCATTATCCGAGCTGAATTTGATCCTGTTCGAATTGCTGAAACCTATGCTGAATTTGGTGCTGCTGCTATTTCCATATTGACTGATGTTAGATTCTTTGATGGTAAGCTTGAATATCTTACTTCGATTAGAGAAGTTGTTGATGTTCCTTTATTGAGAAAAGATTTCACAATTGATCCTTACCACATTTATGAAGCACGGGTTGGAGGTGCGGATGCTATTCTCTTAATTGTTGCGGCATTAACATCAAACCAATTAGGAGAATTTATTGATATTGCTTCATCCCTCTCAATGGCAGCTGTTGTTGAAGTTCATACAGAAGAGGAACTTGAAATTGCTTTAGATGTAGGAGCTGAGATTATCGGTATAAATAATAGGAATTTGAAGACATTTCATACTGATTTGGAAACAACATTCAGACTGTTCAAATTAATACCGGATGATATAGTTGTAATTAGCGAAAGTGGTATACTTTCACGTGAGGATGTAAGAAAGTTAGAACAGGTAGGATTAAATGCTATATTAGTAGGTGAATCACTGATGCGAAGTCCAGAAATTGGGGAACAGATAATAAAGTTGATGGGTAGGTAAATTCAAATTCAATTCATTATATTGAAATTACTTCTATTCCGTGTCTTTTTAAGAGAGCTGTCGTAACCCCATCTCCTGATATAAGTGTACTGGAAAACGATCCGTCATAGATTTCTCCACAACCGCATGATGGACTTCTTGATTTAAGTATTACTTTGGTTGCTCCTTTAGATAGGACTAATTCCAGAGCATATTGTGCTCCTTTTATAAATTCTGCTGTTTTATCTTCTCCATCTGAAGTAAGTACCCTCGCTTTTCCCTCCAAGACATCATCACCATCCCCACCAACGATTTCAACTGCGGGCCGAGGAGTCGGTAAACCTCCCGCTTCTTCTGGACACACAGGAATCAATTCATCACTCTCAGTACGTTTTATTACATTTAGGTTCTTGCTATTACCACCGTCATAGCGGCAATTTGTACCAAGAAGACAAGCACTGACTATGATTTTCATGATGCCTCTTCCCATATACTTAAATCAGATTTGATTTGCTGGACATTTCCCGATTTTAGATAGCTATAATTCTTCTCAAGGCAGTTTAAAATATGATGTAGTAATTCACATCTACACATTTCACCACTCTGATCTTTATATTCTATGAGTAATGATGTTGCAGTCTTTTGCAGCGAAGTTGGAAACTCCTGTAATGTGATATTGACATTGACACCAAAACCTAATACGAAGAATGGATGTTTGTTTTTATCATATTGAATTTCGGTTAAGACGCCTGCCACTTTCTTTTTTTTAATACGTACATCGTTTGGGTGTTTTATTCCGACATGCAGTGTTAAATGTGAACTGATTGCTTGTGCGATAGAAAGTGCTCCTATCAAATTTGGTAAATGTACTTCATCATTTTTCAGGCGATGCGTAAATATAATAGAAACTAATAAACATTTTCCAGGTAAAGCATCCCATTTACGACCATAACGTCCCCGTCCGGCAGTTTGGTAATCAGTAATAAATAGTTTTCCTTCCTCTGCTCCATACATCTTACCTTGTTCAATCGCAACATCGTTTGTTGATGATACTTCATTGTAGAATTCTATACCAGTCCTACCAATCAGATCCGTATCAAGTATATCCTGGAAATGTGTCAATGGAAATGTTGAAGATTTATTGACTGTACCCATAGACATGTTGTAAATCTGTAATTAGTTCGAAATTAGAGACATCAGACATGGTTTGTTTACTGATTTTCAATATCGCTAAGATTATTTTCTGCTTCTATTTTCCACTGTTCCGGAGGGTTCAATCCCAGAAAATGCTTCCATTGTTCTTTAGCCAATTTAATCCGTTCAGAATATTGATACATCAATGCCAGATTATAGTTTGCAGTTAGATTTCGGGGTTCAAATTGAATTGCACGTTCAAACTGATCTGCTGCTGAACCGAGTTGGTCCATACTATATAGGACATTTGCATAAACAAGAATTGTAGGAACATGTCTTTCACTTAACTCAAGTGCCTTTTCTAACATTTCCTTCGCTTTATTCAATTGCATTTCAGAATTGTAGTAGAGATCACCCAGACGTTGATATGCAACTATTGCATTTACATCTAAGGTTAATTCTTTCTCATATAATTCTATAGCTTTCTTAAACTCCTGATTTCTTTCAGCAAGTTCTCCCAATTGAGTATGTACACCTTTATAAGTTGGATCAAGTTGAATGACCTTTTTAAATGTTTCTTCTGCAAGTTTGTATTTTTCAATCCAAAGCTGCAGTGTCCCAATATGGAATAACGCATTGACATTTTTTGGATCTAATTCAACAACCTGATTAAAATCTTCAAGAATCTGACTACTTCTGTAAAGTTTTTCACCAATCCGTTTATACCGATTTGTAATCATTGCTCTATAGTAGTATGCATCAGCAAAATCTGGTTTGAGAGCAATCGTTGTTGTATACTCATTAACTGCCATTTCAGCATACTTGACAAACTCATCCAGAGTTTCTGCATATAAATCCAATAATCTTGCGAATTGGTAGTGCCATTCATAATGTTCTGGATCATGTTCATTAGCTAAACCGTAATGATGAAAAGCTTTCAGTACTATTTCAGAATTGAATCCTTGTGATTCAGTTTTACTCCGCTTTTCAAAGATTTTAGCCATCTTATATTGGATATTTGGATGGTTTGGTTCCAATATAAGGGCAGGTTGATAAACTCTGATGATATTATCTTCATCATTACGTTTTTGATAGATTCCACCGAGTTTGAAAAAGGGTTCTGGATTTTCAGGATCTAATTTAATTGTTTCTTCAAAATATATAAGAGCATTATCCAGATCACCTTTTTCTTCATACAGCAGTCCAGCTTGATATTGTGCGTCGACATTATCAGGTGTCAATTTTATAGTTTCCAGAAATGCACTCAAGGCTTCTTCTTGATTACCTAATGATAGATTTGTTACGGCAGATAGGTAGTGTGCTTCTGAATCATTCGCATCTAAAGTAATAAGTTTCTTTAATGTAGTGAGTGCATTCTGATGTGATTCAGTTTCTCTATAAATATGTACCATCTTATATAAAACATCAGATCTGTTCGGATCCAATTCAATAGTCCGATTATAATATAGTAGAGCATTTTCAGTATTGCCATCTGCTTCGTAACTCTGTCCTAATAGATAGATTGCCTTTATTTCGTTAGGAAAAAGAAGGAGGTGTTTGTTTAACGGAAGAATAGACCCCTTATAGTTTTCATTATCAAAGGCATTTTTGCCTTCATCTAAGAATCGTGTTTTTAAGGTTGGATCCACTTGTAATGCACGTTTAAAATTAATCGATGCTTCTTCTTTTTTATCTTGTTTATAATAAAGTTCACCAAGAATAAAATAGACATCATTAAATTGTCCAAGTGGGAGTTCCATATCCAGAAAACTGGGATCTAATTCTACAATTTCACGTGTCTTATTGTAGTTTTCAATTGCCTGTGGTATATTCCCAGAATCTGCTTCCAATTTACCCAGATAAAAATAGGGTCGAGGGTCATTGGGTAATATTGACATAATTTTTTCGAGATGTTGGCGTGCTTCCTCCGCACTCATAATTCCAACATAATATGGTTCTAAAGGTTTAAAGATATGATCTTTGAGAGTGGGATCTTGTTCAATTGCCTTTTTGTAGTGAATCGCAGCAGTTTTCGTATCACCTTGAGAATATAAAATATCGGCAACTGCCAAATGGGCGAGACCGTGAGTAGGATCAAGTTCAAGAGTTCGTTGATATAATTGTACTGCTCCATCTGCATTTCCAGTATCTGCAAAAATAACCGCTAAATCATAAACATCGTTCCCTGTATAAGGTTGGTATTCAGATGATTTCTGATATTCTTGTAATGCATCATCATAGAATTTATCCATTGCAAGAATTTGTCCTAATTTAATATATGCAGGTGCAAATTTTGGATCATATTGAATTGCACGTTCAAAAGTTTCTCGCGCCTGATTACGATCACCTTGGTCAAGATAAACTAAACCAATTCCATAAATTGGGTATACCCATTTAGAATTCAAAGATTGAGCTATCTGAAATGAAGAAAGTGCGTCAGAATGATTGCCCTGTTCCAGGTGTATTTCACCGATATAATAATGTGCTGGATAATAGTCTCGGTTAAGTGTGAGACAGGTTTTAAATTTCGTTAACGCTTCATCGTATCTTTCATGCTTTTTAAAAACTGCTCCTAAACTATAATGTGCCCAAAAAAGGGAAGGATCAAGCTGTATGGCAGTTTCAAAATTGTCAATTGCTTTTTCATCGGTAGTTGCTTTGAGATTCGGATTTGCAAGAACATAGACATATCCTAATCCATAGAAGAATGGAGCATCATCTTGTTTATTTGGTTTTGCAGATTCATATAGTGTTGTAAGATCAGAAAGGTGTCCTTCCTCTTTCCACTTTTCTATTAAATCTCTATGTTTCTCTGGTACGTTCTTATTTGATTTCAAAACTTTCTCAAAATCTTTCCTCATATTTATTTCCCATTTCTCTTGAGCAATGGCGATTGAAGTAACTAAGAGGAATGTAATTCCGATGATTATTGATGTTGTTATTCTTTTCATTTCAGTCTCCAAATTATGTTTTGTATCTATCTTTCATATTACATTGTCATTAATGATTCGATTTTTGAAGGATAAGGCATTGATGGTGTTGCTCCAAGAACAGTAACAGCAGCTGCTCCTGCAGCATTTGCAAAATGAACAGAATCCATCAATGTCTTGGATTTGGCAAGTGATGTAGCTAATGCCCCAGTGAACGCATCACCAGCACCCGTGGTATCTACCGTGTGAACAGGAACAGAAGGTATGTGTTCAGTCTGGCTTTGTGTGACAAGAAGTACACCTTTTCCCCCAAGTGTCATTATAACCGCAGCGAATCTATCTTGAGATAACTTCTGTTGCAACACTTTCGCTGCATCTATACATGAATCAATTGTATTTGTAGGTATACAAGATAGATGGTCAGCTTCTGATGTATTGGGTGTTAAAATATCTATCTGTGCCAAAAACTCATCAGGTAAAGGTTTGGCAGGAGCAGGATCAAGGATCACAGTTGTATTATTTTCTTTTGCTATTTCTGAAGCACGGATTGAAGCCTCAATAGGTGTTTCTAATTGTAATAACAGTATATCAGCTTTCGATATACTCTCTTCTGCTTTGTCAATTTCGGGGATTGTAATAGACATATTTGCACGAGGTGTTACTATAATGCTATTTTCTCCGTTTGGATCAACCAATATGTTTGCTATACCTGTTCCGATGTTGGTATCAGTAGTCACGTGATGTGTATTAATGTTCTCAGATGACATTGCATCTCGAAGCATCTGTCCAAAGTTGTCATCTCCCACTTTTCCAATAAAAGTCACATCTGTTCCTAATCTGGCTGCGGCTGTGGCTTGGTTAAACCCTTTTCCCCCAGTGAATATATCAAAAGAATCACCGAATATAGTTTCACCTTTTTCGGGAATTCGTTCAGAACGAATTACCAAATCAACATTTGCACTCCCTACAACGGCAACTTTTGGTGGATTCATAAGGCACATCCATTTCTATATCTATATAGACGTTGTTAACAAATTAAAGTTGACTACCTAAATGCTTCTATTGTTTGGACAATTTTAAGCGATACACATTTCACCCGCTGAGCTACAGACAGAGGGAAATGCGTAAGTCCTAATTGTATTAACAGAAATGGTATTAATTGTGTATCTGTTCGTATTTATATTAGTTGTTGGTTAGTTTAATTTCTTC
The DNA here is from genome assembly GCA_964652195.1 of uncultured bacterium. Classification (GTDB taxonomy): domain Bacteria; phylum Poribacteria; class WGA-4E; order WGA-4E; family WGA-3G; genus MSPOR6. The sequence continues at coordinate 13,282 of CAZZBB010000021.1, read as the reverse complement.
ATTATTTTTATGAATCGATATATAACTATCAGTTTTCGGTCTTTTTGTTTCAGTTGTCTGTTGTTGGTTACAATAAAAAATCACAAATTTCAATCTAAATTAAGTCCATGTTAAAAATAAAATCACATTTTTCTTGACAATGAACTTTATGTGTGTTATACTATAAAATAACATTTTATATATTATATACTTTAGGTTAATCTACGATAACATTATATATCATACTTTCACTAAATTTACTCCAAAATCGGAGTCTTGAAAATGTCTATCTGAAAACTAAAAAGGAAAGAAAAACACAGAAAATAGAAATTTTTCAATTTTCAATTTAAATCACTATAAACATAGACTACAACTGGGTTTACAGCCATAATTTAGGCTGAAATGAATGTCACACTTTGTGACAAAAAGTGTAACTTTTTCCAAATTCAAAAAAAATATAGGAATATATAAACACATTGAATTGTCACCTCTAAATTCATATAATTTATACATAATAAAAACTCAAACGAAATGTAAAACATACATTGGAGGTATTTATCATGTTTGGTTTAATTGATCCGTTATATATCATAATTTTAGCACCAGGTCTGTTACTATCTTTGTTTGCTACGTGGCGTACAAAATCCACATTCAAGAAATATTCACAGGTTGGACCACAAAAGCGGATGACAGGTGCACAAGCAGCAACAATAATGTTAGAAAGGAATGGTATAAGAAATGTGAGAATTGAACATTCAGACGGATGGTTAAGTGATCATTACGACCCACGAAAGAAAGTGCTTCGCTTATCCAACGATGTATATTCAAGCAATTCCTTATCAGCAATCGGGGTCGCATGCCACGAGGCAGGACATGCAATGCAAGATGCTCAGAATTATGGGATGTTAAGTCTTAGAAGTGCTCTTGTTCCTGCAACCAACTTCAGTTCAATGTTTTCCTATATCCTGTTTATGGTAGGATTTATCATTCAACCGTTCTTGTATTTAGGTATAGCACTTTTTACAGTATGTGTTGTTTTTTCGCTGGTTACATTACCAGTTGAGTGGGATGCAAGTCGTCGGGCAAAAATCGGAATGGATGAAGCAGGAATGCTATCTCCTGATGAAACACGCCATGCAAGTAAAGTTCTTAACGCCGCATTTCTCACTTATCTGGCTGCTGCAGTTACAAGTCTACTGACGTTACTCTATTTTCTAATCAGATCAGGATTATTAGGAGGAGATGAATAATTATAATTGAAGGGGAAGTTAGATAGATGGTTTGAATGTAGAATTAGTGGTGCGGCTTAACACCGCACCACTGGAGAGAGACTAACCCTTACTTTCAATATCAACACCAGGCCATTGATCATCACGTTCGGTAATGTCAACGACGATTCCATCTGGATCTTCAACTTTGAAAGCTATAGAAGGCAATTCGTCAGTGTCTTTCTCGTAAGGTTTCGTACCATCTAAACCTTCCCATGTAATTTCAAAGCCGAGATCTTCACAACGTTTCGCTGCTTCATGTAGATTGGGGACACGGACACCTATATGTAGATAGTCTAACATACCTCCTACGTGTTCGGGACGGTCAGGACCGTTGTGTTGAAAGACACGAAAGTTGTGATATCCATCGGTCAGGTCGTAGCAGCCTTTATGTGTTGAGGAAACACTCAAACCCAGTGCATCACGCCAGAAACGGATGCTATTTTCAAGGTTAGTTGTACGAACACCGATATGTACAAGTGTTGTTGCCATAGGAAATCTCCTTTTATGAAAATCATCTTAGGTTTAAACCCATAGTGTGGGTTCACGTTCTTCAGCACGATGTTCATAGAGTAGTTTAACATCGTCGGACATATTATCAAATACATCACAAGGGATAGTCGCAGTATTGACACCAAAGAGTTCGAGATTTAACCACCATGGAGCATATCTGACAACAACCGCAGTTCGGCGACCGTCACTTGGATTTTCAGCATTGGAATGCCAAATACGACTGTCCATGATAAGTACACTACCGGCACTACCAGTAGCTTGCAGTTCCCCTTCAAGTGGGTTACGATCTCCGAGACCATCCTCTTTACCTCGAGGATTTCGAAGGTCCACATGAGATTTCGGAACAATCCATGTGCCTCCATTTTCGGTTGTGAAATCTGTAAGCATCCAAAGTGTGGTGATACCAATTACAGCAGTTGGAAAGGGTTGTGTGATGTGCCATTTTTGGTTTAAGTCATACGGAAAATCGGAATGATATGCACGTACTAATTGATAATGAGGAGGGCGAATTTTATATTCTGTTTGAGAGATACGAACCTGTGGTCCAAGTAATTCACGGATAACAGCGAGGAGTCGTTCATTCGCAAGATGTTCAGCAAATCCAGGCATAAAACTAATTACATTTCGGGCCCAATGTCCATTATCTTTGCTGAACGCACTATAGTCTGCTTCTGAGGTTTCTACTTCCTCACGAACAGAATCAACAACATCTGATGGAATTACATCTTCCAATACACAATAGCCTTCTTCACACAACTGTGATACATAAGGATTAATGGCATCTGATACAGGGTCTGTACTCATATTCTGCTCCTATGAAAATGGAAAGGAAATAACAATTCATTTGTAATATATGTCATTGGTAAAATGAAAGTTTAAGAACGATTTTTGTTATGACGAATTGCAGTCTTAATAAGTGGTGTTAAACGCATGATTTTACCGAGCGAACCGTTTATACCTATCTCGCGTGAAGTGATTGCTCCCATCACATTGAGTTCACCCGTCCAAAGTTGATGAGCAATATCACCACTCATACTTAATTCTACATCCGGCGTAACGTCAGGTGATAGTTCACGAGAGATAGAATAACTACCATTGGAAGCATTTAAGATTATATCACAATCGGGTTCCGTACAATTAAATTTAACACACAATTTTAATGTCTTAAGTGCTTGTTGGGCATCTGGTAAGGATGAAATTTCTTCAAACAAGTTACTAATATAATTGTAAAGTTGGTCTGGGGTTTCAAATACAGCCATAATTCGCGATATAGCATATATGATAATATACAGGAGGTCAAATTAAAAATGAAAACGAACCAATTTGCTAATTTAACATGGTCACTGGAAAATAATCCTGAACTCGTAGACAAATCTGAGATGATTAGGTCCGTTAGACAAATGTATGGAAGGTATAGTTTTCGCTATAAGACACCTATAGGTCATGTAGACATTATAGAATTTGAACGTGGTATATCAGATTCATACATTACTCACTTATTTTATAATGATGATACAACCTTTTATGATCCCCCAACCACTCCCGATAGTCCACTTCTAAAACTTGTAAAGGAGATGTTGGATCGATATTTTTCTGGTAAACCGGTGGATTTCAGTGAAATACCAATTAGAATAGATTGGAGTACATTTTTTCAGAATTGGGTCTGGGATGCGATTCGTGAAATACCACATGGGGAAGTGCGCAGCTACAAATGGATTGCCAATAAAATAGGCAGACCAAAATCTTATCGAGCTGTTGGAAATGCTACTGGTAAGAATCCAGTTTCAATTATCATTCCGTGCCATCGTGTCATTGGAAGTAATCGTAGTTTAGGAGGTTATGATGGAGGAATTGAGCGAAAAATTAGATTACTCACACTTGAGAAATATCCGGTTAAAGGATTAAAACAACCGAGAAAGGATGCTTAATTGTGGAGAATAGGAAGTACAAAGGCAAATCAACTGAGGCTATCCATGCGGGGGAAGAGACACCCTTATCTTCTGAAGGCAATCATTTTGGAAAAACTGGTATCCCTCTGTTACCTCCGATTTATCAAAATAGTACATTCCAATTTAATAATGCCGAGGAATGTGCATCTGCATTTATAGATGAAGATACTGGCTACGTTTATACACGTTGGGGTAATCCTACGCAGGAGGTATTAGAAAAGAAACTCGCAGCATTAGAGGCTGGTGAAGCGGCATTGACAACCGCTTCTGGTATGGGGGCAATCAGTTCTGCTTTACTCACCGCCTTATCGGATGGTGGACATGTTGTGGCGATGGAGACCCTGTATTCTGCTACATTTAACATCCTAAATGAAGAACTGCCACGGATGGGGATCGAAACTACCTTTGTTGATGCTACGGATTTAAATCTCGTTGAAAATGCTATTCGTCCAGATACGAAGGTTATCTATCTTGAGAGTCCAACAAACCCGTTATTAAAACTCGTAGACCTTGCAGCATGTGCAAAAATAGCTGGGAAGCACAATATCACCACAATTATAGATAACACCTTCGCAACCCCGTGTAGTCAACAACCAATATCACTCGGTATAGATGTAGTTCTACATAGTATTACGAAATATTTGAGTGGGAATGGTGCCGTTGTCGCGGGTGCTATTGTTGGGAATAAGGATTTCATTGTAAAAGCAAAACAACGAGCCTTACGAAATTTTGGAGCGGTAATTAGTCCATTTAATGCGTGGTTAACACTTCTCGGTATACCTACCTTACCGCTTCGCTTTTCTCGTCACTGTGAAAATGCATCAAAGATTGCTACATACATTGAATCACATCCTGCAATTGACTGGGTTCGGTATCCAGGATTAGCGAGTCATCCACAACATGAACTTGCAAAACGTCAGATGAATGGCTTTGGTGGAATGATAACGATGGAACTCAAAGGGGGACGTGTAGCCGGAGAAGAATTGGTGAATAAACTTCAACTGTGTTCACTTGCTGTGAGTTTAGGGGATGTCCGTACCTTAGTCTGTCATCCAGCATCAACAACCCATTCCCATGTACCAAGTGAAGTTAGACAACGCACAGGAATTACGGATGGTTTGGTAAGGTTCTCAATTGGGTTGGAAGATGTAGAAGATATTATCGCCGACCTTGATCAAGGATTAAAGAATCTACCCACTTAGGTATGAATCTAATTCTATTCCTCACCTAAATTTTCATCCCTTAAATCGTGAATATAATTTTCAGTAATTTTCCGTGATTGATGGGCAGGATTTTGATGGAGTTCAGGATAATCTTTTAACAGTTTTTCGTATGCATCAACAGCTTGTATAATATCTCCTATTTCCTCATAAATCCTACCTACATGATATTGTGCCGATAGACGGCTATCGTAGTTGTGTGAAGCATCATCAGCAAAATCCTGATATCTACTAATTGCCAGTGCCGGATCATTGTTGGCTTCTGCAAGTTGAGCAATGTAGAACTTAGTCGTAGTCGTATTCTTATTATCTGGGTAATTCTCTACTGCATCTTCAAGTAGAGATATGGCATTATCATAATCTTCAAGATTCGCATACGCCCATCCAATGTAAAAATGTGCGTCTTTTCCGTATTCTGTGTCAGGATAGAGGTCAATGACTTTCTGGTATTCTTTTGATGCTTCTTCATATTTCCCTTCAGCAAAGTAGGCTTGAGCGATAGAAAAACTTGCGACTGGTGAATGTACAGGATCTCCTGAATCCACAATATTTGTGAATTCAATTCTGGCATTTTTGTAATCGTGTTGCTCAAGATAAATCGACCCAATTTGGAATAGAATCTTATAGATAATAGGATTATTCCCGGTTTCAATTTTTAGATTCTCAAGTTCACTGAGGGCAATATTCAAATCTCCTCTCCCGTAATAGCACATTGCAGCATTATATTGTGCATCCGCTTCAAGTATACTCCCCGGATAAGTTGCAATTAATTGATTGAATAGGGCGAGTGCTCTATCATAATAAGCTGAAATTGATTCAAGGGTTCCAGTCTTTTTCAATTCTTCTGCTATCTCATAGGTTGCTGTTGCGATAGCATACATTGAATCATCGGCAAATTCACTATCTGGATATTCTTTTATTAACCGCCGAAGCAATGCAAATCCTTCCTCGTCTGTTCGAGGAAGAGATCCAAGGAGATGGAGGGCATCATCTGCCCAATGACTGTCAGGATAATTTTCAAAAACAGCACGACAAGCAGCACGCACCTGCCTTAGTCGTTTTGTATCCGGATCATCATGTGTCACAGTTGGAGTATTTATTTCCAGTACTTTTCCCCAGGCTTTATCTGCATTTTGGTAGTACTTTGCGTAATTATTAAATGGACTTGTGATTCTACCTATCCAAAAACCTAATGCAATTACAACAATAACACTGATTTCTGCGATTATCAGCTTTTTCACACTTTTCTCCTTTGCACTATGAAATAAAATATCAACCTAATTGTAAAGACGCACCATTAAGATGTCAAGTTGAAATAATAAGATCGATTTCACTACACTATTTACACTACACTATAGAATCAATTTACGGTATATTTGTTAACTCTCAATGTCTCTTTATGAGCAATTTATATGCCAACTCTAACTGTATGTATGTAGGAATTCCCTTTCTAAAAAAATCTGTAAATTGCACACAAATGTGCATACCAAACTCCTGAATGCACAATATAGGGCATTCATAAAAAAATTATCTCTGGAAGAAGGAACTCCTATCCTTGATTCTTCATGTATCAATTTATCAGTGAAAAATAAACCTATTGATGTTATACTCAATACTATACACAACAATATAAATTGAACACAATTGTCTATAATTTGGTCAAAAGTCACCTAATAGTAACATGAGTTCGGCATAGACAATATTAGATGTCTGTTTAATAATTATTTTGACAAATTACAGGAAGATAACAACCGAATGAATATATCACCCACTATACTCAGTGCTGTCACTGCACTATCTACGCTCATAAATACAGGGGTAACTACAAATACCGATACAATTCAATCACCTGTCGAACCCCCTGAAATGATTCGTAAGAAGTTTGAATTGTCACCTTTCTATCAACAGTGGATTGATGTTGAGGGTTTCCCCGTTGTCGCTTCAGAAAAAGCGAATCCACATGCTATACAAGAGGCAGCATGGCTTATACGCAACATGATTGGACATCGGCCTGATATACTCAAAGCCTTAGCAAATAATAACGTTCGATTCTCTGTCATGGCATATAATGAAATGACAACTGATATACCTGAACATAGCGATCTACACCCCGATTTCTATTGGGACAGGAGAGCACGCGGTCTCGGTGCTACTGCCTCGCGTCCATCAACGAGTTGTGGGGAAGAGAATCTGCTAAATTTTGATGGTGATCCCTATCTCACAGAAAATATTCTCATCCATGAATTTAGCCACGCTATACATCAAATGGGACTGAGTCGTGTTGATCCAGATTTTGATAATCGTCTGAAGTCCTTATATGAAGCAGCAATGGAAAAGGGGTTATGGAAAGGGACGTATGCCTCAACGAACAAGGAAGAGTATTGGGCAGAAGGCACGCAGTCTTGGTTTGATACCAATCGAGAAAACGATTCGCAGCATAACCACGTTAGTAAACGACATATATTAAAGGATTATGATCCGGGTCTTTCAGCACTACTCACTGAAATCTTTGGAGATACTGAGTGGCGATATACTCAGGCTATTACACGGAGACATTTACCGCATTTGAAAGGACTCCACCCGGATGAATCACCAAAGTTTGAATGGCCCTCGGAACTTGTTGCTGAATATGATAAATTGTTTGATCCAAACGTGGACGGTGGCGAAAAATGGATTGATTTAAAACTACATGAACCGGATGTTTTATCACAACTCAAATCTAAAGATGGTGACGGAACTTCAATTCTGTTTGTTAATACAACCGATTCAGAAATCTCATACTATTGGGTTGATGCCGATGGTAATGAGAATTACCGTGGACGTGTCGCTGCCAATGCCTTTAGTGTTCAATGGAGTCATGCAGGTCATATCTGGTTGGTAAAAGATAGTACTGATAACAACATTGGAATATTTCAAGGTGGAAAGAAAACCGGTAGAGCCTTTATTGATAAGTAAATACTGTTTGTATCAACATATCCATATTCTGTAGGAGGGGATTCCGATCCCCGATTTTCACGCATGATGTTTTGATACCACACAATTATATAACAGGTATATAACAGGTGATTGTGAATGCATACCCTAAGGAATTAAAACATTATTTTTTATATCGAATTCATGTAAAATATAAAGAATATAGAGAGGACTTATGAAAAAGATATTATTTCAAACATCCATAGTAATTATTGCTCTCTCCTTTATCACACCACTGTTCGCACAAAACGGAGATAGCATACTGCAAAAAGTTCAAGACAGAGGACGTCTAATATGTGGTGTCAACAAAGAACTTCCTGGTTTCGGATACCTCAGCCAAGATGGCAGATGGGAAGGATTTGATGTAGATTATGGCAGAGCAATAGCCACGGCCGTCTTTGGTGACCCTGATAAAGTTGAGTTTCGTCCACTAAAAGGTGCTGACCGATTTCCTGCACTTCAGACAGGTGAAATTGATGTCCTAATTCGTAACACTACCTGGACACTTACACGCGACACAGCAAATGGCGTTGACTTTTGTCCACCTACTTTTTACGATGGACAAGGGTTCATGTTACGTAAAGAACTCGGAATTACCTCCCTAAAAGAATTAGATGGTGCAACTTTCGGTGTTACCGCAGGTAGTACAACTGAATTAAATTTAGCGGATACAGTGCGTGCCATTGGAATTGACGTTGAAGCTATAGTTTATGAGGAAACAGAAACCCTATACCAGAGCTATGACCATGGACGTTGTGATGTTGTTACCAGTGATAAATCCCAACTACTTTCCCGACGTCAATCCTTAAAGAATCCTAATGAACACATTATATTGGATATAACAGTATCTAAAGAACCCTTAGGACCAGTAACCATTCACGGAGATAACCAGTGGAACGACATTGTTAGTTGGGTTGTGTATGCCACATTCTTTGCAGAAGAGTATGGAATTTCACAGGAAAATGTCGAGACCTTCAAATCTGGAAATCCTGAGATTAAACGGTTTCTTGGTGAGACAGAGGGTATGGGTGAAAAACTCGGATTACCGAATGACTGGGCGCGTCAAGTCATCGCTAACGTTGGCAATTACGGCGAAATCTTTGATCGCAATCTCACACCCCTTGGACTCCCACGTGGCGTAAACAAACCTTGGTCACAGGGTGGTTTGTTGTATGCAATGCCGTTTCGGTAGAATGTAGCAATCACACGTTGTGTATAATCCGAACATTTTCTTTTGTAGGCGGGGAATGCCAATAAGGCATACATACCGTTGATTCGAATTCCGATCCCGATCTTCTCTTCTGTAGGCGGGGAATGCCAATAAGGCATTCATACCGTTGATTCGGATTCCGATCCTCGATCTTATACTGCAAACTATTAGGCTACAAAATACAAAACAACCCCTTCATAGAAAGGAAATAAATGGCGAATTATCAAGAACTGGCAAATCTCGTTTGGAATGTAGCAGACGACGTCCTCAGAGGATTATTCAAACCACACGAATACGGCGACATCACCCTCCCATTTCTGGTCCTACGAAGGTTGGACTGCATCTTAGAAGAGGACAATCGAAAAGAGAAAGCCATCGAAACTTACAACAAATTCAACCAAAATGTACCCGATGATAGATTACCACCCATAATTCTGAATACCATAAAAACCAAATTCTACAACATCTCTCAATATGACCTATCTCGACTAAAAGGTGATCCCAACAATATCCGTCTCAACTTTGAAGACTACATCAATGGATTCAGCCAGGAAGTCCGCGACATAATTGAGAATTTCAATCTTGATAGGTTCATCGAAAGACTACACAATAGTAACCGTCTATATGTTTTTTGTGATAAATTCACCGAAGTGGATCTACACCCAAAGATGGTTGATAACCATACAATGGGGCAAGTTTTCGAAGAATTGCTCCGACGTTTTTCAGAAATGTCCAACGAAACCAGCGGGGAACATTACACGCCACGGGATGTTGTTCGATTGTTAGTCTCACTCCTGTTCGCTGAACACACCGACGATTTAAAAGGACAAGGTATTGTCCGTAGCATCTTCGATCCATGTTGTGGGACAGGTGGAATGTTGACAATTGGTAAGGAGTATTTCAAAAAACACATAAATCAAGATGCCATTATCCGTTTATTAGGTCAAGAACTGAACGCACAAAGTTATGCAACTTGTAAGTCCGACATGCTCATTACTGAAGAAGACCCTGATAATATACGGCTTGGCTCCAGTCTCTCTAATGACCAATTTCAAGGACAACGGTTCGATTACATGATTACCAATCCACCCTTCGGTGTGAGTTGGAAATCGGACGAAGAAGAAGTAAAAACAGAAGCAGAGAATCCTCAAGGGAGATTCTCTGCTGGCACACCACGTTCCTCTGATGGCGCACTTCTATTTCTACAACACATGCTTTCTAAAATGGAGAACAACGGAAGTCGTGTTGGAATCGTCTTTAACGGTTCACCTCTCTTTACAGGGGATGCAGGCAGCGGTGAAAGTGATATACGACGTTGGATCATCGAAAATGACTGGCTGGAATGTATAATCGCACTTCCCGAAAAACTATTCTTTAACACCAGTATTGCAACCTACATCTGGATACTAACGAATCGAAAATCTGAGGAACGCCAAGGTAAAATACAACTTATTAACGCTGTTGAATTCTATGATGGAATGAAACGAAATCTCGGAGACAAGAATGCAATAATATCTGAAAACCATATCGATCAGATTATTGAATTGTATACAAATTTTGAAGAGACAGAACACTGCAAGATCTTCTCAAATGACTATTTCGGGTATACGAAGGTCACAATTGAAAGACCACTCATTGACGAAGAGACAGGAGAAATCGTTACCGAGAAAAAAGGCAATATCAAACCTGACACTAAATTACGTGATTATGAACGCGTACCCCTCACAGATGATATTGAGGATTACTACCAAAGAGAAGTGGAACCGCATGTGCCTGATAGTTGGATGGACAGGAAAAAGGATAAGGTTGGTTATGAAATTAATTTCAACAAGTATTTCTATCAATACACACCGTTACGTCCTCTGCAAGAAATAGCGGATGAATTGTTAGCACTGGAACAGAAAAGTGATGGCTTATTGAATGAGGTATTAAAATTATGATTACTGAACTCAGAGTACAAAACTTCAAATCATGGCAAGATACAAAAACGCTTCAATTCGCGCCTTTAACAGGTCTATTCGGTGCGAATAGCTCTGGTAAAACCAGTATCTTACAAATGCTACTTATGCTCAAACAGACTGTTGAATCGCCAGACCGATACCGTGTGTTACACTTAGGTGATGAACGGTCACTTGTTGACTTTGGTACATTCCAAGATCTACTTTATACACATAATACTGATCTATCCCTACAGTTAGAGTTATCATGGAAGTCTTCCAAACTTTTGCCTCTGCAAAGAACACTTATTCCAAGTAAAGATATCACTTTCCACACAGAGATCCGTAAAGAAAGTAACCAAATTCTCGTTGAATATTTCCATTACACAACGGAATATCACAAATTTGGGATACAAAGAGACAATACTGGCAAGAAAGAGGGAAGGAATCAATATGAACTCATTCATGAAGGATTTAATGCTATTCCAAACCAAGAAGGTCCATTGGAATTACCACCACCGGTGAAATGCTACGGGTTTCCCGATGAAGTTGGGGCGAATTATCAAAACCTCGGTTTCCTATCAGATTATGTGCTCGCATTTGAAAAGTTATTATCTAATATAACATACCTCGGTCCACTACGCGAATATCCACAACGGAGTTATATCTGGGCTGGAGAACGACCACAAGATGTAGGTGTCAGGGGTGAAAAAGCCATCCCTGCTCTACTTGCCGCGCGAGCAGATGGTTTGACTTCACCACGACTTATCAATGTCAAACGTTCTCATAAACCCATTGAGGAGCGTATTTTAGAATGGTTACAAAAAATGGAATTAATTGATTCCTATTCTCTTGAACCGATCGCTGAAAATCGAAATGATTATGAATTTCGTGTAAAAAAGAGTCAAAAGAGTTCTGAAGTATTGATTACCGATGTCGGTTTTGGTGTGTCCCAACTTTTACCGCTCCTTGTCCTATGTTACTATGTCCCAGAAAATACTACCATTATCCTTGAACAACCCGAAATACATCTACATCCAAAAGTACAATCCGATTTAGCAGATGTCCTCATTGATGTGGTAAAAAATCGAAACGTACAGATTATTTTGGAAAGCCACAGTGCACTCCTCCTAAACCGATTGCAACGTCGTATCGCTGAAGAGCAAATTGATGTGGAGGATACAGCATTATATTTTTGCCAAATTAACGACGGCACATCCGAAATTGACAGGATGAGGATTGATGAATACGGCAATATACTGAATTGGCCACAAGACTTCTTTGGGGATGATAGGAGATTTGGTTGAGAAAACGAGAGTTGAAATGCAACGACGGAAAGTGATGGTTTGATGGCAGTTATTGTAGATACGAATGTTGCAGTCGTAGCCAACGGTGAATCATCGAAGGCTTCTCATAATTGTATTGATACCTGTATCAATCGGCTTGCAAGGATTATACAGGGTGAGGAGAAATTGGTTCTTGATGATAAATGGAAAATACTCGGTGAATACCTACGAAATCTCCGATCCAGTGGAGAACCGGGAGCAGGTGATAGATTTCTCTTATGGCTTTTGAGATACAAAGATACAAAATGTGATTCAGTTTCGATTACACCGGTCAACGGTTCAGATATCGAGTTTGAAGAGTTTCCAGACGATCCTACATTGGATGACTTTGATCCAGATGATCGAAAATCCATCGCAGTCGCATGTGCACATAAAGAAAATCCTCCTATTTTGCAAGCAGTAGATAGTAGATGGTTGGATTTCCAAAACGTATTGCAAGCAAACGGTGTTACGGTCGAATTTATTTGTACTGATGATATAAAACCCTCTTGATTTGGATTCCGATCCCCGATTCTTACATTCTCTTCTCTTCTGTATTTCCTTCTGTGTGTGGGATTCCGATCCCCGATTCTTACATTTCCATGGACTGTTGATTTGACAATTCAGAAAACTTCACCACAGAAATCTGACATACACATAAAATTAAAAGAAAATATTGAAGAAAAATATATACACCTACATCTAAAATCACATACGTGAAAAATAATGTTGCAAAACTCTACAAGTATATGTTAGAATAGGTTTGTGTATAATAACCCAAGTTGCTACCTATATCCAAACAGCATTTTTATATTTGTAGCAATAATGAATAAATAAACTTTCAACTCAAAACCAGCAGATGTTACCGCGTGTATTGATTTTGGTAAGAGTTGGGTAATGAGACTATT
>CAZZBB010000020.1:0-25519 GCA_964652195.1 uncultured bacterium | reverse complement strand
GGTTTCTTGTGGCATTGACGTTTCTACACACCTTTCGCACCGCTGGTGCTACCGATTTAGTCAAGAGTAATCTATTTCGGTAAGTTTCAGGTTGTGGCTTAACTCATCAAGTAATAAGTTCTTATCATACAACAGTCTGGTGAATGCTATCTAACAATAAATCCCAAGCACCAGCAGTAAGGGATGTGTCTAAACATAGAGAATAGACTTACAAGTCTTGTTTAATCCTTAAAACTGTCCAAACTATAGTAAATGTAGAGCATATCTCATAAATCCGATATTTCGAGGGTTTTTGTTTTTTATCTGTTCCATATTTTAAACAATGGACAGGGAGATCCCTACGAAGTCGTAGATTTACTTTTAATCCTAATATACGATAACCTATTAAGGTGCAAAAACAGACCTTTAATCCTAAATTCCCTGATGATAAATCGTGAAAGTGTTGTTTTTTCAATTCGACGAAAAAATGAAAAAAGTTACACTTTTTGTCACATTGTGTGACATTGAAATTGGTGTAAATTACCCTCTAACCCCTGTCATAGACTGACTTTACTCAACTTTAAATTGACTTTATAAGAATTTCCAAAAAGTGTGATTTTGTGTTTTAGTTGTCCTTGGAGATTTTGACAATTCCACTCTGCATAATAAAGCTTATTTTTTGACATAAATATAGTTTTGTATTTAGGATCGTTTTTGTAGAAAATCATCATTTATTTCTCTTATTCTATATTTACTATAGTTTGGCCAATTTTCGTATTTTCTTTAACAACTGTATACATACACCTTTCGCACCGCTGGTGCTCGGTTACTTGTGGCATTGACGTTTCTACACACCTTTCGCCCCGCTGGTGCTACCGATTTAGTCAAGAGTAATGTATTTCGGTAAGTTTCAGGTTGTGGCTTAACTCATCACTTAATAAGTTCTTATCAAACAACAGTCTGGTGAATGCTATCTAACAATAAATCCCAAGCACCAGCAGTAAGGGATGTGTCTAAACATAGAGAATAGAGTTACAAGTCTTGTTTAATTCTTAAAACTGTCCAAACTATAGTAGTAATTTAATAAGATTGAATTATATAGTATGTCTGAAAGAAATGTTAATAACTTCTCATCTACTGATGAATATACGGAAATTATCTAATTACTTAATCGTAGTATCACGATACTTCATTCGTTGGTTTTCCAGATTCCATAACGAGTGGAAAATGATCTCCTGCCAGTTTTTCTCCGTTATTCACGGTTACAAAAGGTTTCATTAGATGATTCCCACTTTCATCATAGATTGTCTCACTTGTCATATAATGAACTGCTATTGCTCTTCGAGCAGCATCACTCGTATTGTCGTGTGAACCGTGCCAAGTTAAAGAGTGATGATAATGGACATGCCCTTTCGACACTGGACATAGTTCGACAGATAGATCGTTGTCATTATATTTATCAGGCATTGTATGTATATCTGGTAGCGTACGTAGAAATTCCATTTGACTACCCCAATGGTATGACCCTGGAACCATTCGCATACACCCGTTGCTTTCATCAACATCATCCAATGCGACCCAGGCTGTCACTTGGCTTGTTTTCGGCATGAGTATTCCCCATAAAGGAGAATCTTGATGCCATCGATTAACACCACCAATTTGGGGTGGTTTGTATTGAATTTGGTCGTGCCAAACCCGTAACTCTATCGAAGAGGTTAACTGTCCTATTTCTTCAACAACAGTTGAATTATAGATAAGTTTGTGAAATGCAGGACTTGCTTCCCATATATTTACTATTTGCCAAACAGGACTCTCTTCTTTGCCGCCAAGATTTGCAATGCGGACAGGTTGTTTTACATCAGGTTTCTCATATTGATCAATGACCCTTGCTAATTCAGAACGCAATTCCTCAACTTCATCGTCAGACAATACACGGTTTCCGAGTAGAAATCCCTTCTTTTGAAACATATCCACCTGGGATTGAGTAAGCATATTCTTTTTCTCTCCTAAGCAGTAAGTCTACGGCATTATATCATTTTATCTTCTTTCAGTCAATGTTCATGAAAAAACGTGGGTTTGATAAAAGTCCATTGTAAACGCGAACTTTTTAATTTACGTCCATTTCTCTGAATACAATGTTAGACTATTTTCATCAGGGATTCAAGACGGGGATCTTTAAATTAGGAAGATTAAATACGGCGCGTTGTACTTTCATCACTCTCTTCCAACGTGGGGGATTCTGGAATTCTTCGCGGAACCATTGGGGTAATAGTGCTTCGGTCATGATTACAGGATACTCGGTACGAGGTAGGTCAGAGAAAAGTTTGGAGAGACTTGCACCCGATAGATTTTTTTCGGTAACCGTTCCTGCTTATTTTTTAAAGTCCGTAGAGCATGAATTGTTTGTTGCAATTCGGCTTCAATGGTCTGTTGGATGTACCAACTATATATTTGTATGCTGACAATGATTAGGAAACAAAAAACAAAGGTACCGAGGAAAATTCGACTTGTGAGAATGTCACGTAACATCTGTCCCTTCTGTAGGTTATTATGGTTTCTTATGAGATGTATGAGGTTTGTACTTTCTTCTGACTTTTTCAGTATCAGATATTCAGATGTAGGTTTCATACAACTAATGATTTTAGCAGACTGTACGGTAACTCTCTGAATCACACAACTTGCTACTTATACCATTTCTATAAATTATTCTCCCTTGATTAGGTGATATTTATGTCTTGAAATAATACACAAACTGAAAGTTTGTGCTACAGTATGGTTTGTGTTGATAAGATAAGTTCGGGGATCGGAATCCCCTCCTACAGAAGAGAAGAGAAGTAAAGAGATTTTATTAATGGGACATTAATTGCCAGAAACAGTATTACTTCAAATATGATAACATTTTGCAAAAAAAATTCAAGTTAAAGTTGTCTACATATAAATAAGTCATTAATATGATGAATCGGATATTGTATATAATATAAGCACAATATTTTATCCATTCATAACTCGGTTTTTCAATTCAAGCCATTCATCATCAGAAAGTTTTGGTGGATACTCAATCCTATTGCCAATTAGTGCTGACCGATATGCAGCCATAATTAAGTCAAAACCGTGTAGTGCATACTCCAGTCTGTTACGATGGGGTTGATTTTCATCATCAAGCCAAGTAGCAATGGCTTGTGTAAAGGCTTTCTGTCCAACTTTATCGTCTTCACCAAAGTGGGTGGGTTCGACAAATGGATCAACCATACCGTCAAGATGGTATCCCCATGAGCCATTTTCTCGCCACCACATACGTCCCTTTGTACCCCAGAAATCTAAATTACACCTTGGATTGCTACCCGGAAAATCTATCGTACCAAATGCTGTACGGGCAGATTCAAAGAAAACTCTTGCACCGTTCTCAAAGGTATATTGTGCCATTAGATCTTCAGGACATTGACGATCTGGTACATCATAAATCTCACCACCTTCAACAACACCCCATACATGTGTTATTGTTACATCTTTTAATGCGAACAGAACAACATCCATCAAATGGGTGTCCATATCTGTAATGTCACCCTCTGTGCAGGCACGTATAAAGTGTATATCACCGATACTATCTTCAGCAAAGAATTCGAGCAGTTTTTCAGCAAATGGCAAATACCTACGTTGATGATTTACGATTATCTTCAAACCTGTTTTCTCATGAGCGGCTGCAAGTGCCTCTACTTCGCTTGGACGAAGGGCTATCGGTTTTTCAATTACCAAGGCTTTAACGCCGGCTGCAGCTGCCGGTTCAACCCAGATATGTCTTGGTACTGTAGGTGCTGTTACAGCATGAACAATATCGGGTTTCTCTACTTTCAACATCTCATCATAGTCAGCATAACCTGTGACATTTAATTCTGAGATGGCAGCATTGCGTGTATCTTCATCAATTTCACACAATGCTATTACCTTCATATTATCTATACCCGCATAACAGCGAGCATGATGTACACCTCTCCTTCCTCCAACAATAGCCGTTCTATAGGTAGACATATTGTTCTCCTTCTTCTATATAGGTTATTCTAATTCCAATTATGTTTTCGTAGTGACTGTAATCATATATACAATTGTAAATGAATAACTTCAATTGACTGAGTGAATTTCATAAATGTAGAGTAAATCTCATAATTCCCATATTTCAGTGCTCTTTGTTCTTGTCGTGTATTATATATACAATCAAGTTATTTTTCTGTAAAATTATGTCTTTTAACTAATTAACAATAGTAATACAAATAATATTATATTGTATAAAATGTTACACTTTTTGACACATGTTGTGTCATTAGGAAAACCGCTGTCCGCCCTGTCACAGTCTATGTTCAGCCGTGTTTTTTTTACAATTGTAGAAATTCCGAAATTGTGTCATTTGGGGTTTGCTTTTCCGATTCTGATGAATATCAGATATAGACTTTTGTTGGTTAAGCTGCCTTTGCTTCTTAGATGATTTTGAATGTATAGAATAGTTTCCTGTTTTATGTGAAAAAGTTACGAAATCGTAACTTTTTTCTGTAACCCCAATTTTAGTATATTCGCTGTTAGGTAAGTAGCCACCTATGTTTAGAGCCAATTTACGAATTTGTGTAAAAAAATAAAAAGTTCTTTGGGTGTATTACATATTTCTTAATTTCCAATTTAAGATGTGTGGTATTGGTGTAGTTAAACTTTCTTTTAAATTCTTTATATAGTTTATCAGTTTCATTTTATTTACACCTTCAATAATCTATGTCCTTAGATCTGAAATCCGTGCAGTATTCATGGTTTGCTTACATTTTCATGATTTTGTGTCAATCTGCTAAAAACCGAAGATGGTAAAGGGAATATAGAATTTTCCAATACTTATCAGTTTAGATGTGAATTCATAAATTATCATAACATAGTAAACCTTTATTGCTTATATGTCCTATATTATATATACTAATATAACATATATATAAAATATCTGCAACCTTGTTTTTCCGGTATGCTACTTTAGATGTTATATTTAGTTTTTTCTTCATTATTTTTTATTTTAATTTGAAATATTTGAGTTTAAGGGAGGATTCTATTGTGAGCGGTCTGAATCACGGATTTCGCGGAAAGGGTTGGTGTCAAGTGAATGGTTTGGCGGATGGATGGTTTCTGGGATGTCTGTATCACGGATTTCGGTATCTCAGAGGGTTCTCCGTCCGAATTCTTCTAATACTGTTTCGTGTCAGAATTTTTCAGGCATAAGAATAAAAGTAGTATTTTTGTAGCATAAACTTTTAGTTTGTGCATCGTCGCATCAAAATTAGCTTTGTTGTAGCATAAACTTTTAGTTTGTGCAGTGTTGCCTCATAATAAAAGTAGTGTTTTTGTAGCATAAACATTAGTTTGTGCAGTGTTGCCTCATAGTAAAAGTAGTGTTGTTTTAGCACAAACTTTTTTGTTTGTGCATCGTTCGTCCGCAAACTAAAAGTTTGTGTCACTGTAATAACTCCACTTCCACTTTTCCCACTCATCTACTAAACCTGCTTTTAAAGGATTATTGAGTACATAATTTATAATCCGTTTTAATTCGTTCGGGTTTCGCACACAATGATCATAACTTTCATGCTGCCAGAATGTTCCACTTCGACCTAAGAGTTGATTAGCTTTCCTTGCCGTATAACCTTTGAGCGATTGCATAATGGAAGAAAGTGAATTGTAGCACAAACTTTTAGTTTGTACATCAGCTTCATTGGCAGGTAAATCCCCTATCTGCGTCACATCCGAGGATTGTATTGGAAGTGGTGTAAAGACAATATGAACGTGATTTTCCATAATACAGTAAGCACCCAACTGATACATTTTGCCATCTAAATAGTGCATACTATCTGCCACTTGTTTAGCAATCCGATCATCTTTGAGCCATACAGGTCCACTTTGGGCATCATCTAACGTCTTTTCAATTTTCCGGAACCATTCACGTTTCTGTTCAAATATCCTATTTTCAACTGAAGCGAGATCGACATCGTTTTGCAGCTTGAGAATACTTAGTTTTTCTTCCTCAAGCCAACTTTTTTCTGATCTCCACTGCCGTAGTATGCTTTGGGGTAAGGAACCCGCAAGATGGAATGTGAAAAAGAAAGTTGCACCTGGTGGTTGTATATGCGGCAAGTTGCGACGATAGAAAGGTCTGTAGTCAAAATGATTCATTTGTTGATACGAAATTGTAGCACGCAAACAAAAAGTTTGCGCTACAAAGAGTTCCTATTACTGCCGTAGCATAAACTTACAGTTTCGGCATATGAGCACGCAAACTAAAAGTTCGCGCTACAAAGAAGACTATTCACCCAATATCAAACTGTTCCAATTAGGGAATTCTCCATCTTCCAGGATCTTTATCAGCAAACAGAAATATACAAAATATTAATTGACATTTTACGCAAAATGAAATATAATATGATCGCCAGGGACGAAATGGCTTCATGCCACGTGATTGTCGGGCTGTGGTTCGTACAATCCTATATCCCTGGTTTTTTATTTTCTCCACCTTAAAGCTGCCGCTGTCAAAGGTTTCTTCTGAGTGTAATAGACTCCATAACTCGCTTCGCGCGTGTCATCAATATCGTGTACAAGCCGAAAAGCGTCCCATAGGTATAACAGATATCGCTCCTCATCCCGCTCATAAAGTCGTTGTAATGCCCAAACGAAATAATCGACAGCCTGCAAACCGGCATGTTCCTTTGGTGTCGCGGCAGATACGCGGATGGTAGTATTAGCATTCATATTCTGCTGCGCAGCCAGACCAGAGCGAGCCGTCTCAACTAGTTGGCGTAAAGTGGTGAGTCTGTCGGACTTACAGCGTTTTGAGAAGATAATATCATATCTATCATGCTGGCTTAGTCTTTCTGTGAACAAACGTCCTGTTAAATAATCGTAAAGTTTGTTAGGATGATAGTGATAAGCAGATTCCCATTTATTGCGTTGGCGGACGTATTCAAGAACGCTCAATTTATCGGCAACAACTGCGTAAAAGCGCAATCCTTCCATGTCACGTAAAATCCTAAATACCTCCCTCCGAACTTCAGGTAAATCATCCTTGGCGTGAAATGCAATAGCAGTTTTTCGTTCGTTTGGCTGCATTGACGGTACTCCTGTGAAATAGGAATCACTCATCAGTTGTGCGCGCAGTGCATCAAAACGATCCTTTATTGCCGTTGGGTTTGGCACATCTAACAAACCGAGTATGAAAAAGCGAGAACATCCTTCTGTGCCTACCAATACCTTTCCTGTCTTGGAAAAGAGAGTGCTATCGCCACCTTCGTCTACAAAATAGTGGCGGCTTGAAGGAGAAGTTTCTAAGGTCTGTTTATTCACCATAAAACTTCTTATTCAACGCCTTATCTTCCTCACTCACTGCAAAATCCACATCCTCTATTTCAGAGAGATTGACATAGAGTTGGTTCTTATCCAGCAACTCTACCAGTAGATGTTTCTGTGCCTCAAGGTCATCAATTGCTTTGAAATAGTCTAACGCTTCTTGTGGCAATTCTGCGTTGACATACCAATTCAGGAAGGAGTTTTCGGCGATCTCTTGCCAGAGGGCGACAAGTTCTGTGGAGGATTGTGCTGCTTGGATTTTGTCCATATAGGTTTGGTTGTATCGCATCAGCTCGCAATAGATGAAATCGTCTCCACCCTGCCACTTGACAGATTTAGAAATACCGTCTTGTTCACCTGCTGCGGTGTGGCGTTTCCAGTTGGTAAGCACTTTCGGATCAAACATCTGGTTGATTTCGTCTTGTGCAAGGATTTCGTTGAAGATTATCTCTTTACGCTTTTCTTCTTCCTTTGTTTGTCCACCTTCAAGCACACAATCTTTATAGGGCCACACAAGTGATACCTCGCCACGTTCACGGAGAAACTTACCGTCAATGTTCAAACCGATTCTGTTGCGGAATTGGGTGTAGGAAAATGTTCAAACCGATTCTGTTGCGGAATTGGGTGTAGGAATTGGCAAGAAAGTTCTTTTCATTGATGTAGTCAATAAAGGTATTGTGGTTGAATACCCAATGTCCGTCAATTTCGTTAAAGAAGGTTGATTTTATCTCGGCATCGGACAGGAGTAACCTGATAAGATTCAGGTCAAGTTTCCATGCGTGGTCTTTGACTGCAGCGGGTATGAGTTCGTCTGATTCGTCAGTGAAGTCGGGGTTGGTTTTGAGAAGTTCGATCAGTTTTTCGTTGAAGTTTTGTTTAGGCATAGGGGAGTTATTTCCAAAGGTAGTTTGTGATCCTTTATTGTCCTAATCCATTTGCGTACAATAGCATTAAGTATACCACGCTTAAGGTAAAAAACAAGTGGATTAACAGGTTATAACGCTACTCTGTCATATTTGTTTTGTCCAATTCAACTGTAAGTCACAGTCTCGGAGATCACATCAATTTGAAGACCAAGTTTATACCTTATACCATTTCTATTAATTTCTGTCCCATTACCTATTGTTAGAAATGAAGATGAATGTGGCACAAACTGGAAAGTTTATGCTACAAAAGAGACATTATATATCAGAAATGGTATTATTTAGATTAGGAATCACCTTGGTAGATAGTAAACTACATGACATTGGTGTAAACCTACTAAATACCATTTCATACATTTTTTTTAAAAATTGAAATGTCTCTTTTTTATGTATAACCTTTAGGTTATGCAGTATCACATCACCTTAAGGTTGTGCAGTATTATACCATTTCTATAAATGATTCTCCTTTGCTTAGGTGCTATTTATGTCTTGAAATACTACACAAACTGGATGAAGATTAAGAAGTATTTTGGGTAATCGACGGGCAATGAATTGCCCTACTACAAACGAACGGAGATCGGAATCCCCTCCCACAGAAGAGAATAGGAAGAAATGTTATACCATTTCTATATTGGAAATGGTTTTAGATGAAATCCCACATAAACCTGTAATGCATCATCATTTCTTAGAAGTGGTATAATATAGATGATTAATACAATAAAAGAAGCCAATGAATTGAGAATAAAACGGATCTTTGCTATATTACATCCATAGACCTAATATATAATGGACAACTATGAGGAGAATTAAAATGGCTGAACAACATTTTGAACTTGCCCATGTTTTTGCTGATCCAACTCAGACAGTTAATGATGCAAGAGGTGCTGTATCACGAGATCTAAACACTCCGTATACATTTCCTAACTATACTGCGGAAGAATGGAAAAAGATGTCTGAATCACTAAGACAACAGATACGGGTTGCCAATGGCTTATTGCCAGAACATGCCCCCTCTCCATTAAATGCACAGATATTTGGCAAAATTGAACATGAAGATTATTCTGTGGAGAAAGTATATTTTGAAGCTTTCCCAGGTTTTCTAACAACTGGTAATCTATACAGACCAATTGGTAAGACAGGACCTTTTCCAGGTATAGTCAATCCACACGGACATTGGAGTCGAGGTAGAATTGAGGATATCGAACGCGGGTCGATTCCTGCCCGATGTATTAATTTTGCAAAACAGGGTTATATCGCTTTTGCTTATGATATGGTTGGATATAATGATAGTGGGAAACAGATGGACCACCGTTATGGTGGTGAGCGGGAAGCACTCTGGGGTTTAAGTGCGATGGCATTACAACTACAAAATGGTATTCGTGCCATTGACTTTCTTCAAAGTTTACCTGAGGTAGATAGTGAACGGATCGGTTGTACAGGTGCATCTGGTGGTGGATCACAAACATTCATTTTGACTGCAGTTGATGAGCGGATTAAGGTCTCAGCACCTGTGAATATGATTTCGGCAACAATGCAGGGGGGTTGTATTTGTGAAAACGCGCCAAATCTACGTTTAGAAACAAGCAACCTTGAAATAGGTGCATTGATGGCACCACGACCACTCCTTCTTGTATCTTGTACAGGTGATTGGACATCAAAGACACCTTCAGTGGAATATCCTGCAATCAAGAGTATATATTCATTTTTTGATGCTGAGGATAAGATTCATCAAGTACAGGTTGATGCAGAACATAATTACAATTTGGCAAGTCGGGAAGCAGTATATGCATGGTTTGCTAAATGGTTGTTAGAAGTGGAGGACACATCTACATACAAAGAAGTGCCTTATGAGGTAGAATCTGATGAGGATTTATTGGCTTTTGCAGACAGAGAACTACCATCTCATACTTTGAAACAGGATGAGATATTACCAGCATGGATTAAACGATCAGCCGTAGCGATTGATAATACGAAACCATCAAACGCTAAGGAACACAAGAAATTTACAGACGATATGGGTTCTGCATTACAACATGCACTTGGATTGCATATCCCAATAAGTAGTGAAATCATGCTTACCGAACCAAAAGGGGCATTCCCAACAAGTTATCAGCCTAATTTCTCAGCGCAACATTTGGTTATAGGTAGGAAAGGTATTGGTGATACAATTCCTTCAGTCCTATTCCGTACTGAACCGTTGGTAGGTCATGATCCTGTAGTCGTTATTGTTCACCCTGAAGGTAAAGAAAAATTGATAGATCCGGATTCTGGGGAACCTTTACTATTTATCGCAGATTTGATTAGTTCTGATCGGAAGGTGTTGATAATTGACGTTTTTGGAACTGGAGAACACGGGGAGTATGAAAGATCTGAAGAAACAGGTTTTTTCACTACATATAATCTGACAACTGCTGCATTACGTATCCAGGATATTTTAACGACCCTACGATATTATTCTACAAGAGGTGATGTATCCGAGGTTAGTTTAATTGGTATTGGAGAAGCTGGATTGTGGAGTTTACTCGCGGCTGGATTTACAAATATAAAGAATATTGTTGTTGATGCAGCACAATTTGATAATAGTGATGATAATTCTTTTTTAGATTCATTACCGATTCCGAGTATTCGGAGGGTAGGTGATTTTCGTACTGCTGGAGCATTGATTGCACCAAGGAATCTAATAATACATAACACAGGTGATGTTTTTGACACATCCTGGATTGAAGATGTATACCGAAGTATAGGGGCAGAAGAGAATCTACTTGTTAGAAAGGATAAGATGGATGAAGGTGAAATTGCAGGTAGAATTGCTGAACAGTAGAAATAAAATAAGGACGGACATTATGTCCGTCCTTATTACAAATAGTTGAATGACTGTATAGAATATCATTCATTTGTTGGTATCTATAGATTATATCCACGTTCGTTGTGCTGTGATAGGTCAAGTCCCATCATTTCGTCATCACCTTCAACGCGTAATCCAACAATGGCGTCAACGATTTTTAGGATTATGAAGGATAGTATGCCGCTCCAAATAATGGTTACAATTATACTTAGTAATTGTGCCCAGACTTGCTGTACCATTGAAACACCTTCGGCTAAACCAGCACCGCCTAAAGCTGCATCAGCACAAATTCCTGTCAGTAATGCACCAATTATCCCACCGATACCGTGTACGCCAAATGCATCCAATGAATCATCATAACCAAGTTTAGCTTTTAAGCTTGTAGCACCCCAGAAACAAATTGCTCCTGAAAGGAATCCTATTATCAGAGCTCCCATCGGTCCAGCAGTTCCTGAAGCAGGTGTAATTGCCACCAATCCAGCAACGGCACCCGTTACGATACCTAAAACACTGGGTTTACCGTGTTTAATCCATTCAATAAACATCCAAGTGATTGCAGCGGTTGCAGTAGAAACCTGTGTAACAAGAAGTGCCATTCCAGCAGTTCCATCCGCAGCCAATTCACTTCCGGCATTGAAACCGAACCATCCTACCCAAAGCATTGATGCACCGACAACAGTAAGGGTTAAACTGTGTGGTGGCATTGCAGTGGTTTGATATCCTATTCTCTTTCCAACTAAAATCGCTGCAACTAATGCTGCAATTCCTGCATTTATATGGACAACTGTACCCCCCGCAAAATCAAGTGCTCCAATTATGTCGCCAAACAGTGAACCATCACCTGACCATGCCATATGGCAAAGTGGGGCATAGACGATAATTGACCAAAGTATGGAAAAGATTAACATAGCTGAAAACTTCATACGTTCTGCAAAAGCGCCAGCAATCAAAGCGGGTGTAATAATAGCAAAAGTCAATTGGAATGTAAGAAAAACTGTCTCAGGAATTGTTCCAGATAAACTGTCAACATTAATCCCTGACAGGAATATCTTATCTAATCCCCCTACAAAAGATCCAAATGTCAGTTTACCTGCTTCCATACCAGCAGTACTAAATGCTAAACTGTAACCACAGATTACCCATAAAATAGTGATAATCCCAGTTAAGACAAAACACTGCATGAGAACTGAGAGTACATTCTGTACACGGACCAGACCACCATAGAATAATGCCAGTCCGGGTATCGTCATAAATAACACAAGAGCCGTCGCTGTAATCATCCATGCTGTATCCCCTGAATTAAGTTCCGGGGGTGCTTCAGCAGTAGTTTCTTGTGCTAAGAGACTGGGTAATCCTGCAAATAAGAATATTAGAACTAAAACACCAATTATGGTGTAACTAATACGTTTCCTTGTAAATTGCGATGCACATCGTTGTTGCATCTGTTCCTCCTTAGTAGAAACAAGTAGAATTGACTTGTTTAGTAATAACTGTAAGGCAGACTTAATTGTCTACTTTTGTTTTTATATAATTATCGTAATCGTTAGGGATAAAACTGTCAGTAATGACCTTCTCCTCAAGTATTGACTTCAGATTTTAGCAAAATAACTATAAGGTATCAAGTAATATGACCTATTGATAGTGTTGATACCAACAAGAATAGGAACGACCACATTTACCGAAGTAAAACTCAGGGATCAGTTTATCTTCTGCGGACGTCCCTATTCTCAATTTTCCTCCCAATTTGGAAGGTATTTGTGGAATTAGTCTATCTTATAGATGACACATTGAAGTCTGGATAGGCATTGGCACCGTGTTCACCATAATCAAGTCCTTCCATCTCTTCCTCTTCAGTAACACGTAAACCAGTTATTGCTTTAATTCCATAGAAGAGGATGAATCCTGTAACCAGACACCATACAAAAACAGCGACGACACCAACGATTTGTGCCCAGAGGAACCCGAATCCACCACCAAAGATAATACCTTGTTCACTATGGAAGAAACCGAGTAGGATAGTTCCCAATGCCCCACATGTTCCATGAACCGAAATCGCCCCAACTGGATCATCAATACGAAGATTTTCAAGTAGAAGCACGCTGAGGACAACAACGATACCACCTAATGCCCCAATGATAAATGCTGAAGGAGGACTAACGAAAGCACATCCAGCTGTAATTGCTACCAGACCTGCAAGTGCCCCATTGAGTGCCATACCTGCATCAGGTTTGCCAAGAAAGATCCATGCAGTAATCATAGCCGTAATAGCCCCTGCAGCGGCGGCAATATTTGTCGTAATTGCAATTAAAGAAATATCTGCTGCATCTGCACCCATTTGACTACCGGGGTTAAATCCAAACCAACCGAGCCAGAGAATAAAAACTCCAAGCGCCGCTAACGGTAGATTGTGACCAGCAATAGGTCTCGGTTTTCCGTCGTTATCATACTTACCAATTCGGGGTCCTAAAACAATAGCACCGGTCAAGGCAAGCCAACCACCCGTAGAGTGAACGACTGTGGAACCAGCAAAATCAAGCATACCTGCACCGAAACTTGATAGCCATCCACCACCCCATATCCAATGACCAACGATAGGGTAAATGAGACCTGTAATGAAAACACTATATATTAGGTAACTCTTAAATTGTGTTCTTTCTGCCATAGCCCCTGAAACAATTGTTGCGGCTGTTGCTGCAAATACCAACTGGAAAAGCCAGGCTGCATAGGTTGGTACTGAACTCCATTCTAAAGAACTAAAAACACTCGTACTTGTATCTGCACCTACTGATAAAGATTCAGATGGAACAAACCAACCACTCGTCCCCATAAATGCATTTCCTGCACCAAACATTATCGCAAAACCGATTGCCCAATAAGCGATCGAACCCATAGAAAAATCCATTAGGTTTTTCATAAGGATGTTCACTGCATTCTTAGCACGGGTGAAACCCGACTCCACCATTGCAAATCCTGCCTGCATGAAGAAAACAAGAAACGCAGCGACAAGCACCCAAAGCGTATCACCCATGTATTTTGATTCTTCAACCATTTCGAGTTTGCCATCTTTATCGACTAAACCGTTTAGGGCAAAGGCGTTGAGACTCAATAGACACGTTAAGGTAAGAATCGTAATGATTATCCGTTTATTCATTCGAAAAAGATCTCCTTTTACATCCAACTTTCTTCATAGACAGAGGAATTACGATAACATAGGATTATCATGAAACTTTCTATGCTTGAAGTCCGCGAATCAAGGTTTATCAATATTCTTGATTCGCTATGGATTAACTAATTACATCTTACCAAGTACGAAGGAAGGTCATTCTTCCTGTAATTCCAGATTCATCGTCTTTTTTCTGGGTTTCAAAACCACCAAAGATTCCAAGTGTATTGTTTTCACCGTATCCCAAGTTCAGACGTAAACCAACAGCCAAACTTCCAAGACCACTATCATCACCTAAATCAATCGTTGCTTCAACTTGTGGACCAATAGCCACAGTATCGCTAAGTGAATAGGTAATAAAATCACGTGTGTAAAGTGAGTCAGCGGCTTCTTCATCAAAAGGTGTATTGAAGAATCCTTGAATCCAAGATTCAAAATAAATTGAACCTGCACTTAGAATGGTAAAAAGTTGAGGGGCAATAAGCGAAGATGGTCCGTTCGGTGTTGCATAATCAAAGCCAATACCAACCATCGGGGTAAAACTGAGTGATAATGAATCACTTTCAACTGCGGTAAGTGCCAGTCCAAGATCAAACTCACCAAAGGTATCAACAACATAAATATCACTTGCAATTGAAAGACCACCCAAGGAATGAGTCGCACCAAACCAAATTTGTGTGCCTAAGCTATCTGTATCAGTTCGGAACCAACCATCTATACTTGACGTTTCCATTTCCATCTCTTCACTGGTTCCATGTTCCATCTCTTCACCTGCCCCATGGGCATCAGCAAAAGCCATAGGAACGGATGTCACGCCGAGAATACAAACTATCGCTAATAATTGAGCTAACCATAATCCTTTAATCTTCATTAGAAACTCCTTAGAATTTTTAATTTCAAACATTTTACGAGCATATTGAAAATCATCTATGTCAGTCATTGAAACTATTCTTGATTCTGACATTATCTTGTGATAGAATCTGTGCTTAGTTGCACTATGCACATTAAAGCAATATGCGTGCCAATATCATTAAATCTATCTTTTGTACCAATTGTTCTTCTCTTCAATTTCCTATCAACCTAAGACACCCTGTAGTTGAATCCATTTAACGAATACCTATGATAGATTTTAGGTGTGAAAGAATTGGTTTTTATTCCGTAACTTTTGTTGTAAAATCACGTTAAAAATGCTGAAAATTTCATCAGAAAACTGCCTAAAAAATAAGCATATTCTTCTTATAATTATAATCTGTATTGGGGCATTATTACGATTTTGGAATCTTGGGAATTGGAGTTTTTGGATTGATGAAGTTCTTACTATTCTTGATTCTAAAGATCTATCTCTCAGTAATTCTCCTATTAATCCAATTCCATATTTTGCTACGAAGTTCTCAGCTTATCTAAGCGATAAACTCTCATTCCTATTAGGTGGGAGTGATGAATGGAGATACAGGTTTATTTTTTGTCTTGCCGGTATACTATCTATCCCGATTATTTATTATCTGTCTCAGACCTTATATGATAAAAAAGTAGGTATTCTTGCTGCATTATTTGTTTCGTTATCTAATTGGCATATATTTTGGTCTCAGAATACCCGATCATATATATTGACCTTTCTTTTTGGGGCATTGACTGCTTGGTTTTTTTATAGGTCATTAGAAAGAGACTCCTTATTATTTACCATTAGTGCATTACTTTCTTGTGTCTTTCTAATCTTGTCTCATCTGCTTGCAGCTACAATTGTACCAGCGTTAGCAGTCTATTCTATCACTCTTCTGTTAGAAAGTAGAAGTCGCAGACGGATTATCAACCTTCTGATTTTTTTTATTCCTTTTACTATCCCGGTCTTCTTACTTTTAGCTCCCAATATAAGAAACCATCTATTTTCAGGTTGGGGATATAATGAATGGGGTCGGAGTCCATTTTATATTCTGCTGACACTGGTACAGGGAGTTAGTATTCCTATAGCAGTTACAGCTTTCATCTCTGGAATTGTGTATTGGAAAGATAGACCTACCCGATTTTTACTCTGTTTTGCAGGTTTCCCGCTTATTCTACTAATTCTTGCATCGCAGTTACAGAATGTGGCTGGTTATTATCTATTTTGGTCAACACCTGCATATTTTATTCTCTCAGCAATTGTATGTATTCACCTATGGGGTTTAATAGGTGATAATAAGCATATCTTATTAAAGTCTTTACTTCCGTTAGTATTAATTGTGGGACTTCTATCGCAAGATTATCTGTATTTTAGGTACGAAAACGGAGGAAGGCCAAAATGGAGTGAAGCCTTTAATTATCTTGAATTACAAATGAATGCTGAAGATAGGGTAGTGCTTTCAGAACCACGAATGGGTGAGTTTTATCTTCCGCAGATGGAACAAGTATATGTTGGAGAATTGTTAGAAAATGTGGAGAAGTTTGAGGAAAAAGTTGAATCAAGCAAGAATCGCTGGTGGTTTGTTGTGGATGTGGCAAGTTTTAATGTGTTCGATGCAGATCAGAATGTTAGAAAATGGATAAGAAAACGATGTCGTATAGTGAGTACTTTACCAACATTTTCTCGTGCTAAAGATAGAACTATTCATATTTTTCTATATGAATAGTTCAGGAAGAATATAGGCGCGGACAGTTCCCACGCCTACATCAGTAAATTACCATCTCCGTGTAAAATTCATTCTACCGGTAAGTCCGGTTTCATCTTCCATCTTTTCGGTCTCATATCCAACATATATACCGAGTGTATTATTCTCACCATAATTTAGGTTCAAACGTCCACCAAAATTAAGTGCCCACAGTCCACCACCATCCCCGAGACCCATCACTGATTCAAACTGTGGACCAACAGCCACTACTTCACTTAATGCGTATGTAATGTAAGTCCTGTTGTAAACTTCATTCAGGCTTTGGTCATCAAAAATGGTTTTGAATGTGCTGATTGTCCAATGGAAACCAAAGATTTTCCCAGCAGGTAGGATAGCGAAGATTTGTGGGTATAAGGCATAAGGTCCATCTGAGGTGGCATAATTAAATCCAACACCGAGCATTGGTGTTAACAGAAGTGCCATGCTGTCATTTGCAATTACAGGGAACGTAATACCCATATCATACTCACCCAAAAACTGGCGTGATCCATCGGGTGCTGGATTACCATTGATATAGATATTAGAATCAAATGAAAGTCCACCACCGATTGGATGACTTGCACCAATTAGAAAATAGGGACCTAAACTATCCACATCAATCTGGAACCACCCGGAAATCTTCGGTTTTTCTTCCATCGCTTCTTCAACTTCATGACCATCGGCAAACGCTTCAGACCAACCAATAATTAACATACCTATTATCATTAAAATAGTTAAAAAACGAAATCTAAAAAATAGCATTATTTTCTCCTTTATGATTGACACATCAATTGAAATATTTATACCGGTTACACATAAAATATTCTAAATAGATATACTACTATATCAAAGTTGATATTTACACGAAACGAATAATTATTTCAATGATTTGCTCTTGACACTTGATCCATTAAACTAATTAACTTTCCATTGTCCTTAACCCCCTTACTTGCTTCCACCCCAGAACACAAATCAATTCCGTATGGATTCATCGTTTCAATTGCATTCTTTACATTCTCAGGACGTATCCCCCCAGCGAAAAATACAGGTAATGGACTATCAGTAATTAATTCAGCTGCCAGTCCCCAATCACACGTTTTACCTGTGCCACCATATCGAGGGGGTGTCTGACTTGTATCAACAGTATCAAATAATAGATAATCCGCGCCAGCATTTGAATACGCTTCCATTTGATCATAGATGAGAGATTTATCTACACTAATAGGATCACCAGCAGGTAAATAAACTGATTTCCATAGTTGACAAGATACTGTTTTTTTGAGTTCCTCAACTTGTGATGGTGTTTCTTGTCCGAGAAGTTGTAGAGCAAACGGTTGTATTTGGTTAACAGACGTTTGGATATCTTTTGTAGTCCTATTATATAATAACAACACAGTTGGTATTGGAGTTTCCTTTGCGATTCTTATAGCCTGCTTAGTTTTCAATGAGCGTTCAGAAGATACGACATCAACCAAGATTCCAACATAATCCGCTCCTGCATTTTTAGCAAGAGTAGCATCATGAACAGATGTAATACCACAAATCTTAACTTTACACCTATTTGTTTTAGACATATTAAATCACGTATTTTGGATTATTTATTCATTTTCCCAGACTACTCATCACAGAATACAGTCTGTCTGTCAGCATCTGAATAACAGATAATCATAGTTACCGGTTGCCATCCAGTATTTACAGCATTATGTTTAATATTTCGTGGTATTCGCAACATCATACCCGGTTTAAGGGGTATGATTTCATCACCTAATTTGTGGTCACATTCACCCGATAAAACATAGATGAGTTCCTCACAATTTGGATGATAGTGTGTTGGATTTCCCTCACCTGCATTAATATAGACAATACCGAATGTCATTTCAGCTTTAGGATCAATTTGGTCGTTACATAACCATTTGATTGCTCCCCATGGAAAATCCAATGCCCCTTGTTCATTGCTATTTGTAAGGGTTATCTCCATTACACTCTCCTTCAGACCTTTTTAAAATTAATCATCTAAACTTATACAAGTCAAACATTTATTAGCATAGATTTGTAATCCATCCTGTGGGAATTCATGTAGATACCCAACGGGTGAACAGACCACTCTAAGATTATTAATCACTTGATCCACAGTTTCATGTAAATGCCCGAAAAAGACATGAGTTATAAGGGATTCTTTTAAACATATTTCTCCTATGCCTTCACTTCCCATATAGGCGTGAAAATAATCCCAAGATAAGTCGCCACGGTATCGTATACATTGTTGGAAAGGAACATGGTGTGAAACAACTACAATTCTCTCTACCTTATCACCAATAGAGGCTATATGAGTTGAAAGTTGATCCTCAAACTTTTTTGCAATCGCTTGATCAGTGTCCTCCCATTTTGCGTATTGTTTATCACTCCAAATTCTTCCATTCAATTGTTTCTTTTTATATTGTTCAATGGAGAGGTTGAATTCTTTCGGTGCAAATGAATAGTCGTACCAGCCAATGGTTCCACAGAACCCGATATTATCTTTAATATACGGTTTATCTATCAATGAGTGAAAATCGTGATCTTGACAGATTTCAGAAATAATCCCACATTTCTGTGTACTGGTCATCATTCCATTCTTCTTCACCCAAATATCGTGATTTCCCGGAACGAATAACTTAATACATTGTAATTGTGTTTTATTAAATTGCTCTAAAATATCGTAGAATTCAGTTAGACTTGAGGCAATATCTCCTGCGAGGATAAAAGCATCAAGTTCTGCAGCTTTAATTGCAGAGACAAGAAATGGGATTAGATCTTTGTTTGCTTGTGTTGCATCCGTATGTAGGTCAGAAACCAATCCAATTTTCATTTCTTTTGTTCGTAATTTTGGACACTCTGCATGACATTATATCCTTCAGTCAAAAATACTTTGGTCAGTTAGTTCGGTATTTCGTTGCTATCCTGAAATGTCAGACTGTTGAATACCTCATCCAGGAATATACGAATTGCTGAATCTTCTTCCTGTAGACGATCCCGTTGTCGTTCAAGTGCAGTTAAGGAGGGTGTATCGCCTATTTTTGCTATTGCATCTACGAGAGTTAATTGTATTGCAGGATTAACAGTTGAATCCAAAGTTTCTATGAGAAAGTCTCGTGCGGTTTGTCCACCTATTGTTCCCAATGAGGAAACAATTATATCTTTACCAGCATCATCTGCTTGATTATAGACAGAAATAAGAGCATCAACCGATGGATCACCAATCCTACTCAATCCTAATCCTGCTTGGAAACGTATGCCGGGAATTTCGTTTTTATCTATTAGTACATTTATAAGATGTTGAATAGAGGTTTCTGGCTTTAGAATTCCTAAAATTGATAGACAAGCTCTTCGTATTTCCTGATCAGGTTCATTAGATAGTTTTATATATTTTTCTGTCACTTCAACAAGTTCACCGTTATTGACTTGTTTGTATAACTGGTCTGATCGTCTGCGAAATTGTATACCGAATGGAGCTTCAAGAGTCGCTGTTTTTGCGGTTGTATCAATCATTAAGAGTCCAAGGATTTCTGCTGATTCACGAAGTTTAAGGTCAAGGCTATCAAGCGGTAATTGATTTACATTCTGTTCTCGATATTTTGTAAAAAGTGGATTGAGACCACTTAAAATTACAAGTCTTTCCAAACTCTTTACAGCTGATTTCCGTAAAGACAACTCAGGATTGTTTTGTAATACATCAATCAAAGGATTTACTGCTCTCGCATCACCTAAGTTTCCAAGAGCAGTCACAGAGGCAATTTTTACACCGATCAATTCTGAAGTCCTAAACTTCACTTTAGAACTCATCTTAGCAAATTCTGTGATTGAATCCTTATAGTCTGCGAGACTGAATATTTTCCTTTCATCTTCAATCTTTTCTATTATATCACCAACTTGAATGTCAGGATTATTAGAAGCAGGTGTTCCCGGGATTATGTTTTTGATTTTAACACTATCTTTACTCTCTACCTCAATTCCAACTTTATCACCGATTTGGCGTATAGCAATTCGAATTGGTGGTTTTTCTTTAATATACAGAAGTAAGTTATTGTCTTTAGCAATTGCTTTTTTTACAGCGCGTTTGAAGTCTGCTGTACTATTGATTGGATACTCACCTATGATATAGGAAATAAGTTCTCCTTGTAATAGATTTGCCTTATCTGCAGGTCCATTCTGAGTAATATTCTTGACAACTACACCACTTGTGGACCAACGGTTTTCAAGATCTCTATCAAGCTGCTGGACTTCCATTTTTGAATAATCATCATAGTAAGTGTTTTCACAACCTAATACAAAGAGAAGTGAAACAATATACAAAATTATAGGAATAAACCTATACATCAACGTTCCATTCAAAATGGATGTTCTGAGTAATTTCATTGAAAATATATCCAAGTCTATTGATTAATTCTGAAAATTAACAACTACTTCACGAGTGCTTTTTTCTTCTAATGCATCCAATAGAGGCTGTACTGCTTTTTCATCCCCAAGTGTTGATAAAGCCCGAATTGCATCTACTCTTAGAGAGGACCCCTTATTTTTGGTAATTTTTACGAGTTCAGGAACAGCTTTTCCTCCAATTTTCCCGAGTGCAGCAACTGCCAATTGGCGTACTTCCGGTTCTTCACGATCAGATTCACGTTTTGCTGAACCTGAATCTACTATAGTAGCAAGGACAGGTATAGCATCTTCACTTCCAATTTCACCCAATGCTTTAACAACATTTAGGCGCGTCCCCATTTGTTTATGTTTTAATAGGTCGACCAACAATGGAACAATTGTAGATGGATCTGACTTACCAATATTTGCCATGACCCAATGTGCATCATGTCGATCTCTATTGTCATTAGATTTAATTGCTTTTTCAAGTTGCTTTAAGAGTTGTTTTCGATCACCCTGTTGGTAAACAAGAGTTAAAGCCTCTAAAGCAGCATTTTGTACATTTACATCATCGTCTCTAAGGGTATCAAATATCAATATTTCAAGATATTCAGATGGATCCTCTTGATATGCCTTAAACATATGTTGTCCACGTTTGGCAATTGATGCCTTGTTCCAATCTGATTGATTAATCTCGTAATATTCTTGTGAATCGTAAAATCCGAGCAGATAATGTGCCTCGGCATTATGAGTTTCCATTTCAATTGCCAGTTTAAACTCACGAACTGCGCGTTCCTCTTTCCGTCGTTTATCAGATTTTATTAGCTCTTTTCCTTTGGCGAGGTGTTCATTTTGGTTTCCACACCCTAATACAAATATTATAAGTCCAATTAATAGACATATTTTTCTCATAAAGTGTACCTGTCTCTGAGTAACAATACTCAGGAATTAACCTTATTCCTATTTAGTATACATTAATTCTCGTCTAATAAACTTTGCTGTTCTGGTTCAGGTGTCTCTTCTTGTTTTTGTTCATCTGTATTTTCATCATCTACACTATTCTCAATGGAAGATTCAACTCCATCAACTGACAGTGACTTTTCTAAAGTAACAATCGGTTTCTCAGAAAACCCCCAATCCTTGTACCTTTGTATCACAGGAATATCTGTTGAATTGATTTCTATTTCAAGCGTATTCAAACCGATGTTTTTCGATGCTGACTCTGCAGCTGCAATTAGGTGGTCAGCCACACCTAACAATCGAAAAGGTCCAGAAACAGCGAGATTACAAATCTGTCCAGTTCCTGGATTTGTTGGCTGATATTCAACTGAAATATGTCCTACAGCATAACCGCTTGAATCAGCCACCAATCGAATTGTATTGTTGTCATCCGATAGATCTGCTTTTAATTCTTCAGCGACTTCTGATTGCGTTTTATCTGGAAAACAGTATGTTTGAAGATGGTCCGCATCATTTTCATTGGCTATTCTAACTTGTAATTTCCCTATCAGGTCAAAATCTTTATTATCCATATTCACCTCCAAGATCTCTTTATTCAGAAATTCGGTCTATATCATTTTATATAATAGGATTTTCGAGTGTTTCGGTTGTATGAGTGCTTTCATAAGTTGGTTCTAAATCCTGTTCTTGTCCAATTCTTAATTGTCGTTCAGCATCTACTATATCACGATTAATCTTACCAATACATCTATTAAGTTTTTCAGTTAATGTTGTGTGTCCGGTCATTGACCTACGAATCTGTCGTAGTTGGTCTATAACCAACCTGAACGATCTCACAAAATCACCATCATCAATATCTGCATATTCGGGTAATTCATCGAATGAGCAACCACGACTCCAAGCTAACATAGCAGTACATAAACGTGTTTCCAAATATGGTACTAATTCCGTAACGTTTAGATTGTCTTCTAATTTCCGTATATACATTATCTCCTCTGTAACAGCACCAAGAATAGATAACATTTTTTTTTCTTTAAGCTTTTTAAAATATCCATCTTTTCGGGGTTCTGATACAATCGTAATCATTAGACAATTGATTTCATCTTCTGTCATCCGTTCGAAAAAGCCATTATATAATAATTGTGTTAATTGGAGTTCGTAGCCATAAATATTTGATGCGGTGTTTCCTCGTGGTTGCAGTGCTTCAGATTCAATATAACCAAGTGACTTTAGTACATTCAGACGTGCAC
This sequence comes from uncultured bacterium, assembly GCA_964652195.1. Lineage (GTDB taxonomy): Bacteria > Poribacteria > WGA-4E > WGA-4E > WGA-3G > MSPOR6. The sequence continues at coordinate 2,024 of CAZZBB010000020.1, read as the reverse complement.
CTATATGCTCCTGATGGTAGCTTTCAATAGAAGTCTGTTTCTTCTTTAAATTCGCAATATACTGTTCATGTTTACGAATTGCTTGATATCTATTCAGACACTTTTTTTGTTGATGGCATTCAGTACAAAGATAATTTGAAAAATCGCTCTGCAATCTTTTAATTTCACAATTAATAGGTTCAAATTTCTTTTCTTGTTCCTTTTTCCCGGATTTTCCTTTGGGCAATTGTGATTTAAGCGTTGCTAACTCTACATACAATCTTTCAAGTGAATCATTAGTATTACGTTTCTGTCTATAGTATCCCGCAATCTGTTCAATTGCATCAATGTTATCATGGATACAGGTTGGGAGTGGCAATTGTTCTTTTTTCTTATCTTGTTGGTCAATCTTTTTTCTTAATTCACTAATTATTTTAAAGTTTTGATGGTTACTAAGACTCATCGTATAGACATCATATATACCTTCCCCGAATTTCTCATACAAGTTTAGAATACTTGAATAGGATAAATTAAACTGACTATTGATGGGTTCTATTGTTTTTGAAACTGCTTTACTTACGTCATGATAAGTTGCATTTAGCGGTTGAATTTGTGAATAAACGTATCCGATTTCGTCAATACCTCGTCTGCCTGCCCTTCCTGCCATCTGGTGATATTCTCGCGCCTTAAGATAACGGTAATTGACACCATCATATTTTTCAAGACTATCAAATACTACTGTACATGCTGGCATATTAATCCCAACAGCAAATGTTTCTGTTGTGAATAATAACTGGATTAAACCGGATGTAAACAACCTTTCAACAACTTCTTTAAGAGTGGGTAACATTCCTGCATGATGATAAGCAATTCCAGATTGTATTAATTTCCTAAATTCTTCAATTTTCTTCTCTTCAACAATATCAAACTGTCGACAAAGCGTATCAAATTTATCTAAAATTAATTCTCTTTTACTTTCATTCAGGAAATTGGGTTTGGCTAATGATGAAAAATAACGCGCGTTACTTTCACATCTTTTACGACTGAAACAGAAATATAAACAGGGCAGTCTTTTCTGATCGTGTAAGTATGGAATTAGTTTAGTCGGAAGAATACCTTTGGGAATTGTATCTTTATCTTTGCTATTATTTTCACTTGTCTTTTGAGATTTACTTTTAGATTTTTTTTTCTTACGACTCTTCTTCTTAGCGATTCTGCGTAAATCTTTGAGATGTTCTATATTCCCAATCCCAAATCCTTGATAGTAAAGATTATGTTCTAATGGAACAGGTCGTTCTAATTCCTCAACAACTTTGATATCAATATCTCTTACACTTTGCATCCATTCTGAAAAAGATTGAATATTTGGTATCGTAGCACTAAGACTTACGAATTTTATATGTTGTGGTGCAAAGATAATACTTTCTTCCCAAACAGTACCACGTTCAATATCATTTATATAGTGAATTTCGTCAAAAATAACATAAGATACATCTTGTAATCTTGCGATATCGTCAAAGATTGTATTTCTAAATATCTCTGTTGTCATTAATAAGATTTGGGCATACGGATTTAGGACGACATCACCAGTTACGATACCGATTCTATCACCATATATTGATTGGAAATCTCTATATTTTTGGTTGCTTAGTGCTTTTATTGGAGCGGTGTAGATGACACGGTTGTTGGTTTGAAGACACTTTTCTACAGCATATTCTGCAATAACAGTTTTTCCTGCTCCAGTAGGTGCAGTAACTATAACCGATATATCACGATTAATCGCTTCAATTGCTTCTACTTGAAACGGATCAAGATTGAATCCTTTGTATTGCATTAATGCTCCGTTTATAAATAATATAACAAAATTAGTATATCTGATCTAAGGTAAATTGTCAAGATTGATGCGGGTATGTAAAGTTTTTGACATGAATTCCGTTGTCTTGTGTTTGGATTACGCGGATTACACATATTACACGGATAACGCAGAGAAGATGATAATCGTTGTTTCTAAACTCTGGATACTACAAACACTACTTATACTTTCA
>CAZZBB010000019.1:0-59038 GCA_964652195.1 uncultured bacterium | reverse complement strand
AAAAGTGTGATTTTGTGTTTTTGTTGTCCTTACGGATTTTGTATTTTTCAAACTGTATATTAAAGTCAATTTTTTGACATAAATACTTTTTATATTTGGTTTGTATTTAGGATCGTTTTTATACATAGTCATCATTTATTCTCTAATTATATACTTCCCATTAGAGTTTTGGTTTTAAGTAGGATTTACTCATGTAATCTAAATATCTTTAATCAATTTTCTTGAAGTTTGTGCTAAAAAAAGTAGCATTTGGTAATATTAGTTGTTAGATATAGTTATTTTCTTCAATTTATTTTCATTTTTATTGAATAAAGTATGTCATCCGCATTTGTTTTGGCAGTATATGTTACAATAAAAGGACATTTCATTTAGAAATGGTATTAGATGTGGCGGCAGTAGAAAAGGTATTGATGCAATGGGTAAATAACTTTCTTGAGAGTCGTCCTGATTTGGAAGGATGTCTTGACGCAGTTGCTATAGATGGTAAAACGATGCGTACTTCTCAAAAAAGTGAGGCGACAACAAGCCCACTTACTCTCTGTTGTTTCACAGGAGTTAGGATTACACTCACATAGATTGGGATTTGCGATAAGACCAACGAAATCCTATCTCAATAGAGATCCTAAACGCATTTGATGTGTCAAATGAAGTCATCACAACAAACGTACTTTTGACACAAAACCTTTCTGTCAGGCAATCATAAACGCAGGCGAGGATTATGTACTGCCCTTAAAAAAGAATCAGGTTATTCTATAAATTAATTGTGTAAATCAGAATGGGATAGTAATCGGGGATCGAAATCCTTTCCTACAGAAGAGGAGAAGGTCTGTAAGTGGAATCTCCTTCTACAGGATAGAATCTGATTTGTCTGAAGGTTTCATGCTGTGGTTTAACTTACCAAATTAATAAACTTTGGACACTTTTTTCCGGGATAGACATTTCGCCCCTACGGGGCTTGGTCGTGGGTGGACCGCCTTTTCTATAGACATTTCGCCCCTACGGGGCTGCTATTAGGGTCATCCGAGTTTATTTATAACGGGTTATGTATGTGTACGAAACAATAAAAAAGATGACGGAAACAAAGCACGATATGGACAAAACTGTCCAAACTATAGTACTAAATTATGACTCTACACAAAAAATGAAACCCTCATTGCACCAATTGATTTACAATCCTAAAATTGGAAGGATTTCAGTGAGGGAACTCACCTCATAGTGGGGTGTAATTTCTGTGTTGTTAGTCTCCCCATTTCTGTTTAACCAGACAGTAAGACCACCGACATTTTTAGCACCATAAACATCATTCACAAGTGAGTCGCCTACATGAAGCATCTGAGTTAATTCAAAACCACATTGTTCAGCTGCAATCTCAAAAAACCTTGGATCAGGTTTCTCTACTTGTATATCTTGTGAAAACACAACGAATTTAAAATAGTTTTCAAGGCCACATCGTTCTGGATAAGTGTTACCGTTGGAAAGTAATCCTATTTTAAAATGTTGACCTAATACATCAAAGGTAGGAATTACATCAGGATATAATTCTATATCTTCAAAACGGTGTTTTCTATATAAAGTATTTAGGTGTGCTGCAAGATTCTCATCGGGGTGATCAACATATTCAAGAGTTCGTTCAAATGCCCCTTTTCGAATTTCCTCAAGGTTCCAAATCTTCCCTTGAACATCTTCAGCATAGCGATTTCGGATTTCAATCATTTTTTCAATCGTTAGATCTGAAACCTTTTGAGATTTTACCTGCTTTTGAAGCTCCTCTAATGTCTTTTGAAGAGAGTGTTGCATTACTTTGAGGAAATCCCATAAAGTCATATCACCATCAAAAGACACCACTGAAATATTCAAGAAATACTCCTTACTATTGCGTGGGCACACCAATAGAAGCATGAATTTGGGCAAAAAGCCAAGTATTGTTGACCTTTTCTAAAACACCTGTCATCCGCATTACAAATTCCTCAGGAACATCTTGCCATTTGAGTTTCCATATTTGTTGTGTATAGAACCAAGCTACATCATTTCGTTCCTGAACATCAAACTTAAGAAAAGTGATGCAGAAATCCTCTGTACTTTCAACATGGTTTTTGTAATATGCTGTAATACCTTCAGCACCTTCAATTACTTCATCAGAATCCGTGCCTATTTTTATATAGTATGTTCTTGGAAGCATCAATGAAGTTAATGTATCAGCGTCTCTGTTTAGAAGCGCATCAAAGTATTTTCTTACAGTATTATACGCATTCTGCATTGTGAATACCAGTGAGTGCATTCCATAAAGCACTACTCATCTGTTCACAAGCGTCTAAAACTTCTTGATGAGCTTCCGTGGGTAATTCACTAATTCTATGTAGAAGTTTTTCGGCTTCATGCTCATTATGTGAATGTGTTTCAAAATATAGTTCAACTTTCTCAGGAAGTTGATAAAACTCTTTCAAACCAGCTAATTTTGACTTGGCAGTCTCTGGTTGTTGTGCTTCAAAAGCATAGAGGGCGCCTAATGCAGATTCTTGTTGTGAAAATAGTGTTTTTGCAGTATCTAAAAGAGATTGTACTTCTGGAATATGAGCCTTAGAAATCTGGGTATTCAATCCATCGGCAAAGTCTTCCCACATCTCAATATGTTCTGTTTCTTCTTCTGCAGTTTCACTGTCATTCAAAGCTTCCCATCCCATTGGTATTGTAGTAATAAATGCCCCATATTCACGCGCGTAACACATTAAGTCTTCAACTGGTAATTCACCAGCACTCCATGCCTGATAGAATGGATGATCAAGCAGGTTATATTTTGAAATTTTGTTATCTAATGATTGTTTGAAATCCATTGTTAGTCTCCATTGTTGTAATCAATAATGAGTGTAAATAGGTATTAGAGATTAGAATTGCTACTGAATCTCTTTATTTTAATACGGTTGTAAGTATAGCACATCAATGCCTTGAAGTCAAGAATTTGAACTATTCATTTATAAGTGATAAAGGCTCAAATTCAGACTTTCAAAACGGGTGTAATGAATGAAATTAATATAGAATAGCTGATAAATTACTATGGAATTGAAAAATCAACATTTTTGTAGATAAATTCGTTTTCATTTCAATTAAATGAGTTTTCTGATAGAATCATTTTATAACGTTGATTATTTAAGAGGCATCACATGACTGATGAACAGAAATTCATTTTTGATCTTAAAGGTTATTTATTACTTCCTGAGGTGTTAACCGCATCTGAAGTTGATGAAATAAAATCACAAATTGATACAATTCGGTCTGATCCGGAGTCATTACCAGAACATGAAAGACGTTTTCCTGGTGGGGCATCATCCTTATTGATTGACCATCCAGTTATTGTCGATATTCTTCAAGAGATATTGGGTGAGATTCGTATGGAATCAAGTTGGTTCACATATCGTTCTGAAGGTGACGGTGGTCCAGCACCACACGGTGGTGTGAAGAATGTAAATCCTAACTTTAGTTATCAATGTACAAATGGAAAGATATATTCTGCACTAACACGTGTAGTTTTTGAGTTGAATGAAGTTAAAACAGGTGAAGGTGGAACACTTTTCTTACCTGGAAGTCATAAAGCTAATTTCCAGATACCAGAAGTACATCGTACTACAGAATCTACACTTTTTGAGACCTATAGTTGTCCTCCAGGTTCTGCGATTATTTTCACTGAGAATCTGTGTCATTCTGGTGTCACCTGGAAAAATCCGGACAGACCACGGATTGCTGTGTTTAACTGTTATAACTTCGTAGGTTGTCAATTCCATAAACCCTCTGTACCAAAGCAGATTATTGATGGTTTACCACCAGAGAAACAAGCTTATTTTCGTTCTGTATGGGTGTGGGGTCAAGGTGGACCTGACAACGGAAAAAATCTTCGTTATGATGGTTAGAGTATAATGGTTCAGGATGACAGAACAAATAAGTTAACAACCTTAAAACTCATCCGTTTAGCAAAAACTGATGCCAGAAAGAGTGTTGCGTTTTGGCTTTGGGGGTCTATTGGGTTTCTAATTAGTCTTATCCCTTTTGTAAAGATTCCAGCACTGATTTTGGGTTGTCTATTGGTCCTTCTATCAATACCCAGGATAGATCTATCCACACCAGAAATAGTTAGAACATATTCTCAACATCCCGCCCTTTATACAAAGAAGTATGTGAAACATGTGAAAATGTTACGGTTTTTTAATATCTTATGTGGGTGGATATGTGGATCCATTTTTATTTCGCTCATATAAAGGATAATTTAGTAACGAATGTCAGAAAAATCAACTCCTTATGATAGTATAAAAGGACAACTCATACTACGAGACCATCTTGCAGCAGATAGGACGATTCTGGCAAATGAACGGACATTTCTTGCATATATCCGTACTGCATTAACACTTTTTGTTGCAGGTTTGTCATTTGTTCATTTTGAAATCGTGACAAAGATGGTAAGCTCTCCTTTAGCTGATAGGTTAATTGGAATTGGGTTAATGCTATTAGGAACAATTACTTTTTTTCTTGGACTCTATAGATACAATCGGATGAAAGCACTTATACGTGAAATTAAGCAAATAGAATTTGCAGAAGGAATGAAGTATGAAGATTAGAGAAGTTGTTGTAACGGCACAAAACCAGGTAGAACTCCAAACAAGTGAATTTGATGACACCATACATTCACCCAACGAAGTATTGATTGATACAGAGTATACATTTATAAGTAGTGGAACAGAATTAGCAAATTATACTGGTCGTGATCCGAAAGTCTTTCAGGAGGGTACGTGGTGTGCATATCCGTGGCGTTCAGGATATGCCAATGTAGGTATTGTAAGAGAAGTTGGATCTAATGTTACGCGGACTGTTCCAGGAGATCGGGTCTTTACTTATGGACGTCATGCATCCATAATTAGGTATTCACAAGATAGACTGATTACGCCTATTCCCCCTACAATTGATCCAGAGGTGGTAGCTGCATCTCGAATGGCAGGTGTTGCTATGACAGGGATAATTGTCTCAGAGATTGGTACGAATCCAAGAGTTATTGTATTTGGTCTGGGATTGGTTGGTAATCTGGTTTCACAGATGTTCAAAATTCATGGATGTAGAGTCATCGGAGTAGACCCAGTAGATGAAAGACGTAAATTAGCTGAACGGTGTGGTATAATAGATACTGTGGGAGGAGACAACGATGATGTGCAAGAACAAATTAACGAAATCACGGGTGGAGATCTTGGAAATATTACTGTTGATGCGGTTGGTCACAGTAGTGTTGTAATGCAAGCTCTGCGTGCTACTGCAACCCATGGACAACTCGTAATACTCGGTTCACCACGCGTGTCTGTCTCAGGGGATTTAACAGAACTCCTTTCCGATACACATCTACGATGGATAACTATTAGAGGAGCATTAGAATGGTGTGTTCCTATGTATCCAGATATAGGTAACAACATCTCACAATTTAGTAAACAACAGACAATTTTTGACTGGATTGAACGTGGAAAATTACATGTCAAACCATTGATATCACATCGATTACTACCAGAAGATATAAAACAGGCTTATGATGGATTGTTGAATGAATCTAATACTTATACTGGGGTTGTCTTAGATTGGAAGTAAAGTATTTCTATTTTTCACAATTCAAAGATTTAACCGCTGTCAGTATATATTGCAAACCTACCCAAAGACCATGACTTTATAATACTCATTTCAAACCGTAGAACTTCGTTCTATGGGAATCTGTTACCTATCGATTGTTGTAAACACTGCCTGTGTTTGTGATTTTTGTGCTATACCCCGAGGGTTCACCTCGGGATAAGCGACCTTATCAGGGGCTTTTACCGTCCCAGGACAAAACACAAAAGGCAGATACCCATAGGGATACTTACCTGTGTTTGAAATCGGTTTTTGTTTTCTACTGTGCCAATTCTTGCTTCAAATATCCCCAGCGAGTCGTCACTTTATCCAGTGGAGATACGGCAAGTGTCCCTTCAACCCAATGCGGAAAGTAAGCATGCCCTTGTGGAAAATTGGTGAGTTTCGTCATCCGACGGCTATTCAGATCATACCGATAGATATTAAGGGCGCCCCCCGCTTCTTCATATGAAAGAAGCGCTGTGTTATCATCCCCCATCCACGCTAAACCGCCCACTTGACCATATTTTCCCTCCGGTGTCGGAAGATTGTAGACATCGCGCATCTTCGTGGACACCTTATAAACAATAATGCGGCTCGCTACGGGCTTCAGATCTGCTTCATAATACATAATGTATCTACCGGAGGGGGACCAACACGCATAACCACGGACAGTATGGGTGGCAGGGGCAGCGATGATCTGTTCATTTTACCACCATTGGCATTCATGACCCAGATAGCTTGTCCATTGTGATAAACAATCCGACTGCCGTCAGGAGACCACCTTGGGGCTTGGGTAAACCCACCTTCTATTTTGTTATTTGTCAGCGCGGTGATTTTGTCACGTGCTAAGTCGTAGGTGTAAATATCTAATTCTCCTGTCCGGCTACTGTCAAAAACGATGTGCCTACCATCTGGAGAGGGGTCGGGTAGATTATCTGTTCGATGACGGTTTACCATAAAACTGTGTTCATTACGTCCTGTTTCATCTATGATGAATAACTCAAAATTTACTATGTCAACTGTGTTAAATTTGCCTTTCCCCCAGTCTCTTTTGAACACAATCCGTTTTCCATCAGGAAACCATCGCGACATTAGATCATAACGATGAGAGGGCGTAATTCTGCGTAAGTTACTGCCGTCATCCTCCATGGCGTAAACATGATAGAATTTATCTCCCAAATGCTTCTGTTTCGCATCAAACACTATTTTAGCGTGAACGTTCAACGCACAAAACAATAAAATCGTAAGACAGATACACACATGCCCCCGTTGTCTGTTGTGTTTCATTTTCATGGCAAGGCTCCTTATAGTGAGTCTGCAGGTGTCTTTCTCAAAACCCCTGCAGACAATAGAATCGCAAAAGTTATTCTTTAAGAGGAATATAGATATTCTCGGAGTCAGAGACATTGAGTTCATCTATGTCTTTTCCGGCGTCTATGTGTTGTGCAGTGACCGTGATCTCCGCTTGAACTTTGTAATGGAAACCACCTGTTAGCCATCTTCCATTATAGGAGTCAGAACCAGGACTGTAATTCTTCCTACCAGGTGTACTGTCGTTTTCTGCGTTAAGCCTTCCATTTTCGAGGGTTTTACACGACTAATGATTTGAATAGACTGTACGATTACCTTCTATATCGTACAACTTGATCCTTACTTTAATATATGATAACATTTTCAAGAGAAAATAATCAAGTTGTCTCTTGTCTATTAACCACCTATGTTATCTAAGATATTGTAAAGTGAGGTTATTTGAATCTCTTGTCCTCGTTGTAAACATGAACACTGTGTCAAAAATGGTAAAGTTGAAGGAAAACAACGACATAAATGTAAAAGTTGCGGGTTCCAATTTACACGACTCACACCAAGAGGGTATCCACTTCAATTGCGTGCTTTATCTGTATTTCTCTTTTGCCATGGGTTATTTGACATTATCGAAAAGACACAAGACTATCAAACATCATTAGTTAGGTAATACCCTATTTATTTGGTACTTATCGGGTCCGTCGTGATGTGTATGGAAATCGACAATCAATATAAGAATTCCCCAACGATAAAACCCGTGTTACCCTTGAAGTATATAAGTTCAGAAAAAATTTAATAAAAATGTATAAATACAACACTTATGTTAAAACAGTTTTACTTGAAAACCAATCTCATTTATGGTATAATTACCTAAATATGTAGGAAACCATACAACCAATATTTTAGGCACGGCAAAACTGTTTCCGTCGTGCTTTTGTTCTATAAAAGGTTTCAAACATTACATTTTTTGAAATACAGAAACAAGGAGGTGAGATGATTTGGCAATTGATGCAACAAGGAAGCAGGAGATAATTCAAAAGCATCAAATACATGATAAAGACACCGGTTCGCCAGAGGCACAGGTCGCGGTATTAAATGCGCGTATTCAGGAATTAACGCAACATTTTCAGACGCATAAAAAAGATCACCATTCAAGACATGGACTATTTCGTTTGGTTGGAAAACAACGCCGTTTGTTAAGATACGTCTATAAGAAAGATGTCCCAAGATATTATCGTTTAATTAATGAACTTGGAATTCGCGACACAATCGGTTCACAAAGAAGTTAAAAATTCCACCGTAAGCATTTGGTATTAGGAGGATGATTAGTGAAAGTAGAAATGCAACTCGGAAGCGAAAAGTTATCGATTGAAATGGGAAAAGTTGCTAAACAAGCAGATGGGGCCGTTTGGGTACAATACGGTGGAACAGTTGTGTTAGTGACGGTAGTAGCAGATGATTCTGAAAATGACCTTGATTTTTTCCCTTTAACAGTAGATTATAGAGAAAGAGCCTACGCTGCAGGACGTATACCAACAGTATATGGCAAACGTGAACCCCGACCCGGTACATCCGAACAACTCGTCGCACGTCTAATTGACCATTGTATTCGTCCACTTTTCCCGAAGGATTTTAAAGCTGAAGTACAAGTACTATGTACAGTCTTGTCTTCAGATGGTGTTCATCCAGCTGATGTTCCGGCATTAATTGGGACTTCGGCTGCATTATCTGTATCAGATATTCCATTCAATGGTCCAGTTGCAGCTGTAACTGTTGGAAAAAAAGATGATAGTTTGATTATTAATCCCACCTATGAAGAATTACATAGTTCAGAAGTAGAACTTTTTGTAAGTGGTACAGCTAACGCTGTGATGTCAGTTGAAGGTGGCGGACATGAAATTCCAGATGACGAAGTAATTGATACAATTATCGCTGCTCACGAAGAGATTAAAGAAATAATAAAACTCCAAGAGGGTATTGTTGCTGTTTGTAGTCAGAACAAACGTGAGTTTGATACTAAAGCCGTAGAAGATGCGTTTAATTCACGGATTAGAGATCTGGCAACTACACGCATTCGTGAATCCATTGGAATGTCAGATAAGCAGCTACGTGAGGATTACTTGGAACAAATTCAGTCAGATATTCTGTCTGAAATACATGAAGATAGTCCAGAAGACATTGACCCAAATGCTGAAAAAGACGCAAGATCAATTTTAAGTGATATCGAAAAAGAAGAGATGCGTCAAGCCATCTTGGGTGAAGGGAAACGTGTCGATGGACGTGGCGTAACCGATATACGGACTATTTCTGGTGAAGTCGCGCTGCTACCAAGAACACACGGTTCCGCCCTCTTTACACGGGGACAAACACAGGCATTGTGTGTGACAACTCTCGGTACATCAGGGGACGAAGATGTACAACGTGGATTAGACGGAGAAGTTCGTCGAGCATTCTTTTTACATTACAATTTTCCACCCTTCAGTACAGGTGAGGTCAAGCGTATGATGGGACCTGGTCGACGCGAAATCGGTCACGGTTCTCTTGCACAGAAAGCACTTGAACCTGTCATTCCTTCCAAAGAAGAATTCAATTATACAATCCGTGTAGTATCAGAGATCCTGGAATCGAATGCGTCATCTTCAATGGCAACTGTTTGTGGTGCATCACTATCGCTATTGGATGCAGGAGTACCATTAAAAAGGCCGGTGGCTGGAATCGGTGTCGGTCTCATCAAAGAAGGTGAGCATGAGGTGATATTAACCGATATGTTAGGTACTGAAGATTTTCTTGGAGATATGGATTTTAAGATTGCAGGAACTTCCGAAGGTGTAACTGCTATCCAGATGGATATAAAAATTGATGGCGTTACGCCGGAACTCATGCGGCGCGCAATACATCAAGCAAAAGATGCACGCCTCTCCGTCATAGATCAGATGAATTCTGTGATTAGTCAACCTCGGCCTGAATTATCTGAATATGCTCCAAGAATTTATTCACTACAGATCGCTCCACAAAAGATAAAGGATCTGATCGGTCCACGCGGTAAAACTGTTCAAGGTATTCAAGAAGAAACGAACACTACAATTAATATTGACGATGATGGGACTGTCGAAATTGCATCTACAAGTGCAGAAGATGTTAGAATTGCTGAAGAAAAAATACGGACGGTAACAGCAATGCCTGAAATTGGAAAAGAATATGAAGGTAAAGTTGTTAGAACCGCATCCTTTGGAGCATTTGTTGAGATTCTCCCAGGTAAAGATGGACTTGTCCACATATCACAGATGGGTGATGGATATGTTCGAAGGGCTGAAGATGTCATGAAAGTTGGGGATGAGGTTACTGTTAAAATCTTGACAATTGATGAACAAGGAAGAATTGATTTATCACTTATTGCTGCAAACGGTGTTCCACTTGAAGAACTTGATACATCCTCAGATTCGGGTTCTGAATCAGATAATGATTCTGATCAAGATCAACGCGAACCTCGCGATCAGAATAGATCTAACTATCGTGATAATCGCCAGAACCGAGATAATCGTGAACGACGAAACAATAAGTATGATCAGCAACGTGATAATTCGCGAGATAACCGAAATCGAAGATCTCCCCGTATTCCTAAAGGTAGGTTTTAATTTGGATAATACGTAATCACAAGAGCTAATATTGATGGCTCATTTGGAGAGAATCACACTTTATACTTTTATTTAAATCGGCGAATTTCAAATATTGACTACTTACTATTCATAAATGGTAAGATGTCTAATGGATTTTGATTTTCGCCTTTTTATGTACACAACTCATAGGTACACTCATGAGAAATCGGAATAGAAAAGTTAGAAGGCAATTTCAACTTACTAAAGGTGATTTACTATCACAGAAATGGATGACCAATCTTCTAACAATAATCCTGTTGATACTAATTATTGCATTCATTACGTTATCAATTCCATCAGTAAAAAAACAGGTTGTGAATTTTGTAAAAGTGTTATTATATGGTAAAGAAAAAAGACCTGAACGGCCTACGGTGGCTCCGGTTCGACTGCATAATGCGTTAGAATTAAACATAGATTTTCTACGAGGATATTAAGCATGTATATCCATCATGTTCAATCTTTAAAATCAATTATACAAAGATGTCATTTTTTGACTATTTATTTTAAACCTATGGCGGATCTGTACAAGTTTTCTCATAGACGAACTCAACTGTTTTATTTTTGCTGTTTTATCTTTACATCTATTCTTTTAGTCGCTGGCTGTGGTTATGTGTCTACTTCATCATATCTTGAACATATAGATACTATCCGTATTGAACCAGTTCAAATTTTGGATGCTGATATTGCTTATGACAATGTAACTCAGAGACCCTATGATGAAGTGATACATGAAAAATTGATAAATCGCTTTAACCGAAAATGGAGTGATGGTTCTGATTCAAAATTCACTATCCGCATAATGGATTATGATATTAAGGAACAGGGATATGGTCCCAGTGGGAATGTAGAAATGCTTCGTATGAGTTTACAAGTTGAGTATGAGTTTATTGACAATGTGAGGAACAATCTCATAGCAAGAACTGATAATCACCTGCAAATACATGATTTCTATAGGGTTGAGAATAGGGGTGAACCACCTGAAACTGTTGATCAAGCAAAAACTTTGATAATTGATGAACTTATTGAGGATCTATACAATCAGCTTGCAGAACAATGGTAATATTATGAATAGAATAAGACCGGTTTTGCTTGGGTGCGTTTTTATCGTTCTAATATCATGCCAACAAGAACAAGGTAATTATACAACTGTACATCAAGAAGGAAGATATATCTACGGTGTCTGGAAAGCTCCTACAACAGAAATTGCTTCTGATGTAATTTCTGTTGTTTTGAATAAAATCCGCTCAAATTCAGTAAATAATCCAAATAATAGCCAAATTAGAAAGAATATAGACAATAATCAGAAAAAAGACTTTCAAAATTCGACCAAAAATGCTACATTCGAGCCATCCAATAAACCACTTCCATATATAACTACAGTGGCACCAGAAATGTTATTGCCTAAAAACGGGGATACCGATGATTGGGTGCATGCAGGAATACCCTCTACATATAACTCCGACACATTATATTATGATCGTTTCGTTTCACCAGATATATATTACAACTATGGGTTTCAACGACAAGCAGAAGTGGAATACCATAGTCCAAAACAACGATCAATTCCCTTAATTTTAGTTGAGATATTCGATATGGGATCTCCAGAGAATGCTTTTGGAATTTATAGTGTGTATTCCTACTCACATCAAGATTTCGAATGGATAGGTTGTAAAGCTATTATTTCACCAAGATATATTCGATTCTGGAAAGGGAAATATTTTGTTCAAATTGAGGGTTATGAGATTGCAACGGCTATTAAAAATGGTATGATTGATCTCGCCAAAGTCATAGCAAAAAATATAAAAGATTCACCTATAGAGATACCATTGTTTAAATTATTGCCAATTCCACCCATTAATGGAAGTGAAAAATTCTTTACCAACAATTGGACGTTACGTTATATTGATAAATCTTTACCCAAAATTATCCCTGAATTAACGGATGGAACAGTTGGTATTTCTGCAAAATACTATGATAAACATAATAGGAAATCACTTAATCCATATACTGTATTTCTTTTCCATTTTGCGAATATTTCAGAAGCAGAATCTGCATTTAATGTTTTTCGTACCAACTTACTGACAGACCAAGTTCCTATAATTGATTCTAATAATGGAGCTATTACCGTAAATGAACAATTGGCAGAACAGTAAATTATGTGAGTTTGGTATAAACAAGATTAGGTATCGGTACCGTTAGAAAACGAACATAATAACGGTGTATTATGAGTAAAAGGAGCAATTATGCGTGGTGATTTTGAAGCATATCTAAATGATGACTTTCGTGATGAATCAGACAAATTGGACCTTAACGCACTTCTTGAATTAGAAGATGAGGCATCTATGGATGTAGCTGTCGTCATGCCGACCCCTCAACCAAATCCGCAAAACGATGAACTTGCAGATATTATAAGAGGAAATAAACGTACACTCGGATGCTCTCTAATACATCCTACAGAACCAGAACCAATTGAGAAGGTCAAATTATCTGCAGAGGAATGGGGAATGCGTGGTATTAAATTAATGCCTGCGATACACAACTACAATGTAGATGACACAATAGTACGTCCGGTAGTTGAGGCTGCACGTGACTATGGCCTGATTATCTCAATTCATTCTGGTCCTAATAATTGCCATCCGAATCGGATTGGAACTGTAGCAAGTTGGGTTCCAGAAACACCTGTGATTATGGATCACATGGGATTTCCAGATGACTTAGATGCTGCTATCTCACAAGCACAAGTAAACAAAAATATCTATTTAGGTACAACTATCCTTCGTTTTCATCGTCGCTGGGGAACAGACCCAGATACCGTTGTTCCTACAGAAGTCAAGAATGCAGTTGATACACTCGGACCTGAACAAATAGTGTTTGGATCTAACTTACCTGAGTACCGGCCAATTCAGGTTGTAAATGCAATTAGACGTTTAGACTTGGGTGATGATGCTGAAGCATTAATATTTGGGGATAATCTTGCACGTATTTATGGATTAACGTAATCTCTAATAATTCATAATCGTTTAGTCTGTAAATATATGTCGGTAGGATAGAGTCATGAGAAGAACACCACTGTTTGAGATTCACAAGTCCCTAAATGCCAAATTCACTGAATTCGGTGGCTGGGAAATGCCAGTCCAATATAGCAGTATTGTAAAGGAACATTTAGCTGTAAGAGAGTCAGTTGGGTTGTTTGATCTTTCCCATATGGGTGAAATTGACATTAGGGGGAATGGTGCCAAGGAATTAGTAGAGAAGTTGTGTACAAATGATGTGAGTCGGTTGGTTGACGGTCAAGCATTATATACACTTCTGTGTAATGAAAATGGTGGGATAGTGGATGACATTCTTGTATACAGACATTCAGAAAATCGTTATACATTGGTGGTGAATGCGGGAAATATTAAAAAGGACCTTGAATGGTTTAAGATTCAAAATGACACAGAAGCAGGAATATCTGATGATAGTGATAATACGGTATTGATTGCGATTCAAGGACCAAAATCTTTAGAAATCTTGAATAATTTTGTTTTAAATCACGATCTCTCAGATATTTCTTTTTTTCGATTTGTCAATAATGAAATTGCAGGAATACCAGCAGCAATCTCTCGTACAGGATATACTGGTGAATTAGGTTTTGAAATATATATAAAAGCAGAAAATGCCATAGACCTATGGAACATACTTTATTCTGAAGTAATAAAAGCAGGAGGTCTACCTGTTGGACTCGGTGCTCGAGATACACTAAGACTTGAAGCCGGTCTTAGGTTATATGGTATGGATATGAATGAGGATACCACACCTTATGATGTAGGATTGGGAAGGTTTGTAAAGTTTAAGGGTAGAGATTTTATAGGTAAGAGAATACTATTGTCTCAAAAGGAGAAAGGTAACCCACAGAAGAAGTTAGTTGGTTTTAAAATGCTTGATCGTGCTGTTGCCCGTTGTGGGTGTACAGTTTATAATAATGGAAATCTTATTGGAGAAGTAACAAGTGGTGCTCCTTCCCCAAGCTTGAATTGTAATATAGGTTTTGCTTTAATTAAAAATCAAAAAGTTAAACAGTTAGAAATTGAAATACGAGGAAAAATGCATCCAGCCAATATTGTCAAAGTGCCTTTTATTTCAAAGTGAGATTTATGTATATCCAATGAGAGATTTTACACATATATTAGAAAATGTCGATTGTTGTTTCAGTTAACATATTTATGAAGGAAGACTATGATTCCACAAGAATTAAAATATAATGAAAGTCATGAATGGGTAAGACAAGATGGTGATATTGCTACAATTGGTATCACAGACTATGCACAATCAGAAATACAAGATATAGTTTTTGTAGAATTACCGGATGTTGGTACACAATTAACACATAAAACAGAATTTGGCGTGATTGAATCTGTAAAAGCTGCATTTGATATGTATGCACCCGTCAGTGGAGAAGTTATTGAAGTAAATGAATCTCTTCTTGATGCCCCAGAACAGGTAAACGATTCTCCTTATGATGAAGGTTGGTTTCTTAAAATAAAAATGACCGATCATAGTGAACTTGATGTCCTTCTTGATGCAGACGGATATCAAGCACACATTGAAGGGGACGATGCCTAATACTGAAACCTCCGATACCTCCTTTTCTCAACGACACATAGGTCCTCGTACTGAAGATATCCAAAAGATGTTGAGTACAATAGGCTATTCTTCAATAGATTCCTTTATTGAAGAAGTTGTACCGTCAGATATTCGATCTTCAACTCCATTAAAATTAGTTTTTGATAAGTGTAAGGATTTTTTCTCACTTGGACTATCTGAATTTGAAGCTATTGATGTCCTCAACCAACTTGCTTCCCAAAACAAGGTTTTTCGTTCCTATATAGGTATGGGGTATTACAACTGTTTTGTCCCACCTGTCATCCAAAGGAATATCTTGGAAAATCCTGGATGGTATACCCAATATACACCGTATCAAGCAGAAATATCGCAAGGTCGATTAGAAGCATTATTAAATTTCCAGACCATGGTTATAGACCTAACAGGTCTACCCATTGCAAATGCATCTTTATTGGATGAAGCAACAGCAGCAGCTGAAGCCATGGGAATGTGCTATGCTAATGTACCTCAAGAAATCAGCAGGAGTTTTTTTGTTTCTGAAACCTGTCATCCCCAAACAATCGCTGTTCTTCAAACACGGGCAGAACCTCTCGGAATTGAATTGCAAATCGGTAATCATCGAGATGTAATTTTTGATAGACCTGTCTTAGGAGCAATTGTACAATATCCTGCTACTGATGGTGTAATATATGATTACCATCAATTTGCTCAACAAGTCCATGCTGCTGGTGGTCTATTTGTTACTGCATCAGATTTATTATCACTTCTTTTATTAAAACCCCCTGGTGAATTCGGTGCTGATATTGTTGTTGGTAATTCACAACGGTTCGGTGTCCCACTCGGATATGGTGGTCCTCATGCTGCTTTTCTTTCCACACACGATGAGCTAAAACGCAGTATCCCAGGACGTATTGCTGGTGTCTCACAAGATGCAAATGGTGAACCCGCGATTAGATTAGCGCTTCAGACAAGGGAACAGCACATCCGCCGTGAAAAAGCTACAAGTAATATATGTACAGCACAAGTACTACTGGCAGTTATGGCTGGAATGTATGCTGTTTATCACGGACCACATGGACTAAGACAGATTGCTGAGCGAGTCCATAACAATACATGTATGTTGCGAAACGAACTTGAGAAGATTGGTTATTACACTGGAGATGATCCTTGTTTTGATACACTTTCTATAAATGTAGGAACAAAAGATCATGAAGAATTACTAAACAATGCTAATGCGAAAAAGATCAATCTGCGTTTGATTGATGCTGGGCATGTAGGAATATCTTTAGATGAAACAACTTCACAGTCTGATGTTGAGGATTTAATTAGTCTATTTCCAGTGAAACAGAATAAGGAAAGCATTGAAAATTCTATTGAGATACCTACGGAATTACAACGTAGATCACCATATTTGACCCATCCTGTTTTCAATAGTTATCACTCTGAAACGGAGATGTTACGATATATCAATAGACTTCAAGGTAAAGATCTCTCACTTGTAAGTGCCATGATACCACTCGGATCTTGTACAATGAAGCTTAATGCAACAACAGAGATGGTCCCCGTTACCTATAGGGAATTTGGTGGATTACATCCTTTCATACCAAGTGAACAAGCACAAGGCTATCATACACTTTTTGATCAACTGGAATCATGGTTAGCAGAGATAACTGGGTATGATGCAATTTCACTGCAACCAAATGCTGGATCTCAAGGTGAATATGCAGGATTGTTGGTTATACGAAAATACCATAAAAGCAGAGGAGGTGAAAATCGAGATGTCTGTTTAATTCCAACATCTGCACATGGTACAAATCCTGCCAGTGCTGTAATGGCAGGTATGAAAGTCGTTGTCGTAGCATGTGATACTGAAGGTAACATTGATCTTGAAGACCTACGTGAGAAAGCAGAAACTCATCAGGACACACTTGCCGCTGTAATGGTAACATATCCTTCCACACATGGAGTGTTTGAAGAAGAAATACGTGAGATATGTAATGTCGTTCATGATAATGGTGGTCAGGTATATATGGATGGTGCGAATCTAAACGCACTTGTTGGTCTTAGCCGTCCGGCTGACCTGGGAATGGATGTATGCCATCTGAATCTACACAAAACTTTCTGCATACCACATGGAGGTGGGGGACCAGGGATGGGACCAATAGGAGTAGCTGAACATCTGACTGAATTCTTACCTAATCACCCAATTGTTCCTGTTGGTGGTTCAAATGGTATCGGACCTGTATCCGCCGCACCATGGGGTAGTCCGGGTATCCTCCCTATTTCTTGGACATATATAGCAATGATGGGATCAACAGGATTGAAGAATGCGACTGAAGTTGCGATACTAAATGCAAATTATATTGCTAAACAACTTGAATCACATTACAAAGTACTTTACACAGGCAAAAACGGTTTAGTTGCACATGAATGTATAATCGATCTGCGTGAATTTAAAAATACTGCTGGTGTAGATGTTACCGATATTGCCAAACGTCTGATGGATTACGGTTTTCATGCCCCAACAGTTTCATGGCCAGTTCTCGGAACTATGATGATAGAACCAACTGAAAGTGAATCGAAGGTTGAACTTGACAGGTTCTGTTCTGCTATGATCTCTATACGTGAAGAGATAGCCGAAATTGAAAGTGGGGATGCATCGAAAGATGATAATGTATTGAAAAACGCACCTCATACAGTTTTATCTGTTACAAGTACTGACTGGAATCACTCTTATTCACGCGAAAAAGCTGCCTTTCCACAACAATGGGTACGTGAATCGAAATTTTGGCCTTCTGTCGCTCGAATTAATGAAGTTCATGGAGATAGAAATTTGATCTGCTCATGTCCACCCCTTACTGACTACACTTAGTCGATTCATGTCCACCCCTTACTGACTACACTTAGTCGATTTTCTATGACAAAAAATTGGTTTATGTGAATTAGATTAAAATGATAAAGTGTCTATTCTCAATTTACCTTACACAATCTTGGAACGACATAGTCAAATTTCTGAGAATTAAACAAAATACCTGTATTACTAAAGACTAAAACAAATAATTAAAAACTATATCAAATGAAAGCAATAATTATTGGGGCAGGTGAAGTTGGATTTCATACTGCAAAATTATTAACAATAGATAATTACGATGTCGTATTAATTGATGAATCAGAGGAAGCATGTCAACGAGTAAATGAACAATTAGATATGCAGACAATATGCGGTCCAGGAGCTTCACCGATTCTTCTAAATGAAGCTGGAATTACCGATTCTGAATTACTCATTGCCGTTACAAATAATGATGAAATAAATATGCTTGCTTGTCAAATGGCAGATAGGTATAAAGTTGAAACAAAAATCGCACGCGTATCAAATCCACACTACTTTTCTGATGAGAGTGAATTAAAAGCAGAAGAATTTGGTATTGATCTTCTTGTGAATCCAGAGGAATTATGTGTCCAGGAATTTACACGCCTCCTAAAAATACCTGATGCACGAGAAATAGTTGAATTTGAGGATGGTAGAATTCAGGTCGCCGCTCTAAGAATAAAACAGTCAAATCCATTTATTGGAAAATCACTTGCAGAATTGGATAAGAATGGGGTTATATCTGACATTAGATTCGCTGCTATAAAGCGAGGTATTGAGAATTATGTGATTATTCCAGATGGCGATGATGTATTCGAACAAGGTGATGAAGTATTTGTTATCGGTAGTGCAATGGCTATTGAACAGTTGTTTAGATTGTTCGGAACTATCTTCAATCCCTATCTTGAGAGAGTAATCATTGTAGGTGCAAGTGCAATTGGTGTTGAACTCGCAAGAACGCTTGAAGAAAATGGAACTAATGTGAAACTTATTGAACCAGATGAAAAATTAGCTGATCGTGCATCACAAACATTAAAAAAGTCGACCGTATTACTCGGAGATTACCTACAGTTCCACCTATTAGAAGAAGCTGGCGTTGAAGAAGTTGATGGGTTTGTTTCTGTTACAGGCGATGATGAAAATGATATTATGGCATGTATGACAGCAAAAGAACATGGTGCAAAACGCGTACTTACCCTAATTCAACAACCACGGTATCTACCATTACTTGCTCGAATTCAACGTATTGATGGTGCTGTTAGTAGACACCTAACTGTGGTTAGTAATCTTCTCAAGTTGATACGAAGAGGTGATATAATCTCTGTTGCCTCACTCCATGAAATTGATGCTGAAGTCATTGAGATTGTCGCTGGTGTAAATGCAAAAATTGCACACAAAGAACTCAGTTCTATGAAACAAAAATTCCCTCAAAATGCTTTCATAGGGGCAATCCTTCGACGAGAGAAAATCATTATTCCAAATGGTGGAAGTGTAATTCAACCTTCTGATCGTGTTATTGTTTTCAGCATGCCCGATGCAATACCTGATGTGGAAGATATGTTTGCTGAACGTAGGGTTTAACATATCCATTAAAATGCTGGTGTTGTACTCATACCTTTCCATTCTAAATTTACCTGAAACCATAAAATATCTATGAGTAAAAAGCTCATCTTCTATTCCCTTGGTAACCTATTAATTTGTCTTGCTGGTACGATGCTTATTCCTCTTGGTATAGGCATATACTATTCTACAAATCTTGGTGAACCGAAAGAGGATATGGTTGCCTTTATTTACACCACTATCATCACACTTTGTGCTGGGTTGATACTACGTTTTACAATTAGGTCAAAAGGACAGGAACTTGGTATAAGAGAGGGATTTGGGATTGTTGCTCTCGGATGGGTAGTAGTTGCACTTTTTGGGGCACTTCCATATCTTTTTGCAGGTGTATTTTCAACTGAGAATCGTACACCTATATCAGAATTTGCATTCTGTTATTTTGAATCAATGTCCGGCTTTTCTACTACCGGGGCAACAGTTCTTACTGAAATTGAACATCTATCGCATGCAATACTGTTTTGGAGAAGCTTCAGCCACTGGCTTGGAGGTATGGGAATTGTTGTACTTGCAGTCGCAATCCTTCCAATGCTGGGTGTTGGTGGTATGCAGCTTTTTCGTGCAGAAGCCCCTGGACCACAAACAGACCGATTAACTCCTCGCATTACCCAAACTGCTAAATTACTTTGGGGTGTCTATATACTTCTATCCTTGTTAGAAATTATACTACTCTGGTTAGGAGGAATGACACTCTTTGATTCACTTTGCCATACGTTCGGCACTATGGCAACTGGGGGATTCTCAACAAAAAACACAAGTATTTCTCATTACAATAGCATATATATCGAAACTGTAATAATAGTCTTTATGTTCTTAGCAGGGACAAATTTCGCGTTACATTACCGAGCACTTCGTGGAAATATAAATAGTTATTTCAAAGACACAGAATTTCGTTTCTATTGTAGTGTTATCATAATAAGTATTACTCTTATAACTTGGAACATTGTTAAGTTTAAGAATAATGATGGATCAATCCCCTTTGATTCAGTTTGGGATGCCCTCCGTTATGCATCTTTTCAAGTTTTATCAATTACAACTACCACAGGATATGGTACTGCAGATTTTGAAATGTGGCCATATTTATCTCAATTTATTCTAATTACCTTAATGTTCTATGGTGGTTGTGCTGGTTCAACTGGTGGAGGGATGAAACAACTTCGTTTTCTACTTCTGATTAAACAGAGTGGAGCTGAAATTAAACGTCTCATTTTTCCACATGCTGTCCTCCCTGTACGAGTAAATGAAAGAATCGTACCATCTGAAGTACTCACACATGTATTAGGCTTCTTCTTCTTTTTCATCGGTATATTCGCAATTGTAACCTGCATTATGTCTACTTTAGGATTAGATTTACTAACTGCAGCAAGTTGTACTATAGCAACTATGGCAAACATAGGTCCCGGTCTTGGTGATGTCGGACCTATAGATAACTATGCACATATTGCAACTGCAGGAAAGTTTATACTTACCTTCTGTATGCTATTAGGAAGATTAGAAATCTATACTGTTTTAATCCTTTTTTCACCAAGTTTCTGGAAAAAGTAATATGAATACTGAAAAATATCGGAGAGAATACAATCCACATGGTGGATTAACTGAAGATAAAGTATCTAAAGATCCATTTGAACAATTCGATCAGTGGTTTAATGATGCCACAGATGCTGGAATTGATCTACCTGATGCTATGACCCTGGCTACTGCTACTGTAGATGGAATTCCTTCTGCACGTATGGTTGTCCTTCGCGGATTTGACAACGACGGTTTCTGTTTCTATACTGACTATGACAGTCAGAAAGGTAAAGAGTTGTCTGAAAATCCACATGCTGCCATTGTCTTTTATTGGCGGGAATTGGACCGTCAAGTGCGGATTACTGGCATAGTAAAAAAAATGTCTCCTACTGAATCTGATGCATATTTTTCGAGTCGTCCTACAAGCAGTAAACTTGCAGTATGGACAGAACGACAGAGCATAGAAATTTCTGGACGTAAACACCTTCTTGAGAATTATGAGAAGGCTGAACGGAAGTATACAGATAAGGATATCCCCAGACCATCACATTGGGGTGGATATAGACTCGTACCTGATATGTTTGAATTCTGGCAAGGGTCTCCAAGTCGTTTACATGATCGAATTAGTTATACAATAAAAGAAGATCACGATTGGGAAATTGTAAGGTTTTCACCATGAAACGAAGAGAACTCATACTTACAGAAGAAGAAAACCCACCTTAGAGGATTAAGAGGAGACTTCTGTGTACCCTTTGGGTAAGGGTTTGTCATTGACGAGGGCAGTTTTAAGGGGACGTACATGTCGACAGCTACCACGGTGTGTAAATCCGGGACAATCACACGATATATCCGCCCCAATTACTTCTAATGTGTAGAACTTACCTTTACTTGATGAACTTTCAGCCTGATAGACAGAACGTTGAGGACCGGATAGAACATCTGCTAAAATACGAATAGCTTCTTCAGAATAAGGACGTAATTTTTTCTGGGTTGCTTCCTTAAGATTAGATGCATTTTCTTCAAGGTATGTATCACCTGCATCTTGTAACATCTGATGTATATCTGATTCCTCAAGGTTAGTCGTATCAACAGATATTGTCTTCATCATTCGCTTAAGTTCACTAAGAACATCCAACTGTAAATCAGCATCTCCATTCAACATAATAGACCCTTCAACGACTGCTTCCATCAATGCTGCTTTTGTTTCTAATACTGTTTTTACGAATGAATCTATCGTTCCGGTGGCAATCATATAAGTAACATTAACAGTGCCTGTTTGCCCAATTCTGTAAGCACGATCTTCTGCTTGCCAATGATTTGCCGGTACCCAATCTAAATCGTTGAAAACGACCTGACGTGCGGCAGTAAGATTTAATCCGACACCAGCAAGGTGCATATTAGCAATGAATAGTCGTGTGTTTTCATCATTCTGAAATTGGTCGACTCTGTCTTGTCGTTTTTGTGCTGGAACTTCGCCTGTAACATAAACTGCTCGATCACCGAAATGTTGATTGAAACGTTCCATTGTATTGAGGAATGCTGTGAAGATAATTACCTTTTCTCCCTGTTCCAGAGCATTTTCAACGAATTTAATGGTATGCCGACACTTTATAAAGGCAATAGCTCTACGTACTTGGGTTATCCTACCCATCCGAGTTCCTAAATCGGTAGTATCTATGGATTCCTCTAAATCATCTCGGGTTTCATCCGACATTTCCAAAGATTCAGGTAATCCATAAATTGCATCTGGAGACTCAAACTTTGACAAGAATTCTTTGACCAATCCATTATAGTGTTGTATTGCATAAGGGTGTAGTTCAACATCTAACCATGTTCTCACTTTCGGTGGAAGGTCTAATACCTCATCCTTCGTCCTACGAAGCATAACTCCGTGGAGTTGAACTGTTAATTCATCAAGGTTACTGGCACCATCGGCCACCCAACCAAAATCACCTTGATAGGCATCACAGTAACGTTTAGCAAAACTGAGGAAACTCTTACCGAGAGGATGATTAACCAATTGGAGTATTGGAAAAAGGTCCCGGGGTCGATTGGTCATTGGTGTGCCTGTGAGTGCATGTACGACAGGATTTACTTCAATCTCTTTTACAAGTTTTGCCGCGTTTTTGCTGCGTTGACTTTGATAATTTTTAAGATAATGTGCTTCATCGAAAACGACACCTCTCCAATCAAACTCACGTAGATGGTCAAGATTCTTACCAAGGAGTTCATAGTTAATGATAACCCACTCATTAAAATCTCTGATGGGAAGGGGTGCGGGGTTAACAATAATTGTTGTAGCTTCAGGCAAGACTATTTCGATTTCACGAGCCCAATTGCGTTTAATAGAGGCGGGACAAACTATAAGGTAGGGACCTTCTGGTTCCGCTTCAACCATGGCAAGGATAGATTGACGCGTTTTCCCCAAACCCATATCATCAGCAAGCAGTGCCCGTCTTCTACCTAATAGAAATGCAATTCCTTCTACCTGATGTGGGAACAGACCGTGAGCTAATTCTTCAGCGCGTTTTACACTCAATTCGTCCATACCATTACCTATAAAGTAATTCTACAGAACCAACAAACATTTTACCTATCAACAAGCCATAAATCTCCATCACTTACAGTTGTGAGTTTTTTGAGCATCACTGCTCCAGGATAATCTGGTGCCATCCCCATACCCATACCGAATATACGACCATTACCTTTTGCATGTTGACCGATAAAATCAAGATCGGGGGTAGAAATGCTGGTTGGGATTCCATCACTAAAAAGGACGACAATCGTAGGTGAAGATTTTGATATTTCTATCAGTGCAGTAAGCATATCATAGTCTTGTCCTTTGGTATTCACTTGTGTTTTTATGTTTGAGATATATGATGATGCAGATGCAACCGATTCCTCTGATATTGATACGTAATCATCACTGTATGGTACTAATTCAGTACTAAATGTCATGAGGTTAAATTTATCGTGCGGTTCAAGAAATGTAAGAGAATCATGCATTAAGTCCAAAATTCTCTTCAGTTTCCGTTCTTGTAAAACTTGCATGCTCTTAGACAGATCAATACAATATACGATATTTTGTGGTCCTTCTTGTGCCTCAATAAATTTAACCAATCTACTTTTATAACGTTCAGTCGTCTTTTTTTGTTTCTTAACAGGATGCACTGCCCCTCTCTTGATACG
Organism: uncultured bacterium; assembly: GCA_964652195.1. Lineage (GTDB taxonomy): Bacteria > Poribacteria > WGA-4E > WGA-4E > WGA-3G > MSPOR6. The sequence goes on along the minus strand of CAZZBB010000019.1, from coordinate 34,660 downwards.
TGGAACCCCTTGAAAATTTATATTTGTAGGAGCAGCATCAATACCAGCATTAAGGTCTACTTTTTCAAAGGTTTGAAACTCAGATGGTTCGGCAGCAGAAACAGCGCCTCTCTGGGTTGGAGGTGCGTTGCTGGTAAGTATTTTCATTTTTGCTTGACTAGTATTCTGAGTAGTTTCGCGTTGAATTTGTGGACGTTTGGGTGGTGTGATACGTTTGTTTTTTGGCTTTTCAACGGATGTGAAGAATGCATCTATAGTGTCTGCATGTTGACTCGGATTCACACCAAACCAGTAAAAGAATCCGATGACACAGACAATGAGATGTAATGCAATCGATACTAAAAATGATGCACTTGATTTAACTTTCATAAATTGTTGAACTTACAAATATAAATTATGATATCGTATTCTATTCTTTCTTAAAATGAACCAATAATATGACCTAATTCCATCTCTCCACAACCACTTTCTTCTGTGTGAAGAAATCCACAGCATCCCAACTTTGTCCATGCAAATCCCCGAAAAAGCTATCCTTCCAACCACTAAACGGGAAGAAAGCCATCGGGGCAGCTACCCCGATATTAATACCGACGTTACCAATTTGTGCTTCGTATCGAAACTTACGCGCAGATGCACCACTACTGGTGAAAAGACAAGCCATATTACCATATTGTCCACTATTTATCCGTTGGATTGCATCATCAATCGTATCCACATGGATAAGTCCCAATACGGGTCCAAATATTTCAGTCTTTGCTATTTCCCCTTCAGGATTTATATTTCCAAGTACAGTGGGTCTGATAAAATTGCCGTTCTCTCCGCCACTGATATTTGGGTATCTACCATCAACAATGACGCGTGCACCTTCGTCTATTCCAGTTTGAATTAATCCTTCAATCCGTTTCCTACTATCATTTGTTATGACCGGTCCCATTTCTACCGCTTCATCCAATCCATTCCCAACAACTCTATCTGTTGCAATTTCACTGATGGCTTTTGGAAACCAAGTTTGTGCATTTCCAACTGCAAAAGCTAATGAGGCAGCCAAACATCTTTGTCCTGCACATCCGAAAGCACTTTCTGCAGTGGCATTCGTCGTGAATTGCGGATCTGCATCCGGTAATACAATTAACGGATTCTTTGCACCACCTTGGCACTGAACTCTTTTTCCATGTGAAGCAGCTTTTGCATAGATTGCTTTTGCAGTAGGTGTTGAACCGACAAAACTAATGGCACGAATTTCAGGATGTTCTAAGATTGCATCTACAGTTTCCCGTCCACCATTCACGAGATTTACTACACCATTTGGTAGATCTGTTTGTTCCAATAGTTGGAAGATCTTCTGCATAGTGAGTGGAACTTTTTCCGACGGTTTGACAATAAATGTATTTCCACATGCAATTGCATACGGGAGAAACCAGAATGTTATCATCCCAGGAAAATTAAATGGTGCAATGACAGCACAAACACCAACAGGTTGACGAATCATAAATTCATCAATACCTGATGCAATATCTTCCAAATTTGTCCCTTGCATGAGTGTAGGAATTCCACATGCCACCTCTACATTTTCAATAGCACGTCTCATTTCACCTTTGGCTTCAGAAACGGTTTTCCCACATTCCATAGTAATGGTTTCAGCTATATCATCAATATTCTCTTCGAGAAGATTCTTCAATTTGAAAAGATGTTGCACCCGTTGCACAGGTGGTGTTCTTCTCCATTCATCTAAAGCATTGGTAGCAGCAGTAACAGCTTGTCCAACTTCTCGGGATGGAGAAAGTGGAACACGAGATAATACCTTACCCGTAGCAGGATTGGTAACATCAATGAGGTTTTCTGTCAGAGATTCTTGCCATGTATTGTCAATATAATTAAGAATCGGTGATTGTTGGTTCATTAGTATTAATGCCTTTTACACATTATCTTAGGGTAATGATTTTAACGATTAATCCTTTTTCGCGAATAGTTCAAGTACTTTCAATTGTTCTATTGCAGCCACAACTTGGGGGTCATGAATGATCTCATCCTTAGTGTTTTTTGTTTCTAAAGCAATAGCATATTTTATAGCACTATCACTCAGGATAATTTGCTCATCAGTTAGTGAATCCGTAAACAGTCTATATAGTTGTAATAGTCTCATAGCTTTCCGATCTTCACGAGATGCATGTTCAGCTGCGTATAATTTATCTAAAATGTCATCCCCGTTTGTTTCAAGAAATGTCTTTAACTTTTCGCTCTTACGAAGTTTCAATTGCATCTGTTGTTCAGATCGACTATAGAAAGCTGTTTCAACATCTGGAATGATACCGATTTTGTCGATATCATGTCCCTCTGGCGTATAATAACTTGCAACTGTAAGTTTAACAGCTGCTCCTGTATCCCCAAGCGGAAATACTTTCTGAACAGAGGCTTTTCCAAATGTTTTGTTCCCCATTATGAGTCCTCTTCGATGATCTTTGATTGCCCCAGCAACGATTTCTGATGCACTTGCACTTCCACCATCAACTAATACAATTAAGGGGAGTTCCTCTCTATTATTACCTTTTGCTAAGAAATCCTCTCGATCTTCTAAACCTTGACTATAGACAACAAGCTTATCTTTAGCAATAAAATCACTTGCTATATCCACAGCAGATGTAAGTAAACCCCCAGGATTAAAACGTAAATCTAAAATGAGAGCGCGTATGTCATTTTGATTGAACTCCTCAAACGCATTATCAACATCGTTCGCTGTAGTTTCAAGAAAGTTATTTATTTTGATATATCCGACTTTATCCCCGATAATTTCCTTTTCAACACTCGGTATACGAATGACTTCTCTAACAATGGTAATCTCTCTGGGTTTACTCTCTTTAGGTCGCATGATTGTAATTGTAACAGGGGTACCGGGTTCACCTCGTAAGAGATTTACAGCCTCATCTAATGTCATCACTGCAGTAGATTCACCATCAATATGGCTTATGACATCCATGTTCTGAATACCCGAGAGTGCAGCTGGATTTCCCTTAAAAGGTGTAATGACCGTAATCCTGTTCCCCTGCATACCAACTGTCATTCCCAGACCACCATAATTACCACGATTCTGAGTATTGAATTGTAAATAATCAGGTATATATTGACTATATGGATCCAAGGTACGTAACATTCCTCGAATAGCTCCCTCAATCACCTTTTTTGAATTGGGTTGGTCTATATGTTCCTTCATAACTGTAGCCAATACTTCAGAAAAGTGGGTTATATTTTCTAATACATTATCCGTATCCGTATCAGATTCTTCATTTTCATCTGCATTTATGTAAAACGTAAAGGATATAGCGATCAATATTGCCATTATGCTTAATTGTATTTGTCGATTATTCATTTGCTCTCCATTTCAAATGTTGATAGTTTTAATTTCGGTGTTTATTTGTATTTGAAATAAGGTTTCTCAGTCTTGGATGATAGGTTAAATAGAAAGCAGTTAAGGCTGCGATTGCAATAAAAAGAGCATCATACCAATCCATCCTATCCTTCATTAGTTCCCATCGTGAATATCCAGAAAATTGTACCCTTGCACTGGGCAATGCTTCTTCCATAGTTAGATTGTATTCCTGCATCATCATTTCAGCTATTTGGGTTATTGCATTCAATTGTACATCAAGAAACTTCCCAATGTAGAATCCAATTATTGAAAAAAAAGCTGCTCCAATTGATAGCAATAACCAATGTTTCTTTTCAGATACTTCAAAACCTTGACTACCTGACAATACAATACCAATTCCGGTCAAAGCTCCAATTCCCACTGCCAAGCCACCCCATCTATTTCCTGTCCATTTTATATAGAGTGCCCAAAGAACACCTCCCAAAATTGCTCCTAAGAGTCCACCGAGTGGTGCTGATATCACTTTCATATCTGATAACCTTATTTATTTCTTTACGCTTGGAACGTTATTATAGATTAGGCTTTTGTAAATGGTGTTCTGTGTTCTGTTCAAAGGTATAGGCTGTTCTCAACAGTGTCTCCTCATCAAATGGTGCAGCCAGAAGTTGCAACCCAACGGGTAACCCACTTTCCACTATACCACAAGGCATTGATAACCCTGGTAATCCTGCATGGCTTGCCGGGGTTGTCATAACATCACATAGATACATTTGTAATGGATCTGCTGTTCGTTCTCCAATCTTAAAAGCAGGTGTAGGGGATGTTGGTGTTGCAATAATATCAACCTTTTCAAATGCTGCATCAAAATCCTTTCTGATAAGCGTTCGCACTTTTTGTGCCTTTTTATAATATGCATCTTGATACCCCGCACTTAATGCAAAAGTTCCAAGCATTATCCTACGTTTAACCTCTTGACCAAAACCTTCGCTTCGAGTCTTTTTATACATATCAATCATATCCGATGTATCTTCAGCTCTATATCCGTACCGAACACCATCATATCTGGCAAGGTTGGCACTTGCTTCAGCTGGTGCAAGAATATAATAAGTTGCTATTGCATATTCTGTGTGAGGTAGGCTGATCTCTTCAACGGTGGCACCGAGTTTCTCAAATTCTGCTATTGCTTCCTTTACTTTATCAGCAACATTGGGATCTAATCCTTCTGTAAAGTATTCTTTTGGAACACCAATCTTCAGACCATTAACATCGTTGATTAGTGATTGTGTAAAATCTGGAACAGGAACATCAACAGCAGTAGAGTCCATTTCATCATTACCACAAATGGCATTTAAAACTAAAGCACAATCCGTGATATCTTTTGTGAACGGACCTATCTGATCTAATGAAGAAGCAAATGCAATCAGACCGTATCGTGACACACGTCCGTATGTTGGCTTCATGCCTACTACACCACAAAGTGCAGCTGGTTGTCGAATTGACCCACCAGTATCCGAACCCAACGAGCAAATTGCTGTATCTGCAGATACTACTGCAGCTGAACCACCACTTGACCCGCCAGGTATTGTATCGAGATCCCAAGGATTATGTGTAACTTGGTAGGCAGAGTTCTCTGTTGATGACCCCATAGCAAATTCGTCCATATTCGTCTTACCTACCATGACAATACCTTGTTGATTGAGTCTTGTCATGACGGTTGCATCATAGGGGGGTACGAAATTACTGAGTATCTTTGATGCGCAAGTCGTTTTTACTCCCTTCGTACAGATGACATCCTTAATGGCTATAGGTATACCAGCAAGCGTTGGCATCTCGTCACCCTTCTCGAAACCTGCATCTGCAGCTTGTGCCTGTTCTAAAGCACGATCTTTGGTTAGTGTTAGGTATCCTTTAACTTGCGATTCTACAGCATCAATTCGTTCATAAACAGATTCAGTCAATTCTACAGATGTGATTTCTCTTGTCTTGAGTTTATCATGTAGTTCGTGGGCAGTTAATCGGTTCAACGACATTAATTATGCTCCTTATTCCGTATCAATTACTCTGGGTACACCGAAGAAACCTTCTTCTGGTTCAGGAGCATTTGCAAGGACTTCATCACGTGGTAATGAGGGTTTGACTACATCCGCTTTAGTTATATTCTGAAGAGGATGGATATGAGATGTTGGTTCAACATCACCTGTCTCCAATTCATCTAACTTACCAATATAGTCTAAGATTCGAGCAAGTGTTTGGGTAAATTCCAGTGTCTCTGTGTCATTAAACTCAAGCCGTGCTAAGTTTGCAACATGACTTACACCATCTGGGTCTATTGTTGCCATAGAATTATTTATCCTTTCAAATTGGAAAATAATGTTTAATGTTGTATAGTATGTACAACATTTTTATTAGATTGAAATGCACATTTCGTTCCTACGGAACTTGCTTATTGATCGATAAATTCTAATTCGAGTGTGGCCATACTCCAGATTTTCCAATTACCATTTTCTTGTTTAAAGACATGGATAGTGTCAAGACAGTTGTCTTGGAATTCTGGTCCTGCAATTTTAGTTGCACAAAATTTGAATCTGCCGAGTGCATAATCACCATCTAATCCAATAAATCTAAAAGTGAGTTTTTCATATATTATATCGTATTGTGGAAATAAAACCTCAGATATTTGTTTTGTTTGTTGGTATGCAGGTGAATCTGAATGGAGTGTAAACAACATAGCATCCATATCCTCAGCCTGAGTTGCTCTAAGGTTTTCGTCAACCAAGACATCAAGTTCTGCTGCTATATTTTCATCCTGTGAAAAAACGACACTTAGACCTAATCCAACGACCATTAATAGTGCTATTATTAAATATTTTTTCATTTTTTTATATCCTTATTTTCAGAGTGTAATTAGTTTTTGTGCTATTGTGATTTAATTTTATAAGTTGCTTATTATATTGAATTAATTTATTTTTTCTCTTATACAACTATAAACTATCAACTACTTGCAAAGGTGCAATAGAAGCAGCAAACTGTCTTACCCCAGAACGTTCAAAAAGAACATATACAAATGCATCGTCCCCTTTACCAGACATATTTATAATTTTCCCGCGCCCAAATTTTGGATGCATTACAATTTGATCAATACTATAAAGTGGTTCTGTCTTTACTTCTTGAATATACTCAGTTGATGGTGTATAGGTCAATCCATCTTCATATTCTTCCTCATCTGTATCTGAAAATGCAGAATTGTACCTATCAACATGTCTGATGAGATTTTCATCAATTTCATCAATGAAACGAGATGGCACTTTATATTCGACTCCACCCCAACTACGTCTGGATTCTGCGTGTACTATATACAACTGTTCCATTGCCCGCGTGATACCAACATAGCATAGCCTACGTTCCTCTTCTATTTCTGCTTCTGTATTTATAGACCGTTGATGCGGTAAATATCCCTCCTCCATACCAACAATAAATACAAATGGAAATTCTAATCCTTTAGCAGAGTGTAGTGTCATCATCGGTACTTTGTCTGTATTCTCATCTGTATCCATTGTATCTATATCAGAAATAAGAGCAATGTTTTCTAAGTAATCCAAGAGTGTAGGTTCATCTGCTACCATTTCATATTCATAGACGGCATTCATCAATTCTTCTATATTCTCTACGCGGTTCTGTGCTTCTATGGATCGTTGACTTCTGAAATGTTCAAGATAGCCTGTGGTTTCTAAGATATGTTCCAGCACTTCAGCAGGTAAATCATCTGGACCGTATTTATTAAAGATCTTTGCGAATCTGTTTATTTTCCGATTGATACCAGTACTGATCTCAGTAATTTCATCGACTCTAACAATAGCATCAAACAGGGAAATGTCGTGTTTATCTGTATAATTCATCAATCTTTCAAGAGAAGTGGGACCAATACCTCGCGCGGGGACATTAATGATTCGTCTAACGCTTATAGAGTCATCCGGATTACACACGACACGTAGGTATGCGATAAGGTCTTTTATTTCCATACGGTCATAAAACCCTAAACCACCAACTATCTGATAAGGGATATTCGCTGAACGTAATGCCTGTTCAAAAATTCGGGATTGTGCATTGGTTCGATAAAAGATAGCGAAATCTGAGAAAGCTACACCATCAGAATGCCATTCTTCAATCTTAGTTCCAACGAAACTCGCCTCATCCGTTTCATCCATGGCTTTATAACATGTAACAAGCTCACCGGCATCATTTTCAGTCCAGAGTTTTTTCTCTTTTCTGTTTTTGTTATTCTGTACAACACTCCATGCAGCATCTAATATATTTTGAGTGGATCGGTAGTTTTGCTCTAAACGAAGGACTTCAGTGTTAGCATAATGTTTCTCAAAATTTAGTATATTATATATGTCTGCTCCACGAAAACCGTAGATAGATTGGTCATCATCACCAACCACACATACATTCTTTCTCTCACCAGCCAACAACTTAACAAGTTCGTATTGGGTTTGATTTGTATCTTGATATTCATCCACCAGTATATGAAGGAACTGTTGTTGATATTTCTTAAGTATATCAGGATATTTCTTAAAGAGTTCTACTGTATAATTGAGTAGATCATCATAATCTAATGCATTGTTTTTTCGGAGTGTATCTTGATATTGTGGATATACCTTTGCAACTATTTTCTCATAGTACCCATCAGCCATACTTTCATAGTTTGCAGGACTAATGTTTTTATTTTTTGCTCCACTTATCATGTCGTGAATGGTGCGTGGACTATACTGTTTGTCATCTAATCCAAATTGCCTGATAGTATCCTTAACTACAGTGATTTGTTCACTCTTATCGTAGATAGTGAAATTGCTTGTGAACCCTTTTAATTGTTCGATATCCCGACGAAGGAATTTTGCACATGTGGAATGGAAAGTCGCCACCCACAGGTTTTTACTGACACCTGGATCCACGAGTATTTCCAAACATTCTTTCATTTCGTTGGCTGCTTTGTTGGTAAAGGTGACAGCAAGGATACGGAAGGGAGATACACGGTGTTCTTTGATGAGATATGCGATGCGATGTGTTATAACACGGGTTTTGCCGCTACCAGCACCGGATAATATGAGCAACGGTCCAGTAGTATGTTGAACTGCCTGACGTTGTATGTTGTTTAGGGAGGTTAATAGATTTTCGGACAAGGAAGTTCTCCAATATTGTGTGTGATAAACAATATACAGTATATAAAATCTGGGGTGTGTATGCAAGTGAAATAATCAGGACAATCCCAATCATGAAAACAAGCCGTAATGACAGATGGGTTGTTGTTCACGGAGTAAACTGAAGATAGATTTTATCATTTTTTTAAATTACCCCAGGTAAGAGTGAGTTTTCCTTTTGATTCTACTGCTAAACCTTCTGCTTTAAGATTGTTAGCGATCTCTTTTTCACTGAGTGCACGTTCATAAATACGGACTTCATCAATAATACCTTTGTGTGAAAAATCCTCGTTATCATCTTTGTATGCACCAATAGTAAAGAAGATGCGATCTGGATAGTTGATATCTCCTGATTGAGCATCTGTAGAATTCTCAAGTTTTCCATCAACATAGATTTTCATTTCTTTACCGTCATAAGTTCCAACAACATGATACCATTGGTTGACATCGTATGAGTTTGCAGTACTAAGGTAGGTTAATAATCCATCCCCATCATCAGCACCATTTGAAGAGAGTGCAAAACTAAACGATCTCCAACGAGTGCCAATTAGCCACCCTTTTTCAAATGCCCCATTGTCTTGACAGGCTACGATATAACCACCCCATTCAATAAATTGCTCATCCCATACCCATAGTTCTAAGGTCATTTCCTTTTTAGGTAGTATTGCTTTTTTGATATCATCAGTTATTCTTATGCGTGCACCTGCACCACCGGGTAATTGTATACCCTCTCCAAATTTGCCTTTGACGGCTTGTAAATTACCAATAATTTCCGCATCTTGGTTACCCCATAGATCTTCTATGGATTTACCATTTACAGTGTCTTTATCGAAACTCCAATAACTAATCAAACCATCCTCAATTGCGTTTGTCTTAGCATTGACAGGAAGACAAAGTCCAATGACTAATAAAGATATTACAATTATACGATGTTCTACAGAAATATTTTGAATGTATAATAAGATCCATCTCATGTTATCTCTCCAGGTTTTTGGGTTGAAAATAAGACTATACTGACACTGTACAATTATTGTAAAGAGTAAGATATCATTACGAATACTTACTTGTTTAATACCCTAAACTTCTTAGATATTCCCTATTAACTTTAGCTGCTTCGGCTGGTGGTCTGTCAGGATAAGGTCGATCAAGTTCATTTGAAACCCATCCATCATAACCGATTGCTTCAAGTTCTTTAAGAACTGCTTTTACGTCAAGACCCAGATTTCCAGCACCAAGTTCAGCAAAACGTGCTTTCTCACCAAAACGTTGGGTTTTATGATTCCAAGTAGTTGGATCATCTGCATGACAGTCTTTTAGATGTACATGACCAATTCTGTTTCGTAATAATTCATTCTCAAATACGTCCATTGGATCACTACCTGCTGCGAGTAGGTGACCTGTATCATATAGTAACCACAGATTAGGTGCAACTGATAATAGTCTAATTGCATCTTCTACCGTTTCAATCATCGTCCATAGGTGTGCATGGTGGAAACCTTTAATATTGTGGGTAACACAATAATCAAGAATTTCATCTAACGTACGGGCAGCCTTTTCAAAATCCTCATCAGTTGGATCAGCACCACCCCAATCACCCCGACGTAATGCTGGAACTTCTACAGCATAATTACCTAATGTGATATTATGTTTGACTCGATTAAAACCGTCACCACCTGCATTAACGATATGAAGACCTAAGCTACGAGCGAGTGTTGCCATTTCAACAAGACTTTCAGATGAACTGATGGGTACACTCTCAACTCCTTCCCAACCGGCATCTGCTACTTCTCGTAACACTTTTTCAGGATTTTCTTGTTGTTCTCCACCGAACTGTATCAAATGACACGCGAATCTGAGATTACTCACGGATATATCTCCTTATCTGTTATTGAGTGCTGTAAGTGAAAATCTTCTTTCTGGGTTCTGATACAAATAACACTATTGGATTATATTTAATGGGTTTCCTGATGCATCATCAGACTATCAGATTTGTGAAGTTTTTTCAATATCTTCTTAGTTTTTGTATTTTATTTTATTTGATTACAAACTGTTGACACACTACTCTTGTTATTAATATTAAAGATGTTGATGAATTTATATTCTATCTTGTAAAACAAAACTGGTTTTTGTTCAAGGGTGAAAGATTATACCATTTCTATTAATTTTTGTCCCATTAGCAATAGCTATAAATGAAGTGTTGTGTAGCACAAACTAAAAGTTTATGCTACAAAAGAGAGTCGTGATATATCAGAAATGGTATTAGAAAAGACTTGCTATCTCGCCACCGTTGCAATCTCATCATAAATATGGTAGTATTGTGAAACAGAATTAATCAGTAAATATAGTGAAGTGAATGCACAAACCTCGTACAGTAGATGGTATACTTAAAAAATTAAAAGAAAAAGCAGATATTGGAGGATATCTATACCGTGGTGAACCTGAACACTTTCAGGATGATCCGTTTTGTGGAAAGGTTTCCTCTAACTTTTATCGTATTTTTCTTGATGACGGAAACTTTGATGTTGAGGTAGAATATTTTGACATAGAAGAACTCCAGACAGCTGTGTTGAGTACATCTGAACAATTTTCACGAAAACCAGTCAGCGAGCTTGGACGCCTTTCTGAAATTCAACACTTTGGAGGCAAAACCAACCTAATCGATTTTACGAAGGATTATCTTATCGCGCTTTTTATGGCATGTGACGATTTTCCTGACAATGATGGTAGGATAATCTTGCAAGCAAGGGAATTAGTGGAACCCTATATTGAAGAGCCTTATAAACCAATAAATCGCGTCATAGCGCAAAAAAGCGTTTTCGTTCGGCATCCAGATGGCTTTCTTCAACCAAACGAGGATAACATCATCAATATTAAGTCGGACCTCAAACAGCCAATGTTAATTCATCTGAGAAATTCCCACGATATATCTGTCGAAACAATCTACAACGATATTCATGGTTTTGTAAGAGACCAAAGCAACCACATGCAATTCTATAAGACGATTTATGAAGGTTTAGTCCAAAAGCAGAAAGGAGATATAGGAAATGGCTAACGAATCTAAGTTTACACATTATGAAGAAGCTGCTAAACATTTTACTGAAGCTATTCGTATGAGACCCGGTTTTGCTATGCCCTATATCTACCGAGGTGAGGTCTATCATAAGATGGGCAAGTTTGATCTTGCAATTGCTGACTTTACAGATGCGATTTTCTGGACTCGGCAACCTGCAAGGGCGTATCATGGTCGTGGTATGACACATGGTGCTAAAGGTGATATTGATAAAGCAATTGAAGATTTTACCAATGCTATTCAGCACGAACCTGAATACGCTGAGGCATACTATCATCGCGGTCACGCTTATGTTAACATTAACCAACTTGATCTTGCTATCAAGGACTGTGATAAAGCAATAGATCTCGACTCTAATCTTGCTGATGCTTATGTCATTCGTGGTAATGCCTATAGAGACAAAGGTGAGGTTGACTTCGCTATTAGGGATTATAGCAAAGCTATAAGTCTTAAGCCAGATTATGCAAATGCTTATGTCTTACGTGGTAACGTATACAATGAAATAGACAAGCGTGATTTCGCTATTGCAGATTATACAAAAGCATTAGAGATAGAACCTAATTATAATGTTAATCTCTATGTAATGCGCGGACACGTTCACTTACTTGAGGGTAACTATGATTCTGCTATCTCAGACTGTGAAAGACTTATAGAAATCAGTCCTAATGAGGCTGATCCATATATCACTCGGGCAACTGCTTATAGTCTTAAAGAAGACTTTGATTCTGCTATTGCTGACTGTAATAGTGCAATAGAACGAAATCAGAATGCGGCGGATGCATATCTCATCCTCGGTATGGCTTTCTACAACAAAAACAATTTTGAAATGGCTATTATAAATTATACAGAAGCGATAAAATTGCAACCCAATTACCTCAACGCATATTTTGAACGAGGTAACACATACAGCAAACAAGAGAAATTTGACAAAGCCATTGCAGACTATAAGAAAGTGATAGAAATAAATCCACATCACAGCATCGATTGTTATTTTAATCGTGGTATTGCTTACAGTGGAATAGGTGATTTTGATAATGCGATTGAAGACTACAATGTAGTCCTACGATTCCAATCTGAACACATTCCAGCTTATATCAACCGTGGTATTGCATATAGTAACAAAGCAGTATATACTAATGCTATAGCTGACTATACGAGGGCTATACGACTCAATCCAAGGTTTGCCACACCTTATCATAATCGCGGTAACGTTTACTTGCTTATGGGTGATTTTGACTCGGCTATTGCAGACTACACAACTACAATACAGCTTAATCCCAATGATCCAATGACCTTTGCCAGTAGAGGTGCAGCTTACGGTATTATTGGTAAGGTTGACAAAGTTATTAGCGATTGTACGAAGGCGATTGAACTAGGACTTAACAATGCTGATATCTATTTTAATCGTGCTATTGCTTACAATAGCATAGGTGAGCTTGAATTAGCCATCAAAGACTATACCTATACGATAAAACTCAATCCTGAACATGTCAAAGCCTACGTCAATCGTGGTGTTACTTATGGTGACACAAATGAGGTAAATTTAGCTATTGATGATTTAAACAAGGTATTAAAACTAAAACCAGAGAATGCTACTGCCTATAATAATCTTGGTAATATTTACAGTAAGAAAGGTCAATTTGACATGGCTATTGAAAATTATAGTAAGGCGATAGAACTTGGACCAAATGAGGTTATATTTTATCACAATCGTGGTCTTGCTTATTTCAACAATAATGATTTTGTTCGAGCCCGTGAAGACTATACGAAAGTAGTAAAATTAGATCCTGATTATGTACCAGCCTATTACAATCGAGCTATAGCATGGATACGCGAAGAAAGATGGGACAAAGCCATAGCAGATTTTACAATTGCAGCGGATAAAGGTATAGATATTATCTCCGTTTTTAGTAATGATTATCAAGGTGTGGCTCCCTTTGAGAAGAAAACTGGCGTTAAATTGCCAAAGGAAATTGCTGCAATCTTAAATCAACAACCAGAACAGACTCCCTCTCCATCTATAGAGAAGAAGTTATTTGAATTCCAAGTTGGGATGGAATCTTATTTATTTGAAGAATTCGAGACAAAACACACACCACAGACAATTCATACTCCAACACCACCCATACCCGCACTTGCCTTAGTCTCAAAGCCAAACACCACCGAGTTTATTTATAATGTAGGGTATTGAATCCTACTTACGACTAAATTATTTATGTAAACACTTGATACACGGAGATTGTGTTTGAGTAAGGAACTATTTGAAAGAAGATCGCTATTATGAATTTCCCAAATGATCCTACCCAAAACAATACTGAATGGTATGTATCTGAAAAACCCAAAACGCGTCTCGGAAAGGGTGTAATAAATCAGATTAAGTACTCTCCTGATGGCACTCAACTTGCTGTTGGGTGCTCTATTGGAATTTGGATATATAATGCCTATAGCGGAAAAGAATTAAATTTCATCACAAGACATACAGAATGGTTTGGTTGCATAGCGTACTATTCTAAAGGTAACATCTTAGCTGTGGCTGTAACAACGGATAGTAAATCTGGAACAGTTTACTTGTATAATACGAAAACAGGCAGACAAATAGAAACACTCAGTAAACATGAGGGTTCTATAACTTGCTTGGAATTCAGTCCCGATGGTAGTATCTTGGCGAGTGGAAGTGTAGGCAAAACGATCCAATTGTGGGATGTTCTTACTCGTAAACACAAAGTAACAATTGATGGACATACGGGCGGTGAGAGTTTGATTGCCTTTAGTCATGACGGACGCATACTTGCAAGTGCAACTGATTGTTTGTGGGATTATAAAGGTGCAGATGATATGACTATGGGTGAGATCAAATTATGGGATACAAAAACCGGACAACATCAAGTAACCCTCACAAACAAAAAGCGGTGTCTCATCAATGGTATTGCCTTCAGTCCAGAAAATAATACAATCACCGGTGTCTATGATGACAATACTGTTCGATTATGGGATGCTCTTACAGGTAAATGTAAAACAACCCTCACAAATCATACAGACCCTGTGAGAACTGTGGAATATTCTCCCAACGGTCTCACCTTCATTAGTGGTAGTATAGATGGCACGATTCTCCTATATGATGCTAAAACTTATCAGAACATAGGAGAGTTTAAGGGAAATCCAAAGGGAATTGCATTCAGTCCAGACAGTAAAACTCTTGCAATTTGTCAGTTAGATAATAATATTGAGTTATTTGATGCAGTTAGTGGGGACCATAAGTCAACTCTGACTGAACATACTGACAATGTGTCCAATCTTATTTTCAATCCCATTGATAACAGAACGTTAGCTGGAATTGGTTCGGATAGCACTATTCGATTGTGGGATGTTACTACCGGGGAACACCTACAAACTATCCGCGGACATACAAGATCTATTTCATCTATATCATTCAATGCTGATGGTAGTAAACTCGCTACTGGAAGTAGTCACATCGTAGGTAGAAGCGGTGACAAGATAATTCGTATATGGAATTTAAACTCCTGTAACCTTCAAAGTGCTTTCAATGTACCTCTGAATAAGTGGGTAGCAAAGCGTTGCAGGCACCTTATTGACTTTGTTTCTTATTCCCCTAATGGAAAAACACTCGTAAGTGGAAGCGAAGATGGCACTATCAGATTTTGGGATGCTGAATCTGGTGAACTTCAATATTGCACTTTTGAAGGATTGAAAGGATGTCAAAGTGAGTATCCGAGAGGATACTCTTCAGAAGGTCTAATATTGGAACATTCACCAGATGGGAAAACTATCGCAAGTTGTAGCAGAGAATATGATGATAACACAATTCAATTGTGGGAAGCATCTACATGTGAACACAAAGGCACACTCACGAATGAGAATACTGGGAAGTCTCTGCAAAGCATTGCTTTTTCTCCTGATAGCCAGACCGTTGCTGGTGGAGATGAGTATGGCACAGTGTATCTGTGGGATGTTATGACTAAAGAGCTGAAAAAAACAATCGAGGGATATAGCAGCGATATTGTACTTAGTGTTGCGTTTTCTCCTAATGGACTGCTTCTTGCCAGTGCTACTTTTTCGCATGGAAGTTATCATGTTTGTTTATGGGATATCACCAGTGGAGAATGCAAAGTCACTATTTATCATGGTGGTTGGGTTTGCAGTCTTGCATTTAACCCAGATGGATCAATTCTTGCGGTTGGTGGAAGTAATGGTGTGACTTTGTGGGATGTTAACAGAATGCACCAACTAAATCACCAGCATCTCAGAGTAATTAGAACTGATGACTTTGATGTCACAGGTCTACAAAAAGCTGTCCTTAAGGGACACACAGATCTTGTTACTTCAGTAGTTTTCAGTCCTAATGGACACACCCTTGCGACAGGAAGTAAAGATGGTACAATTCTTTTATGGGATATTACTAAAACACCAACGACTGGACAAATCGCTCAGCACAGCTTAAGTAGCACAGTAGAGGTAGGAATAGGTGATGGAATATTGAAACGTGGTCAAAACAATGGATTCTTTATTGGAGGTGGGCTTGTTGCTACAGATACGTATCTTTGGGCACTTCCTGCAGGATGCTGGACTAAAATGGCTGGATCCTGGAGCCCTTTCGCAAAGAAACAATTTCTAAAAAAGGGTGACACAGGATATATAATATTTGATAACGATTATCATAAATATAGTGTTATCTCCATTGATGAACAGCAGAATTTAGCAATATTAGAAATAGTGGATTTTCGGTATTTTGTTAAACCACTCAGTCTTAGCGATAATGATAATATTCAGATAGGTGATACAGTTTACGTATCAAGTTATCCAAATATTTTTTCACAAGGGATTATCAGTAGCATAATTACTCGTCAAGATCGAAAATATTACCAAATTACTGCTACAATTCCTGACGGATGTAACGGATCTCCTGTATTAAACAATAAGGGTCAAGTTATTGGTGTTGCGAGTAAAAATATTCGTATACCCAGATACTCTCAACATTTGAATCATAACTTTGTAACTCCTTCTTCCTATCTCAGAGAATTGTTATCACAAGTAAAAAAATCAAGAATAAAGCGTATATTGAAAAGTGAGGAAGCTAAAAAACAGGATGAAAAAGAAAATTCATCTGAAGAATCAAGAAAAGAACAGTAACAATGGTTGCAATCCAATATTCTCTTTATCCTATTCGACGAACCTAAACATATGTTTAGCAGACATTATGGACATCCAGACGATATTCAACACATCAGGATGTGATAATGCTGCTCGGTTGCATCCTCATGCTATCACAAGGGTCATTTGATATGCGATGTTGGTCATGATGCTGAATTCTTCGGTAGAGAGTATTTCGATGGTATGAATCAGTTGCATTGGTTTCACACGTAGATTACAGAAGGTTTTTTAACTGAATATTATTGGAAATTAGTGTATATCAAATAGGATACAATACTAAGCGTTGTACATTTGTAACAATCTTCAGAAAACAGGTCATTTTGAATCTACAGATATAGAATCTAATGCCTCCTTAATTTTTCCAATAGCCTTCTTCTCAGCATCCAAGGCAGCATGTATAATTGCGACTACTTCTTGTCTAAGCTGGGTAGTAAATTCATCATTGTCTCTGCATAGGTTGACCAGTTTCACGACTTCATCTATTTCTTTTTTATAATAAATAGCTGCTTCGGTTATGATTTGACTTGTTCCATCATTAAAATGGTATGTAATTTCACGTAGATATTTTTCGGCATTGGCACGCATTTCCCATAACATCCATGCTGAATGTTCAGTAAAACCAATATCAGCATCACCAGATTCTATTAGATTTATCCACTGTTTATAGGCAGCAAAACCAATTGTATCAACCTTATATGGTGCTATATCCAGATCAAACCTTGTACCCTCTGCGAATTTCACTGCATTTTTAAGTGTCCTTATATCAAGATTAATTCTATTAATTCGTCTCTTTTTGGTAAAAATCATTACACAATACCATTGAACTGGATCAGAATATCCAAACTTATCAAAAGGGACCTGATACTCAGTTTTATATGTTTGATGTCGTACAGTGTATGTCTTGTTGTCTTCATTATAGCCGACAAGTAAACCCCAACCAAATGCATTAACACCATTTTCCCGTTGTTCTACTGTCATGGGTTGCCATGCAATTGCTGGAACTCCTTTATCAATACTACTTTTGACTTTATCCCAGGTCTGTTCTTTTGTTCTCTGTATTTCTATAGGTGTTGGTGGAGGTTGTATTCCGTTAAGTATCATCTGGTATTCTTGAAATTTAAAGCCTATATTGCTGAGCATCTCCCATAGCAACCACCAATCTATGTTAGCATGATGCCATACTGCACCTTTACCTTTTTTCATACTAAAACTAAAGGCATTCCCAAATGTTGCACTTAGGCGAGGAATTGACCAATCTCCTCCTGCAGCATTTAATATAGGATGTAATGTGCCAATAAAATTACTATCACTTGTAACAGGCCTAATATCATTTAGAATCTTCTTATTACGGATTCTATCGGATATTGGACCAGATTTTGATACTTCTGTATATGAAGATACAATCATTAAAGGATTCAACAGGAATATTAAACTAAGAGCAAGAGATGTGTAAATAAATTTGGATACAAAGTGTCGACACATAGTTGTGTTGTCAGAAATGAAATGAAGTTCTTCAGTATTGGTTATAAAGAAAATTATGGACTCACGAAAACTATAGTAAACTTTTGAATTAATGAAACATTATACAACGGGCGAGGTGACCTCGCCCCTACGATGGACGTTCTTCGTAAACGTTGAAATATCTCATTAATTATTCACTTTACTGTAAATTAATACAATAGTTTAAAATGGTAAAGGGATATTCACTCTTTCAGCTACTGATTTTAGTTGATTCTGATGTCCTTCACCGACAGGAATTCCGATTTCTGACCATTCTTGCTCTCGTTCCCATTCCAATCCACCGGGTAGGTCTGCGCGGTCATAACCGGGTGCTGGTTGCATTTGTCGTGCGTCGTGTATATGTTGATCAACTTCTTTTTTAAACTCTTCGATTGGTCTGAAGCGTGAAACATCAAATGCTGCAATAAACGCTCCTTGATTAGCCCCTTCCCATATTTTAGGAGGATCGGGTGGTTGATCAAAAAGCCATATACCTGCTAAAAAACCACCAAGGGTATGACTCACATGACTTAACCCTAAAATCTTGAAGAATGCGGCAGGACACTGTTCGAAAGCAACTCCACCATCCATACTTAAAGCCATATCAACTACTATGGGTGGTTGATCTCCTGATGGTATAGCGAAACTCATAGGTGATGCCCCTGTAGCAGTAGCAATCATACTACCAGGACCGTGTCGAAAACGGTGGCAAGAAACAGCAAAACCGACACAATCTTCTTCGAGAGCCAGTCGAGTATATTTACCGGCGCTTCCGAAATGAAAATGGTTTCGACTGGTTGCAGCACCCATCCCCATTTCTTTTGCTTTTTTAACTGCCGCTTTTGCGGCATGATATGAAGCAAAATGTCCCATTCCACCATCACCGTCGTAGATAGCTGTGGTAGGAGAATCATCAATGCATTGTATATCAGGACGTGGATTTACATTGCCATCAAGCATCATTCCAACGTACCCGGGGGTTTGCTGTGTGCCATGACTAAAAACACCGCGAAGATCTGTGAGAACTAAGAGATGAGCCATGTGGTCTGCATCTTCGTCGGTTGTACCTGCTTTCTGAAATGCGGAACTGATGAATTCCCGCATTGCATCAGGCATAACTCGGATAAATTCTTTTGGTACTACATTCATTTACTAATTCACCTCATAGTATAGCTTATGGAGATTATTGACAAAACATTTGAATTTTCCTGCAATGTATCCTAATGGAATCTTCGTTATATATATTTAGGCATTTTAACATAGACTAAATTCATTGAATAGTAAAATATTCACATGATAGAAACTGATACAAAATTATTCCTCAAGTTTATCATTCTGAGAATCATATAATCGATATTTACCTTTTCGTATACGCCAGTAGTAATTATGCTTAGCTGATGGATGCCATTTCCTTGAAGAATGATTAACACATCCAGCAGTGATTTCAGGATCTACATTGCTTGTTTTAAAGCTTGGATTCTTACTTTGTATTAAAGTTCTAACATCCTTAATTGAAAATTCAACTGTTATGTCCCCTTTAGTTATTTCTTCAACTGCATCCCTTACTACATCCCTAACACCTTTATCCCCAGTCCATTGAGGTGTAGATATACCCTTAGGTCGTATAGTACCCATTTCAATTTGATTATTATCACCAATTTTTGTGTCCATACTAACCAATCTTTCCCCTGTTTCTGTTTCGAAGGTAGAAACCGATACACAACTTATGTCAATACTGTGTGAATTTCGAAGATATCTACATACACCAAGAATTCTTTCTGGTATTACTCCTGCAACAATATATAATCTTAACTTTCTATTTAATATTGGGAGTTCATCATGTTCTGGTAAATCGCAGAATTCTGAAAATACGTCATTAAAGCTTTTTCCTTGATATAGGTTGTTTCTTTCAAAGTAATTCTCAGCAATTTTATGAATTTCTTCACTGGTAAGACCATCTGCCCAAGCAGCATATTCCAGAAGTTGAGCAACGACATCCCTTGGTGTTCTTCCCCGTTTGAATTCTACAATAATAAGATTACCATCAATATCCACTCCCAAAAGGTCTGGATATATCGTTCCTTCTTCATCTTTAGCACTCGGCTGTCTCTCAATCCATACAATATTTTCATTCTGTATGAGTGCCCAAGGACTATTTTCTAACCAATCCTCAATATGACTTTCATATTCTAAGCTTGTTTCTTTTGCATGAATAAGTTTACAATCTGAATTTACTTCTCCCTCTAATCTATATATCGCCAATTGTAACCTCCAAAATGAGAAAGCGAGGTATATATACCTCGCTTATGATGTAATCCTATCTATATTATGAACTATCTTACAAAACAGGAAAGGAATTCCTGTGAACGGATTAACCCTTCAGATTCTGATTCCCATGATTGCCAATATCTGTAGTCTTCTAATTCTACACTGAATATGCCATCGAAACCTTCATCTTCAAGGATTTGAACAACCCTTAGCCAATCGACAACCCCATCGCCAGGTATAGTGTATCGCCACCAGTCCTCACCAAATCCTCGTGCCCCCTTGAAACTTGGCCCCAAATTACCGTGTAAATACATTGCTTCTTCATCAAAAGCGGTGTCTTTTCCGTGAACATGTTTAACTTTCGATGCAAATTCATATAATGCGCGTATATGGTCAATCCCTATTCTAACGAGATGGGATGGGTCATAATTGAGTCCTAAACCTGAAGAGGGGCAATCTGAAAACATGGCACGCCACATTTCTGGAGTACAACCGAGAGCAGGATATGACGGTGCACCCCCTGGCCAACCTTCAATTACAATTGTAACATCTTTTGATTCAGCATATTCTGCGATTGGAGGAACAGTTTCCTTCCAAATATCATAGTTTGCTCCACGACCTAAACTTGCATCTTCAGGAACAAAAACACAAAACATAAGATGTACATCATTTTCTGCTGCAGCATCAATAGCAGCTTTTGCTTTTTGCGCACCAGATTTCTGTGTAGACTTTTTTGTACTGAGTAGTTCGCGTGTTCCAGGCAAATCTGCTGTACCGATTTCTAATCCAGCATCCCTTGCAGTTTTCACGACTTCAGGAGTTGCTTCTCCTATGTCAACTGCTTCAAAACCGTTATCTGCACACCATTTACAAAAATCCTCAAATGGTAATTGTCTTGCTGTTCCAGGTATTCGTAGACCTATTTTCATATTCTTCCTTACTGTATTGTATAAGATTTCTGATTTATCAGTTTAATAACCCATTAAACCACAACAACGACGACATACTGGCATTGGACCATCAGTACTTAGAGACTGACGGAAGGCTGTAGCTTTTTGATTATTCCACATATCTACCACTTTATCCTCTTTAATATTACCAATAATATAGTCGTGATAATCTCGACACAAACTCACATCACCGTTACTATCAATTTCAATCGTCATAAAAATACTGACACATTGATTATAGCCAAAGGTTTGTTGATGATCGGTGTAGTATTTTTGAATTTCACCTTTTGAATTCAACCTTGGCATCATTATAGGTGGACAGCGTTTTTGTGTTTCAGATATGTTCTCCATTTCTTCAAACTTATCTAAGATTACCCCATGATCAAAATCTTTCCAAGTACCAATCCAACCATAGTGTGTCTGAGGTTTAAATCCGAAACGTTTTTCAAAATCTTCGGTGTGTTCCTGAGCAGATTCAGCATCAATCCACCATGTTAAATAGAATATCTGTGCATCAGCAAATTGACTTGTAAATTTATACAAATCAACGACAACATCAATGTTATACATAGTAACACAACTGAGTGGTATGATATATGGAAATGCTTGCTTTCTTTTATCTTTTTCTGCACTGAGTGTTTCTAATGCTGCTTTTACATCTTTAAAATTATCATAGTTTTCAGTTAGTCCTGGACGTTGTGTATTATGTATTTCTTCATTTGGACCATCAACACTTAAATAAATGATTTTACATGTTTCTAAGATATCGTCAGCCCACCTTGCTATATTCGTTGCATTACTGACCAGAGATATAGGCATACCCTTTTCTTTTATATAATGGAGTAATTCAATGATTCCGGGATACAGCATTGGTTCACCACCCCAGATGTACCAAACAGGAGACCACCCGGCATCTACTACTTGATCAACAAGTTTCTTGTATACATCAACTGGAACTTCCCGTTGTTTCAGTTCCTTTAGAGATTTTCCAATAAGATACCCATTATCTCCCCATTGACCGCAAGAGTGGCAGCGCAAATTGCACATATCTGTGATTCTTAGACTAACCAATTGAACAGCATCCCCTTTTCCATGTTTGGCACCAAAAGGATGTCTCCAATTAAATGTTTCCTTTGCTAACTGATATCGCATAAATTTTTGCGATGTACTCCAATCCTCAGAGAAGGCAGTAGCAAGTTGATTCACAAGGAATCTTGAAGAGATTCTACTTCTTAACGCCATTCATTCTCCTTCTTTTTATTTCCAATTTAATGCTTTCATGGATGAACTATCACTATTGATAAAATTATATAGAGCTTATCTCATAAATCATATATATGGAGAATTCTTTGATCTTACCCTGTACTCTATATTGAAACAACGGACGGGGAAACCCCGTCCCTACGAAGAGTAATTATATGGTTGTGAACGATTCGTATTTATGAGATACACTGTACTATTATTCATCTGATTTTACCAGTGATAGTGCAGCTGAGTTTAGACAATATCGTTTGCCTGTAGGTTTAGGACCATCATCAAAAACATGCCCGAGGTGTGCATCGCACTTACTACAAAGGACTTCTGTTCGTGGCATAAAAAAAATACTAAAATCTTTCTTTGTTGCAATAGAGTCTTGGGAAACTGGTTCCCAAAAGCTTGGCCATCCTGTTCCTGAATCATATTTTGTATCAGAGGTAAACAGAGGATTGTCACAGCATATACAGTGATAGATCCCGGTTTCTTTACAATCATGATACTCCCCAGTGAATGCGCGTTCTGTGCCTTTCTTTCGTGTAACTTTATATTCTTCTGGAGAGAGTTGTTCTTTCCATTCTGCCTCAGATTTGACTACTTTTCCTTCACTCATATTTCACTCCTCAAGGTCTTGTTGTATACTATCATATCTATGTTTAAAAAATCAAGAATGTTAATTATCAAGGGTATGTAAAGTTTTTGGCATTAAAGCACTTGAAGGTATGTTCTTCTAATCACGATACATTTGTAGTTAAGATCGGGGATCGGTATCCAGGAATCAACGGTATGAATGCCATTTAGGCATTCCCGCCTACAGAATATAAGATCGAGGATCGGTATCTACTCCTACAAAGAGCCTAATGCTTAAATTGACTTCTATAGTGCTAAAAATTTTACACACCCTATTATCAATTATCGATGTTACTATATAATCTAATTCTTCACGTTGTATGGTAGATTATTTATAATAACCCAAGTTTCCACCTATTTATTTACATAGCACTCCGCTGGAGTGCAGGAGGTTGATATACCCTTTTCTATAGACATATCACCCCTCTGTGGTGAGGGAAGAGTCAGAAAACTGTGTTGAAACGATCAAAAACCGTTAGTAGCAACTTGAGTTATAATAACATACGAGTCTTATAGATATTATCTATATCTGTCATTTCTGTGATTCTATCTAAGTATATTTATGATTATTAGTTATTCTTTTTAACACGGCCTAAGACCCTACAGGTAGTTGCAGTTATGATTTTATATTGTACTCCACCCCACACAATTCTTCTTTGAAATATTGCATAGAATGCATTGATTCCAGCAAGGAATATAGAGATTGGCGCAACATATTTACTTACTCGAATTATGTCATTAACATTAGGTTTTTCACGTAGCCATTTTGGTAGATTTCTGCAAACGAATTGATATATAAATATCTCAAAAAAAGGAACAAAAATAATAGGTAAAAGAGATTGTTTCCAATAAATAAATGGTATTGATCCAAATACCAATAAACCTTTTGGTAAAAACATGATTAGTATTCCAAACCATTGAGCCAATAGACCCATATGACAAGTCATATACAATTGTCTGTTGGTGAATTCGATTACTTGTTTCCATGTTCTGTTTTGGGTACGAGTGACAGCGATACAATCTGGTACAAAATGTATTTTCAACTTTATATCTCTGACTGCTTTTGTAGTATTTAAATCTTCAATTGTTGCATTTTCCCATCTCTTTATTATTTCACCTTGTTGTAGTAATTCTCTGCGAAATGCATTTGAACCTCCCCACACCATAGCAAAACGATGGTCTCCTTGTAATCCTAATTGGTAATTCACCCAGACTGCTTCAACAAAAGTTGCAAAATTCCAATTTTGAGGTGAATAAAATCTTCCCCCAACTGTGGCACCAATTTCCGGATCTTGAAGAGGCGTGACAAGTAATGATAGCCAATTTTGTTGGATCTCTACATCGGCATCAACAAAAGCTATTACTTCAACATCCTTCGGTAATATTTCTAATACAGTAATTAGGTTTTGGATTTTTTGAGATCTTTGCAAGTCATTATCAATAATGTTTGGGGCTAAGTAAACATCAGCATGATTCACATCTTCTACAAGTTTTTGAAGGTGTGGGTATGATATATCGTATCCATCTTCATCTATCTGATGTGTTACAAAGTAAATGTGGTAATCCCCTTCATAATTTTGATGCAGAAGACTCTTTACATGTTCACCGGTATCGTTATCCCATCCATAATGCGGTGCTAAGATAGCAACTTTGGGTGAATATTTGGGTCTATTGGTCTTTCTTTCACGTCGTGTATAGATGAAAGATTGGCATATCATTAGAAACTCTACAAGGAATAATGTATATGCTACTGCAAGTATATAGATTTCCACAATTTTATTTATGACTCAGGTTTTTAGATGTATAAACTGGTTGGAGAATATTATTAGTTATTTCATATATATTCAGTTCGGTTTAAATCCGCACCTACCAAATCTTGAGCAGATTGGGATAGAGTTATATTAAACATTATTGATTTCGTAACCATTTAAGTTTTATCATTAGATTTGATATGACTTCTGAATTAATTAGAAATATTCGTTCAGATTGCTTTTTTAGTCTACAATAATATCTTTTCTTCGAATCTTGATTTCCAATTTGTAGGGTATAAATTTCATCCTTTAACTCAATATTTATTTGTATGTATGGAGAATTTAATCCTGTTATACTATCTGATATACTATATTTTTTCTTATTATCCTTAGATAGAAATTCATCAATCCTTAAATCAATTAGTCTATATAGAAACGCTTTTATTTCTTGGTTATTTGCATTTTCATTGATGGGTGATGTCAGTCGCCAGTTTCCTTCAATCAGTTGCAAAGTGAAAGATCTTGTATCAGATCCTGTTGAAACTTCATCATATTTGACAGATATTCGGATCGGATCATTTATCATGAAATGGAAAACTTGCTTATTTGATAACCAATTTTCTGATTGATATAATTTATCAATTAATCCCTGTTTAACTGTTGCAATCTCACCTGTTTTTTCTGAGATTACATATACAGTGTCTTCAGTTGCATTCTTCCCTATTTTTAGAATTGCTGGTTTATCTTCACCTTTTATTGTAAGTTTTAGCACCAATTTTGGTGGATTTAGTCCATATATCGAAAGTCGATCATCAGGATTTGTAATGAAAGAAACTGCTTTAAGGGAATCCACCCCAAATAACAGATCGCTCACTGCTTGAGGATCGGCAAGAATCCTTTGAGAAGTTTGTAATTCCCATGTATCATCAAGCTTAATTACCGTAGTTTTTTGTTGTTCCTGTTCAATTTCAAACTTAATTGTATCTTCACGTTGAAAATCAATAACCCTTTTATCGCGTATATCAAGTATAGTTTTATTAAGGAGATTTATGATTTCATCATTTGCAGTATATATCCCACCTATATTTGATGATCGAACATAAACATATCCTTCTCCATTATTAGTTTGTGTATCAGTATTCATGACTTTTGATCCAATATCAAAATCAATACTTTCATTAGCTTGATTTATCTTCAGTTTTATTCTCGGTTTATACAAACCGTATTTTTCCAATAATGAATTGTCTATCTCACCATCTACTTCAAATGTCGAAACTCTTAGATTATGTAATTCTGATAAAATGGCTTCAATTTGATCACTATCAGCATTAATATTTATAGGGTATATTATCTTCCATATTCCTTCAGTTTTCTGACAAGTAAATGCTTCAGGTAGAATATAATCTATCTGTGTAATGGAATCTGGATTGAGACTTAGGACAGACCTATCTCGGATGTCAGAAGGGGATTTAGACAAATCTTGAAGTGCACTTGATTCTATTAGAAAGATATGTTCTTCGTTTATTTCCTTTGTATATACTGAGTAATTGACTGCTTTTTTCCCCAAATTGAATGTTTTAGGTTGGCTATCCTGATTTGTCCATAATTTAATCTGAATCGTTGGTTGTTCTAAACCATATTTCTTATATTCTGTAACTTCAAGCTGTTCTTTAATCTGTTTGTTTGTGAAATCTGAAATTAGTTCATTTATTTTTTTTGCGTCAGCATTTGTTATGAAGGGAGAAGTAATCTTCCAATTTGAGCCTGGATCTTTAATAATAACTAAATCTTGAAATATACTATTCTCATATTTAATTTCAATCCGTTGTATTTCATTAGGGTGAAGATCATAGATTTCAGAAATCTTTGGTTTACTTATTTCTGTTGTAGATTCATCAGAATTGTGAAGAAACAGGAAGTATGTTGTCCCCAAACTAACCAATATAATTATAATAATTAAGGTTGAACGGAAACTCACTGTACCCCTCCTTCCCGTCTATACCACCAAACAACTAACCCAGCAATAAATATAAGAATTGGTAATAGAAAGACAGAAATGACTTGCACTACTCTCTTCTGGTTGTCATCCATCATCCGTAATATTTCACTTTTAGGATTTGGTTTATCAATGGTTATGAGTTCTTCATCATAAGAAAGCCAATTAATTATAGATGAAATGAAAGGGGCATAAGCTGGAACATCTGGATTATCGGTGGCAAATATTGCATCTGTAGCAAAATCCGAATCTCCAATGATTACAATACGGGTTGGCGTGGTATCACTGTTAGATCTAACTGCATCATTCTTTTCTTCTACGATAACACCTACAGACACTGGTCCAGGTAAATCCGTATTTGGAGTATAACCATTGGAACTAAATGCTCCATCTTCGTCACGTTCTGTTTCCGCCCAACTAATACCAAGAGCACTTTTCGTCTGTAAGATGGTTTTTACACTTAATTTATCCTGGTTTTCATCTGATGGTGAGACTGATCTACAATAGATGAATGGAATAGTTTCATTCACATAATGCTGTGTGATCTCATGATAGATAAAGTTTAAGTTGAGTCCAATTGATCCTTCTGAGAAAACATAGAAGTGTTGTCTGTCTATAACAAAATCATTACCAATTTTCACACCCCATTTTTGCATTAATGTAACTAACCCACTATGTATATCCTCAACAGTATTTATTGATGGATCAAGTAGTAATAGTAATTTCCCATCGTTTTTTAAATAGCGGTCAATCATTCTTATTTCTTGTGTTTTAATTGGTTTCTTCGGTCCAGCAATTACCAATACATCACAGTCTTCTGGAACTCTTGTCTCTTTTAGCAGAGTTAATTGGTGTGTCGTATAATTAACCTTTTCAAGTTCTAATTTAACCTGACTATACCTAAAATTTGAAGAACCATCAATACCGTGCTCACCATGTCCAGTTAGAAAATATACTTTCTGAGTTTTATCCTGTATCAACTTTAGTATAGCAGTAGTAAATGCTTGCTCATTTACAATTGTTACCCTTTCAAATCTATCTCCAGAATCAAAGACAGTTGTACCATCTATACGAATATCATATTTTTCTTTTAAATCAATTTGTAAATCGGGGTTTTTAAAGACTACATTTATGAGTTTACTTTCACGTTGATATGTTTCTAATTGTTCTTGAACTAACGATCTTTCAGGATTTGTGTCTCTAAAGAAGGCAATGACATTAATTTCTCTGTTAAGGTTTTTGAGTATTTGCTTTGATTGTTCTGATATTGAATAATGTTTATACTTTGATATATCAATACTTTTGTCTATCCTTTGAGAAACTATGATATTGATAAACACAGCTATTCCAATTATACCCATTAAACTCACAGTGACATTAACACCATAGCGTAATTGTCTGCTTGTAAATAGATTTTTTAATTCAAATGAGCGGAATTTAATGAATATACCAAATGTGATGAGGGAGATAAACAGAAAGAATCCAAATGGTAACCATGCTTTTAGAAATACACATGCAATTGTTACAAAGCAACAAATTAATGCAATGAAGCCCAAAAAAGAACCCAATAAGTTTTTACCTTTCATTTTTATCTCCACTTAGAGGATTCAATTGATTTCACTGTAGCAAATAAGCACACACTGGTAAAACTTAGATAGAATACTACATCCTTTACAACTATTATTCCGCGAGAAAATTCAGTGAAGTGAACATGAAATGATAAATAACTTAGAATCTTAGCAATTGTACCTGGACGGTTAGAGAAGATTCCAACAATCCATAATACGAGAATAAGACCAAAACTTGCTAATGCTGCAACTATTTGGTTACGACTCATAGACGACATAAGTAATCCGAGTGAAATGAAACATGAGCTGATGAGCACCAATCCAAGATAACCACTAAGAATTAGTCCTATGTCAAAGATCCCAAAAAAGAGAATGAGAATTGGATAGAGGAGTGTTAAGGTAAGCATTATAGACAGTAGTACCATACTTGCAAGGTATTTCCCTATTACAACTTGACTGTCTGAGATAGGTGAGGTGAGTAGGAGTTCTATCGTACCGGATTTTCGTTCTTCTGCAAATAGTTTCATTGTTAGAACAGGGGTAAAAAAGAGGAGAATAAATGCCATTTGCGATAATAATGTCTGTATTACGATTGAACTTAAACCCCCTCTTTCACTTGTCAGGATTAGAGTAACAGAGAATAGAAATCCAGACAAAGCTGAAAAGACAAAACAGACGAAATAAGCAATTGGAGATACAAAGTATGTATATAGTTCCTTTGTACATACTGCGAATATGTTCTTCATATTGATTTTGGAGTTATTTGGTAAACTGCTTACGCACCTTACCTATAAAGAAGGGACCGAGAGAATCGATATATTTAGCTGTCTGCTCAGTTTTTCTCATATCTTGTATTAATCGTGATAATGGGTATAATTCTGAACCTACTAAACCTATAACAAACTCATTATCATTTTTATCTAATCCAAAACTTGCTAATCTTATATCTCTTGCATATCCGCGCTCTGCATAACTACGACCTAACATTGCATGTTCACCTAATATACGTCCACGTTCCCGCTGATCAAGTTGATAAAACTCAGGTTTTCTTCTCAATGGATACCATATTGCCCAAGTGAGTTCAGGATTGAGAGCATTAGACATTGGTTTGTTGATCAACCATTCTTCTAAATCAGGTTCTCTACCACTTGAATATGTCCTCCCTATCATTGTCATATCTGATCGGTAAGACAATTTGTCTGACAGATTAATTAAATTTGCCGATTCAGTTATAAGGTCAGCTGGATTTTCAGCGATGAATAGAATTCCGATTCCTGTAGGACTATTCAAATCATCGTATAGGACAGAATTCAAACAATTCAGATTTAGACTTTCGATAATTAGGTCTATGTCATTACCATAATTCTCAAATACATGAAGTTGTATATACAATCTGCGGTCACTATATTGTGGTTCACCATCTATTGGGGTACCTATTTCACGAATATCAAGTTTTTCTTGTTTATGGGTTCTATTATTTTCTGTTTTCATAATTGGAATTGACCTATACTCATCACCGTTTTGTGTTATATGATTCTCGAATCCATTCCTCAAGTATAGGATCTGGATCCTCAATGACTGCTTTTGGGAAGGTAAATGATATTTGCCCTGTGTTTTGTTTAATTAGATTTAAACCGTGTTGATAACTTTCTAATATAGAATCACAGATTTCCTGAATAGATTTTTCATCTGATATAGCTTTTTCAGAAATAAGATTTGTTGCTTCTTCATCAAAAACGATTTTCAAATCATGCTTTTCATGAAAAGAGGATTCATATCTTCGAATCTGTTCATTTAAAACAGTTTTCTTATTGAAATTAGAATCTTGTATTATATTGTGTAATGACTTGTCAGGATCATCTACTACTTCCGTTGTGACAACGAATTCATTTACATTTGTAGATGGTAGTTCAAACTTATAATTGCGTAGTGCCCGTTCACACACAGTCATTAGTGCTCGTGCGCCTGTTTTCTGTTCAATTGCTTTTTCAGCGATTTTGTGTAATCCACTATCAGAAAAGAATACAGAAATACCATAAGCTTTGAAAGCATTTTCATACTGTCGAATGATTGAACCTTCTGAATGTTTTAAAATATAATAGAGGTCATCCACTTCTAATTCATTGCAGATGACATGAACAGGTAATCTACCAATGAATTCTGGTTCAAACCCAAAATCAATGAAATCCTTTGGTGTAACATGTTCATTATACTGTGCTACATCTTCTTTTTGTAATGCTACCTCAGCATTAAATCCAATTCTACTCTGATGCATTCGTTGCTTAATAATCTTCTCTAAACCGGTGAATGCGCCACTGATGATGAATAAAATATGTCTTGTATTTATAACTTCCTTATCAACTTTTCCCTGTTTTTGAAATTGCATTGCGGCGCGCATCTGTGAAGCGACATCATTTCCTGCTCGTAAGTCAACTTCAGTTTCTTCCATTAATTTTAACAATCCTATTTGTACACCCCGACCACTCACATCGCGTCCTATAATGTTGGGTGGTGTTGCTATTTTATCTGCTTCGTCAAGATATATAATTCCATATTGTGCTAATTCAAGATTGTCATCTGCTTGAGATACCAGTTCACGTATTAGGTCATCAACATTGGCTCCGACATATCCGGTTTCACTAAACCGTGTAGCATCAGCCTTGACGAATGGAACCCCTATTAACTTTGCAATATGTCGTATTAGGTAGGTCTTACCTACTCCTGTGGGACCCAACATGACGATATTCTGTTTTGAATAATCTGTATCAGCTGCTTCTTGGTTCTCATGACATTCACGAACGTGGTTATAATGGTCACAGACAGCTATTGCAAGAGCTTTTTTCGCAGCATCTTGTTTAATGATGTATCGATCCAAATACTTTTTAATCTCTTTTGGTTTGAGATCAAACTTTAGGTCGAATGTTTTCTGTGGTTCAGGTTCGGTATCTTCTGTAAATTCTTGTTGATGTCCACTTTGAAAATCAACACCAATTCCTATCCTGTCCCCATACTTCTTTTTTAGATTTTCTTGAAATTCTTGGATTTCTCTTTGTAAATCTTCTTCTGTTGGTATTTTCTTATTTGTAATCATAATTGAAATCAGATAAAGATTATAGTTATCTCTCTTGGTAGTTTAGTTAACTTAGAACATTAGCATAGAAAAAGGGTGGCATAGTCAATGCTACGACGTCATCGTCTCTAGATATTTCGCGTGCCATTGCAAGTGCATCATCCAAATTCTTTGCCCAATCAACACCTAATCTTTTCGCTACACCTGGGTCTTTAGGTCCAACTAAAATAACTTTAGAAAGGTATTTTAAGGGATATGTTGCCCAATACCATACAGTGAATGGGTGAAACCCGTGATGAGCATATTTATTTCTATAGCAATCAATTAGAAACTCATCCTTAGCGTATTTTTCTTGATATTTCTGTTGCATTTCAAATGGTTCAGTCGTATCTGAAAGTACTTCGTCATAGAACATCTTATATGCGACATGATATTCTTCGTGGAAAATCTCAAAGGTTGGATTCATTATAATAACAACGCCATTTTCTTTGATAATTGGCTTATTATAGAACCAGTTGAATACATACCCTAAAATATCACTCACAACCAGAACAGGATTAATTCGTGCATCCACAGCATAAGGACTCATATCTGGAAGACCAAAAACCAAAGTACTATATTGGCGTGGTATATCAATTGATAACTGTTCCTTCATCATTTCTAATGTTTTTTCATGAACAGCATCAATATCTCCAGCATTTATACCTATTGGTTCATAATCAGTGCGAACACTCTTTAGTATACTATATCTGATAGATTCTGGAAGAAGAGATAATGTTGGGGGAGTAAACGATTTTATTACCTTTTCTAAAATATTACAGTCTTTATTTGGTTTTCCAACATACTTGAGATGGAAAGGATACAATGCCCCATTCATTGCTGCCTCAAGGACAAGAATAGGTGTTTCTTTCTGAATTAGTCGACTCATCCTTTCAATACATGCATGCATTTGTGACCCGTCTGGTTGCATTACATGTGGACTCTCTGCTGTCATATATGGTGAATGGTGTGGGGCAATAGAATTATATGTGCCGAGACCAACAGCAACAGATTTATGTCCTCCATTCAATGGAATCTGAATCATATCAACATATATGACTAAATCAGATTCAAGTACAACTTTATCAGTCTCAACGATCTCATCATTTTCTGTTTTACCTACTTCAACAATCTGATCTGAATCTTCAGCATCGAAATTTCGAAGTTGATTTGGATAGAACTCATCCATTATGTTTTTACCTAACATATAAGTGAGTTCATGCTCTTTCATCTTCCGATGTAAAGCTACAGCACACATTAATTGAATATTTTCTTTTTCTACTCCGTAATTATATAACATTATAAGGAGTGTTTCAATCATGAGCTGCCGCAGGTCAGGTTTCTTTGTTGCAGGGAATGGTTGACAATTATCATCAAATAGAATTAACACCTTTGAATTACCATCAACAAGATCCCTTAATGGAGGCATATCAAGTGGATTATCAAATGCATTTTGGGTATATTCACGAATAGCATCGCGTTTAATCCCAGGTAGGGGTGGGTTGGCATAGAATATATCAGAATTGTCCGGTATTTTTGCATTGACAAGATGATTGCCAAAGTATGTGAAGTATTTCATTTATTTTAATTTGAGAATGAGACATATAGTATAAATTTAATAATAGTAGTATATCATATCAATAGGTTATATTCAATTGTGGTTAATATTTTGGTTAATTTTAGTCTTAGCTCTTAGTTGTTTCCAATCTGTTGTGATATTTTCAGAGTAAATGCGTTTAAAAATGAAAAAGTTACACTTTTCGTTACATGGTGTAACTTTGAAAAAATGCTCTAATCCCTGTGGTAGACTGGGTTTATGGCAATTTATTGAAATTTTAAGAATTTTGGTTTTTGTGTCATTTTCTTGTTTTCTGACTTTCCTATTGTGTATTTCCTGAAGTTTAAGTTATCTCTATCTTTAGGCATGGCTACATTATTCCTCAATCTCTGTAGTTAATACTTCATCTTCAGGTGTTCCATATTCAGCCAATCGTTTTATATCGTAATGTAAATCATAATTTTTATTTCCATCATTATCTACTATAAGTTGTCCACGGAGTGGGTCTACAGGATTATGATGCATATTCTTTTCCTCTTTTTATACATTTACAGTTTTTCATAGTAACTATGAAAGTTTTTAATTTTCTTTCCTTGTAAATCATCGATAAACATAGTCTGGTAGTTGATTCATGACTGTTTTTGTAACATTGTCTAATAAAAGTGTTACTATGAAAAATATTCATAGTATAGTTCAAGTTGCCACCTATTTACTTACATAGCACTCCGCTGGAGTGTAAGATTGTTCTGTACGAACGATTCAATTTATGAAATACACCATAATATTACATTCACAATACAATTTTAAGTTTGCAATGTTTAAAACTGCTCTAAAGTCAGTCCCAGAGAGGGTTTTTTAGAAATACCTAAATAAAGTTAAATTTTTTTATTTTTTTAGAAATTTCCTACTCCGTTTTTGTTTGAAGTATTCTAAACCCTGTTCTGGTATAGGTTTGTAAGGGTGTGGGATTTTAATTTCTTTTTTACAACTGTTGTAAAACTTTTACAACAGTTGCAATACTTCCGTGGATACATTTTAGTCTGCTTTTACTGTGATATGTATAGTAACATAATAAAAACAGATATGTCAAGTTAATAACTATATATTGTGACATATTTTATTATTTTATTTACTGGTATTAGTAATATGTTATGCGTATTTCTACAATATTATATCTTTAGTTGTATTATGGTTTGGTTTTCTTCAATATTTCTTCAATTATTTTTTGGTTGTTGTGTTTAAGTTGAATTTTTCTATGTGTTAATTCATTGTTTT
>CAZZBB010000018.1:0-44210 GCA_964652195.1 uncultured bacterium | reverse complement strand
ATTCTTGAAGTATCAATATATGGTTTAAATCTTCTGACATCTGAGGGGTATTGTACAACCTGCTCAAATCATTAGTCGTGTAAAACCTTAAATTTTCTTTTACGTTGCTGATATTACCATAATAAATGGAGGAATAAAATGCAAATGCAAATGCTTAAACCTATCTTGCTCGTAATCATCGCCGGCGTGTACCTTTTCTTTAATTTTATACCGAATAGTGAGGCTATTCGGGATCTGCTGTTTGTGATGGTTATATTTTTGTGTATAATCTGAGTTCCGACGAAACGTATAATATAGTAGACTTTGGAGCCCGTCTTTCATGTCATGCGACAAACGTTGCACAAGTCCTTGCACCAGATAAGAAAGAGCATAAATGGGGTGGGGAATTAGGTCCCGGTAAAACTTTTAGTCGACCCATAGCTCTTTCTATGGATCTTGCGGCAAGAGGTGCTGTGGGCAAGAGAAAATACACGATGAACGCCGATTATTGGCTGAACTTATCCACCGGTGATGATAATGAGGTAGATGGTGTTTCAGCCACGGGTTCTGAAAGGTTCATATACGACCAATAATGGAGGTTACCAATGATCAAAAAGTTGATAACCTACTGTCTACTGTTCTGCATACCAACTTTCGCTGCCGCCAAGATTGTATTCACATCAAAACGTCATGGGTCATACAATATCTATGTGATGGACGATGATGGCAGCAATGTCCAGAGACTTACCTTCACAGAGGATTCTAAAGCCGATGGGGGACCTATTTGGTCCCCCGATGGCACACGCATCGTGTTTGAGAGAGATGTGTCTAAGAATCCGCGCCAGCAAAAGTATGAGATATTCCTGATGGATGTAGATGGCACCAATGTGCAGCAGCTCACAGACAACAATGCACTTGATGTGTCCTGTACGTGGTCACCGGATGGCACACGCATCGCGTTTTGCAGCGACCGAAACAAGGGTTATGATATCTATGTGATGGATATTTTAACACGAGAAGTTGAGCAACTGACGCATAATCCAGAGGATCGAAATTGGGCTAATGAACCCTCTTGGTCCCCCAATGGCAAATATATTGCCTACGAACAAGCCATCAACGGTGGTTTCTTAAATGCAGGGGCAACTATCTATGTGATGAATTCGGACGGCTCCGGGGCAAAAGAACTTGTACCACCTCATAATCAGTGGGAACGAGCTTATCCTACTTGGTCACCCGATAGCAAATCTATTTTGTACTTTGAGTCACACTTCGCGATGGTTGATGGGATCACAAAGAGGGTTGCCAGCAATGTTGTGATTCAACGGTACGGTAGCAAAGCAAGGAGAATTTTAAATATACCAAAAAAGTGGTTAGTAAATGATGTATGTTGGATGGATAACGGCAAACAGGTATTGATTGCCGTACAAGAAGGTATAGGTGAGCAAGTTGACATCTATCGGTATCATCTTTTTACCGGAGAGATAACCAACCTCACAAACCATCCAGCACATGACACCTCAATGGACTGGATTAGCGATGATGTGTTGTCAGTAACACCGCGCGGGAAACAAACGATTCAGTGGGGTGCGTTGAAGCAGTGATACTCGTAATAATTATATGAGAAGAAAGATGAGTAACAGTGAGTTGCATTGTCTCTCTTTTTGTTATACTATTTCTAAATGAATAATTGTCATAAATTTCGGATGAAGGATGCGACCCGCCATCCACACTTCCACCTTACCAATCTTCCAGTTCTGCTGGAAAGAAAGGGATTTTGCGTAATTTCTATTAAATTATAAACAAGGCTTCAGTTTATATGTGCATTACAGCAGTATTTGTCAAATAAGGGGATTGAAACTGCGTTATCTCACCTGCCTTGAGTCCGGGAACTGGGAACAAACGGACAGACAAAGGCTTATTTAATTGTATTGAAAGCGTGGCTACGTCAGTTAGAATAGCGGTAATTTGGGATATGGAAACGTCCCCTGGAATCGGTATAGTGTCAAGACCCGTTCCACAGACTGTAGAATAGAGTAAAAGACTGTCTAAATTAAAGT
The DNA here is from genome assembly GCA_964652195.1 of uncultured bacterium. Classification (GTDB taxonomy): domain Bacteria; phylum Poribacteria; class WGA-4E; order WGA-4E; family WGA-3G; genus MSPOR6. The sequence goes on along the minus strand of CAZZBB010000018.1, from coordinate 42,174 downwards.
ACCCTTCTTCACTACGTTCACCCAATCCAACATCTTCAAGAACGGGGAGCATTAATCCTGAGTACCCACACAATGGAAGTGAAAGGTTGCGTAGTATACCGGTTATACCTGCTGCAACCGTCAAAGTCCCGCGTTCACCGAATTGTCCTGGGAGTTGTTCTTCCATAGCATAAGCAATACTATCCTCCCCCATCGGTGCAGGGGAAACGTCAATACCTACAAATTTGATTCCCCATTCTTGTGCCAATTCTTCAGCAAGAACAACTATTCTTTCTCCTTCCTTTTCCATTACTGTTTTCAAATTATCCAATGCTTGCTCCAAATTAGTAGCATCTTTGAAAGCTTGTTGTACAAGGTCTGATGCCTGCCAACCAATTCCAAAGTTTGTTCTTGTATCCTTCCAGTATGCTGCAGGAAAGAAAGGTGTATTAGGTGGACAGTTCATTAAAGCTGCAAAACGTAGATTACCATAACCCGCATCGGTTTGGTGTGCAATCTGGCGTATGATATTCGCAGTGTTTTCAGCGATTTTTGTGCTAATATATCCGGCTTGGGTGGTAAGGGTAACGGTGGTAAAGAGTATTTCACTCTGGACAATTACATCCACGATATGTGAAAGATTATTCTCTGTGGAACGGTTTTCAGGTAGGATTGTGCCTAAATTAAGGAAATCAATCCCTAATGCTTTTGCTTCAGATTCTAATGTAAGAATGGTATCTAATTGCCGGGTATCATTCCATGTTTGACTACTTACTCGTGTAGTTTGCACTTCGTAACCATTGTCTGTAAAACATGTATGACATGCTGTGTTGAATTCTGCTGCCCGTTGAAGTTGGTATGGAGAATATGGGAACGGGATACCCGTAGTAATAGTACGGATTTTCATGTTTTCTTAGAATGTTTCCTATCTGAATTTGTAAGTTTCCCATTTATATTTTGAATTGTATGTAAAGTAAATTAAGAAATCACATTTCATCTTCCCCAAAAAGTCCAAGATTTCGATACCGTTCACAACGTTGCTGGATGAGTTGTTTTTCGGTCATCTGCATCAATTCTGATAAGTGTTTCCGGATTGCCCGTTTGACGTTCTTCGCTGCAGTTTCAGGATCTCGATGTGCTCCTCCAAGTGGTTCGCGTATGACTTGATCAATGACCCCGACTTTTAATAGATCGGGAGCTGTTGGTTTATAACCTTCAGTTGCTTCTGGTGCGTGTTCCCCTTTATCTTTCCATACAATGCCGCTACATGCTTCAGGTGGAGCAACACAATAGATGGCAAATTCCATCATTAACACGCGATTTCCAACCGCGATTGCTAAAGCACCGCCGCTACCACCTTCACCAATGATCACGACAAGAATTGGAACACGCATCTGTATCATTTCGGCAAGGTTTTCGGCAATAGCGGTTGCCTGACCATATTCTTCGGATCGGAGATCAAAATGAGCCCCAGGCGTATCAACAAAACAGATTAATGGGCGATTAAATTTGTTTGCCAATTGCATTAAACGTCTTGCTTTTCTATAACCTTCTGGGTGGGTATACCCAAAGTTCATTTCTTGTCGTTCAACAAGATTTGTTCCTTTCTGCTGTGCAAGGTAGACGACAGGTTGTTCCTCAAACCATGCCAACCCTCCAATAAGTGCTCGGTCATCTCCATATAACTTATCGCTACGTAGTTCAACGGGTTCATCAAGAAGAGCATCAATATAGAGAGAGGCTTGTGGACGTTGTGGATGCCGTGCCAATCTAACCTTATCCCAACGACTTAATTTTTGGAATGTTTGTTTTGTAAGTGTATCGGCATTTTGTTTCAGTGCAGCAAATCCTTCTGTCAGATCTAACTCTGGGTGTGCTTCTCTGAAAGTGTCCAATTGTGTGAGGTGTCGTTCTAATTCAATTAGCGGTTTTTCAAAATCTAATTCTGTTGAATTCACAAATTGTTCCTCTTAAATATCCTTAGTAAACTGTTTCCCAGGTAATTGCTGGACAATACCTTTGAGTTCCAACATTAATAGTACGCTTGACACTTTGTTAATCGGTAATTGTGTTGTCCGAACGATTGTATCAATATGTGAGGAGGGTACTTCAATTGCATTAAAAACAGACTTCTCGTCATCGGTTAAATTTGGAGGTGGAATGGAAGGAGTAGATGCTTTTTTCTCAATGGTAGTATTTTTTTCGTTTTCTCCACTCTTTTCCAAATTGGAGGTTGGTTCGATTTCTGGGTCGTTCTCTGTACGCAAGTTGGGTAAAGTAGTAGGAATTTGATTTATGAGATGTTGTGGAAGTGCTTCTAATAAATCGTCTACAGTACTGATAAGTTTTGCGCCATTATCAATTAACCTATGAGTGCCTGTTGATAATTCAGAGAAAATTTCACCTGGAACAGCGAAGACTTCTCTTCCTTGTTCAGAAGCAAGACGTGCTGTAATTAATGCACCACTACGGTTTGAGGCTTCAACTACAACGGTTCCAAGTGTTAGACCACTAATAATACGGTTTCGCCTCGGAAAGTTTTCAGATCTCGGTTTCATACCCATCGGGAATTCGGAGATAAGTGCACCAGATTCTATTATTTTCTCTTCCATTTCACTATTTCCAGATGGATATGTTATACTTAGACCATTACCCATTACTGCTAATGTTCTGCCATTTGCCTCAAGAGCACCTCTGTGGGCACAAGTATCTATTCCTTTTGCAAATCCACTGGTAACTGTAATCCCACGTTGTGCCAGTTGATATGCTAATTGATAACTAACGCGTCGTCCATAGTCTTTCGCTTCTCGTGAACCGACGAGTGCAATACTAAATGCGTCTTCTGGTATCAATTCTCCTCTGACATACAGCAGCAAAGGAGGTGTGTCAACCTCCTTTAACAATGGAGGGTAATCCTCTTCATACAGTGTTATAATTTTACATTCATATTCTTCAATGAGCTTTAATTCACGTTCTAATGAAGATCCGAGTTTTTTATCTGCTAAACTTTTTCGTATAGATGGTGTCAGTCCGTCGATTCTGTCTAATTCTTGTGCCGATGCATTTAGTACTGCTTCAGCACTCCCTAAAGTCTCAATTAAAAAGAGAACAGTTTTAGAACCGACACCTTGAATGAGGTTTAGATGGATAAGATTCGTTGTTTCTGGTGATAACATCGACTAAAGATGAATCCTCTTACCAGATTTACTACCTTGATTGATAACAAATCCCTGCTACAGTAGTTTATTGCATAGGTTTAGCATCAGGAGTTGGTGTGGGAAGTGCGTAATAGAGTTCTATCTCCTGAATTTTTCTAAACTCAGCTGAAGTAGGGGCACCACCATCAGACCTTCTGTACCGACTTTGACCTCCAACATGGCGTGAATCCCATCTACGTGGAACTTTTAAACGGAATTTCTTTGTGAGGATGGGGTCCTTAAGTGTAACTTTGTATTCTGTACGCATATTGTCTTTTACCTCTTTAACAGTTGTCCAATCGCCGTTATCATCCATATATTGTATTTCGAAAAACTCTAATTGTCCTTCTTTTGCCTTAATGACAACGTGTTGTATTGTTTGAGGGAGATTCCAACTTAAGATTGCCTCTGTGAAATTATCTGATTCATGTTGGGATGCTTCATCCCTTGCGTCTTCCCGTATAGTTGTGGTTTCGCCTTCGGTATAAATATTGTCATCATGAAATTTAGAGTCTGTACTTGCAGCTGAAATTGCGATGTTCTGACTCCAGTTCTGTGTCGGGTTGGATGCAAGAATACAGCCGGACAACCCGATTATCCAGCATAGAATTACTATTAAGAAACCAAAACGCATTTATTGCCTCCTAATAATTGTGATGAATGTATCTGATGTTATTCTAAATTCAGCAGATCATCAAGTTCTTTTTCACGACTTTCAGCATCTGTACTTTCCTTTGTTTGTTCCGCTGTCTTATAGCCATATAACTCAATTTCTCGGATTTTGGCTTGGGCACGTCGGTTTTGACCATACTGTCTGAACCCCCCTGTTCGAGCTCTTTGCGCTCGACTAAGACCAGCATCGTCTGTAGTTGATAAAATGCGTACACGTATTTGTCTTGTGGGAAACGGAACTAAGACTGGGATTTCAATTGGGTTTGTCTTGACACTTTTCACGTCCTTAATCAGTTTCCAGTCAGTCTCTTTAATAATCCCCCCTTTATCAGCAAAAATGTCAAACGTCTTGATGTTTTCAGAGTGAATAACAATACGGCGTATGATTTTTTCTTCGGGTAGTGTAACGATAACTTCAGAGGCGGGGTTTGAACCAAAATTGGTATTTGCCCCAACAGGGAAAGTTGATTCCCCAATAGTGTTCATATTCCCATCAATCATTTGGGGACTTGATGCATTTGTACCCTCAAGAAGGGCATAATTTTCACTCCATTCTTGTTCAGATAGCAAGACACTACATCCGGCTATGACAAGTACAGAGATGCAAGTTATAAAAAATAAAATAGTTGTTTTTAAGAACATCAGATAAACTCCTTAGCATAATGTTAATTAACTATACCACGAACAATATATAGTTGTCATGTGCTGATTAAGAAATAAATTTCCAAGTTGAACCTTCTTTGGTGTCTTGGATTTCAATATTAAGTTCTTTGAGTCGATCTCGAATCATATCAGATGTATCCCAATCCTTACGGTTTCGTGCGTCTTGCCGAATATCTAAAAGCAGGTTAAGAACTGGATCAAGATATTCATCCGTTTTACCACTGTCTTGTTCGTTAGTTGAATAGATTCCGAGGACTTCACAAGTTTCAATTAGTGCATTGTAGGCACGTGTATAGATATGAGTAGATACTCCGTTATTTGTTGCGATTGATTTATTGATTGTACTGACAAGTGTGAAAATAGATCCGATTGCTTGTGCTGTATTGAAATCAGTATCCATGGCTCTTGTAAATTCGGTCTGCATTGTTTCTATCGCTGACATCAGTGAAGTGTCATCCGTTGTCAAATTGTCTTGGATATTTTTGGACTCGTCTATATCGACGGTATATTTTTCCAATGTATCTAAGCAATTGTTCAACCGTCTAAGTGCGGATTCAGATGTTTGCAAACTCTCCAAACTATAATCAAGTGGATGACGATAATGTGCAGATACGAGGAAATGTCTTATTACTTCAGCGGGATATTTATCAAGTGCCTCTCTCAATAAAATAAAGTTCTTTTCAGATTTCCCCATCCGTTTACCATCTATTTTCAGAAAAGCGACATGAACCCAATACCGGGCAAATGTAACACCTGTTGCTAATTCGCTTTGTGCTATTTCATTTTCATGGTGGGGGAACAACAGATCTTCCCCACCAGCGTGTATATCAATAGTTTCGCCGAGATGTTTCATCGCCATACAGGAACATTCAATATGCCAACCTGGTCTGCCGCGTCCCCATGGACTCTCCCAATACGGTTCACCAGGTTTTGCAGCTTTCCACATATCGAAATCGCGTGGGTCTTCCTTACGTTTATCAACTTCAACGCGTGCCCCTGCCAGTAAATCTTCAGGTTTGCGATGTGAGAGTTTGCCATATTCGCTAAAGGAATTTACGCGATAATATACACTTCCATCAACTACATAAGCGGCCCCTTTATCCATTAGTATTTGGATCAGATCTATCATTTCAGGAATATGTTCTGTTGCTTTTGGGTGTACATCAGCGGGTTGGATACCGAGCCGTTGTGTGTCTTCAAAGTATGCTAAACCCTTAGTATGTGCAAGTTCATTTGCACTAATACCAAGGGTGTGGGCACGATCAATTATTTTATCATCAATATCAGTTAGATTCTGTACTAATTTAACTGTATATTCTTTATACGAAAGATATCTTCTGATTATGTCGGTGACAAGAGCTGTCCGGGCATTTCCAATGTGAATATAGTCGTAGACTGTAGGTCCACAACTGTACATTGAAACATATCCGTCGTTTTGCGGAGAGAATTCCTCAAGTTGCCTGCTCAGGGAATTATATATTTTTAAACCCATTCGCTGTTCCTTTACTAATGTCCCTGTGATAGGTTATTTTATTAAGAATGCATAAGTATCAAGATTTAATATTTTCTAATAGATGCAATTGCTTGAGCCACTATAGCTTTTTCCTCACCAACGATTCCTAAACCTTCTGAGGTAGTAGCTTTAACACTCAATTGAATTTCAGAAATTTCTAAGGTTTTGGCAAGTGAACTACGTATCTGCTGAATATATGGTGTTAATTTTGGACGTTGTGCAATTACTGTGCTGTCAATGTTTTCTATTACATATCCTTGTTCTTTAACTTTCGCATTGATTTTTCGTAGAAAAACTTGACTATCCATTCCTTCATAATTTGGGTCCGTATCGGGAAAGTGTGTTCCAATGTCCCCCATAGCGATTGCCCCTAAAAGAGCGTCACAGATAGCATGTGTTAAAACATCCGCATCTGAATGACCCAATAAGCCTAAGTGAAAAGGAATTTCCACACCACCTAAAATCAATTTACGATTTTCGATGAGTCGATGAACGTCGTAACCGATTCCTATCCTCATCTATTGTATTTCACAATCAATTCTAATAGTAGGTTTATTATATCTTATATTCACTTGTTATGCCAGACTTCAGCTATCTGTAAATCTTCTGGTGTTGTTAGTTTTATATTTTTATAGCTTCCCATGACTAACTTAACCGGGTTTCCAAGTTTTTCAACTAATGCAGCATCATCTGACGCGGTAATTCCTGTTTGTATTGCTGTTTCGTATGCTTCGAGTAATAGAGATTTACGGAAAACTTGAGGTGTTTGAACACGCCACAATCTATTTCTATCAGGCGTGTGATGAATGAAGAGTTCTTCTTTTGCCACCTTAATCGTATCTTTTACCGGTACTGCTGAAACAGCTGCTCCCCATTTTTGTGCGGATGCAAGGCATTCAAAGATAATCTTCTCCTCAAGAAAAGGACGGACTCCATCGTGGACAATCACATACTCAACATCATCTGTAAGTGCACAGAGTCCGTTAAATACAGATGTTTGTCGAGTTTCACCACCTGCAATCAGTTTACGAACCTTCTTGTAGTGGTAAGGGACAATCACGATTTCATTACATATATCAAAATCTGATTTGTTAACAATGACATATATATCGTCAATAGCACTATTATTTTCAAAAAGGTCAATTGTATGGGATAGAATCGGTTTATCGTCTAATATTAGATAAGGTTTTTTTATGGATGTCCCCATTCGATGACCTGCACCTGCCGCGGGAATCAGAACACTTATTTTACTGTTCATTTGTTCCCATCTCATCCAATGCCGTCCTCCAAGTTAACTGAATTTGCGTTACGTGCAAATATCATTTGTCCTGTGCTGGTTCGCAACATTTGTGTGACAACTACATCGAGTGTTTGTCCGATATTGTCTTTTCCATCTTCAACGATAACCATAGTTCCGTCGTCAAGAAATCCTACGCCCTGGTTTGGTTCTTTGCCTATTTTCTGAAGATGTACTTGAATAATCTCTCCAGCTACAACAATAGGTCGGATTGCATTTGCTAATTCGTTTATGTTCAGTACTTTGACACCCTGAAGTTCTGCTACTTTATTCAAATTTAAGTCGTTAGTGATAATCTTAGCAAAATGCTTCTGTGCGAAATGGACAAGTTTCGCATCAACCTCTGTTAGATGTGGAACATCTTCCTCAATGATTTCAACAGCGATATAAGGACTATTTTTTAGAGAACGCAGAATATCGAAACCACGTCTCCCTTTATTCTTTCGTAAGATATCTGTTGAATCTGCGATATGTTGTAATTCATTTAATACAAATCGAGGAATTAACAATGTTCCATCTATAAATCGTGTTTCGCAGATTTCAAGAATTCTTCCATCAATTATAACACTTGTATCTAAGATTTTAAAGCCGTTAGCATCGTTTGCTGCGAATGGTTTACCCATTTGCGTATAGCGATAGGAGTTCAACAATCTGACAACAGATGTGCTCTCAGATATGTATTAACCGCATATCATTGCTATATAACAGATACCAAGAATTAAGACAAACTTAGAAGTTGCTATCCATAATTCGTCACTTGAACTAAGGAATGGAACAGATAAATTTAAAAGTTGGAACACTCCAAGAGACACAATCAAACCTAAGGCAAGTCCTACTATGCTTGCGACAATCCTACGCATTTGAGTGACCTGAAGTAAAATTTCACTTGCAACAAGGATACAGGCAATAGCGAATCCAACGAATCCAGTGGAAATACTATGATTTGGTAGATAGCAGGCTGCAGCACTTGCTAATATAAAAAAAAGACGAATTCCCCATATTTGCATATTTTCATTCCAAGTAAAGTGGTGATACTTGTTTTACCACTTTAAACCTTATTATAAAAAATGTAAATGCATTACCAAATGTGATCATTGTTAAGTTTATCGGAATTTTGTCTACAATAGTGTTCTTAGGATTCCCTAAAGTACATGTGTAAAGAGTTGGTTATAATAAGACATTTAGACAATCATATATGTTATTTACGCCAATTAACTCGGTTTTCTCGTTGGTTTCTATACCTTTTTGATGGTATTCTGGGTAAACCACTCGTGTGAACCCAAGTTTTTCTGACTCTTTTATTCGTTGTTCGATGTGTGTTACAGGTCTGATTTCACCCCCTAACCCGACCTCTCCAATCACAACGGTTCGAGAGTCCATTGGGATGTTTCGGTGACTCGAAATTATTGCCATTAACACACCAAGATCAATTCCAGGTTCATCAACTCGTAATCCACCAGTAATATTTACGAACACATCTGAATCACTTATGTCCATAGCAATTCTTTTATTTAAGACAGCAATAAGAAGTGCTACACGGTTACGGTCAATCCCAGTTGCTGTATTGCGTGGTGTGCTGTAGTGTGTCGAAACGACAAGTGCTTGTACCTCCAATAAGAGTGGTCGAGTGCCTTCCATACTTGATACAATCACTGAACCAGAGATTTCTTCTTTTCTATCACTCAGAAAGAGTTGAGACGGATTCTGAACATCAACAAGTCCACTATTTTTCATTTCAAAGATGCCGAGTTCGTTTGTTGACCCGAACCGGTTTTTTATTGCTCGTAAGACACGGTAGATGTGGTGACGTTCTCCTTCAAAGTACAATACTGTATCTACTATATGTTCCAAAACTCTTGGTCCTGCCAATGTTCCTTCTTTCGTAACATGTCCAACAAGAAACATAGGTATATTCTGATTTTTGGCACATATCAATAGATGGGCAGCACATTCTCGAATTTGGGTTATACTTCCTGGGGCAGATTGAAAATCAGTTAAATAGACTGCCTGAATTGAGTCTATTACAACAACTTGAGGTTGGAGTTTTTCTATATGTCTTTCAATCTCTCCTAAGTTATTCTCACATAAGACATACAGGTTATCAGAGGATACCCCAAGACGGTTAGACCGTAACTTTGTCTGGTTTACCGATTCTTCACCGGTAACATACAGTACACATCCATACTTAATGCTTAAGGCATTACTTGCTTGTAGTAGAAGTGTGGATTTCCCTATTCCTGGATCCCCACCGATTAAAATAACAGAGCCAGGGACAATTCCACCACCGAGAACCCTGTCGAACTCGGTCATTCCAGTTAAGTGCCGTTCAACATTGGTTGAAGCCACTTCAGAAATCAATTCAGGTTTGTTAGATGGGTCCCCAATATTTCGATGTAAAGGAGATGTAGTGATAATCTCTCTTTCTTCTGCAAAACTATCCCAGGCCTGACATTCAGGACATTTACCGAGTGTTCTTGGTGTTGTATAGCCACATTCTTGACAGACAAATTTATTTTTACTTTGTGCCATAATGTATTATGATACGGTGGATACACTTTGAAGTCAACCTTATAGGTGAGGTTTAACTTTACCAATCGGCTGTTTTTAGTCTTATACCTGTTGTCCAACGTCTTTCCGCGTTCCACCAATTTTCAACACCTATAACGAAATGTCCTCCCCGGTAAAACCTGTAACTTACTTCTGCATTTAACTCTGGTTTATCACTTGTTAATCCTATGCTTTCAACCCCTAAACCTAACCGTCGTGATAACAACCAGAAGTCAATTCCCGCGCCAACCTTGGATCGCATGAAACCAAATCTACCATGTAGGTAGTCTGTTACATTATATCCGTATTGAAATTCAATACCAATTTTTTCCTCTCGTATACCTAAACCGAAACGGTATTCGCTTTTTGAAGGAGGTGAAAGTGAAAACCCAAATTCAGTATGTAAGTTTTCTTCAAGACTTAAATAACGAAGTTCAGAATCCCAAGTGAAATCGGGGAATTTAATCTCTTTTAATTGTCTATCTGTTTCTTTGTAAAAATCCGTTAAACCTGTAAGTAGTTCATTAAGACTATTGAATGTTTTTTGTGCATCTGTAAACGGTTCAGGATTATTGAGAAGTTGTGAAACAGTTCCTCCGCCATGCTTTATAGTGTTTAATAATTCGTTAATATTGGATTCTAAAGAAGTGACGGCAGCAGTTGCTGTTTGAAGATTTTTTATGATTGGTTGAATATCGACACTGCTTTTTTCGATGAAAACGCTGCCTTGATTAATAAGACCTGAAATTTGGGTTTTTATAGCACTGGAGTCTTTTTGGATTTGCGTTGCTATAGTACGAAATTCTTCTGTACCCTGTTGTAAATTTGTCATCATAGAATTTACTTTGGGGTAATTTTGGTCAATCAATCTCATCAAGGTCCGGCTGACATCGCTGACTTGTGTGCTGAGCATCAACGAATCGCTTCCGAGTTGGTCTAACAATTTGTCAACTTTAGAAAGGGTTGTCTGGAAGCGTTTATCGTAATCCGTGGTGAGACTCAGTAAAGTCTCAACGGTTTTATCCATATTTTCGCCAAATCTTACAAGGGTCTTACTTGTAAGTGCGACTAATTCTCGAGTTTCTTTAATTCCCTGCTGAATTTCTTCTTGATTGGCTTGCAGAAGTTCGTTCGCAGCAGAGGTTAATTCGATAGCTTTACTAAGGCCAGAACTTGTTTGCTCAAGTAATTCAAGCGGATTAACAGGATCAATTCCGATAATTGGAAGATCACTTGGCTGTAATGGAGGATTTCCTATATCGCCATTATTTAATGCGATGTAAGTTTCTCCTACAAATCCACTCATGGAAATACGGGCGTCGCACCCTTTTCTCAACCACTCAAAGGCGTTCTTAACACGTGCTTTAATTTCAACAGAATTCGTCTCAGGATTAAGAATAATGGTTGTTACCTTTCCAATAGAGACCCCGGATAGGTAGACTCCAGCACCAACATAAAGACCATTTACAGCTTGAAATTGGAAGGTTATCTCATTTCCACTGGTTGCCCACGGCCAATTTCCTGCGTTGGTGAGAAGTATTGCAAGTAGAATCACTGCAATTATGACCATTAATCCTACTTTCACAGAGGGTGTCCAAAACTTCATTTGACCATTCCTTTCTTGATTTTCTTCATTTGTTAAAATGAATACTCAACAAGTTGTACTAAAGGTTTCTTATGACCCATTATCATTCCTACCTGTAAATTCTTTTAAAGTTGGATTGTCGATGTTTAAGATCTGGTCTGGTGCGCCAAATAGGATGAACTGCTGTAAGATTGGATGATCTTCATTGATTATTTCTTCTGGAGTTCCGTAAGCAATTTGTTTTCCTTCATGAAGCATTACCATCAGAGTTCCAACACTAAAAGCACTATGCATATCATGGGTTACCACAATAGAAGTTACCTGTAATTGTTGATTTAAATCCCGAATTAATTCATTTATTTCGGTACATGTAACGGGGTCGAGACCGGTAGTAGGTTCATCGTATAATATAATTTCAGGATTAAAAGCAAGTGCCCGTGCGAGTCCGACCCGTTTTCTCATGCCTCCGCTGAGCTGTGCGGGTCTTAGGTCTTGTACACCATCTAAATCAACTAATTTCAATTTTTCGTCTACGATTTTCCGCATATCTTGCTCTGATAGGTCCGTATGCTGATCAAGCATAAAGGCGATGTTTTCAGCAACGCTCATAGAATCAAACAGTGCTGCGGATTGGAAAAGCATTCCTATTTTACGACGAATCTGATTCAGAGGTTTCTTTTTCAGTGTGGTAATTTCTGTCCCATCAATCCAAACTTCACCTGTATCCACAGCGAGGAGTCCAGCTATAACCTTGAGTAACACGCTTTTACCGCATCCACTCCGCCCCATAATTATAAGCGTTTCACCACGTGGAATCTCAAGATCTAATCCGTTTAATACTTTGTTCTCACCGAAGGCTTTTCTGACGTCTTTTACTGATATCATAAGTGGTTTTTTAATACTCTTAGATCAATAAGATAATGTTATTTTATTAAATCAATCCAAATATATTAAACAAAATATGGTTCAACACAAAGTCTAATACAAGTATTGTTATGAGAGATATAACGGCTGAACCTGTTGTTGCTGTTCCGACTCCCTCTGCCCCACCTGCTGTAGAAATGCTGAACCCTTTGTAACATCCAACAGCAGCAATTGCCATTCCAAAAGAGGTCGCTTTAATTAGACTTATGAGAACACTTCCAACGTATAGATGTTTTTGAACTTCTAAAACATAAAAATAGCCGTTGAAACCGAATAAGGAGACGACAGCGACAAAGCCACCGAAAATACCGGCAAATGTTGAAAATATCGTGAGGGTAGGGAGCATAATTGAACAGGCAAGGAAGCGAGGAACAACAAGATATTTTACTGGATTTGTTCCCATCACTTCAAGAGCATCAATCTGTTCTGTAACCTTCATCGTTGAAAGTTCAGCTGTAATCGAAGCACCTATACGTCCTGACAGCACAAAGGCTGTTATCATAGGACCGAGTTCTTTAACAACCGAGACACTCACAAATTGAGCAACAGATCCTTCTACAGCATAAGGTTTCAACTGAACATAACCTTGGACCCCTAATACCATGCCTGTGAAAAAACCCGATACTAACACAACGGATAACGAGTTAAAGCCAATCAGTAAAAGCTGCTTGATCAGCAAGTCTAACTGCAGAGGTCGTTTGAAAATTTGGTATATAGTTTCAGCAAGTAAACTGACCGCATCCCCTATTTTTGAAAGCATGTAATGGAGACGTTTTTTAAATATGTTCTCGAATTCTCCAGAAGAGGCAGTCTCAGTGGGAGGGTTGCTCATAGAAATGTACCGGAATTTACCTCAGGATTAGTCCAACTTATAGTTCTTAACGAAATAATTCAAAGAATGGTATCCAGTTATCAGATAATTTCTATATGCTGGTATTTTCAAAACGCATCCGTGCTTTGTGAAATTGCAATGGAATTGTTCCGGTGGGACCGTTCCGTTGTTTCCTAATTACGAGTGCTGCTTCAACCATGTCGTTATCATAATCATTTGGATCTTCATAATTATCTTCACGATGGATAAAGGCGACAACATCAGCATCTTGTTCAATGGCTCCAGATTCACGCAAATCAGAAAGTTGAGGTAACTTATTTGGACGACGTTCAATTTCTCTACTGAGTTGTGCACAAGCAATAACGGGCAGATTCAATTCCCATGCAAGGACTTTAAGGGATCGAGAAATATCAGAGATTTCTTGTTCTCGGACATTATACCGGTCATTCCCGCGTAATAGTTGGAGGTAGTCAACGATAATCAAACCGAGATTTTCATAATTTGCCTTCAAACGACGCGCTTCAGCACGTAGACTTTGAATTGTCATTGTTCGATTGTCGTTTATGAGGATATTTGCTTCACTAAGACGAGAGGCACTTTGAACAAGGGGAGTCCAAGATTCTTCACTGAGTTTGCCAACACGCAAATCACCAAAATCAATATGGGATTCGGCTGATAACATTCTTAAAGCGATATCCTGTGCTGGCATTTCAAGACTAAATAAGGCTACAGGTCTTTCTTGTTCAATAGCGATGTTTTGTGCCATATTTAGAACTAAGGTCGTTTTCCCCATACCCGGTCGTGCAGCAATAATGATTAGATTTCCAGACTGTAAGCCAGAGGTCATCAAGTCAAAGTCAATAAAACCGGTCGGGATACCTAAATAACGTTCTTTCTTGTGGTATAACTTTTCAACCGCATCAATACCTGTTTTTAATAATGCGCGAATATGTTCAAATCCACGCTTGGTATCTGATTGACCTAATTCAAATACTATTTCTTGGGATTCATTAAGTATTTCACCGATTTCTATGCTTTCATCTTGGGCAAGTTCGTTAATCTTACCTGTTACCTGAATTAATCTACGCCGTGTTGCTTTCTCGCGTATAATTTCAGCGTAAAATTCTGCACTTTCAGTTTCTACTATTGGAGCTTGAAGTTGATATAGGTAATCTGTTCCACCAGCTCGGTTCAATTGCTGTTGCCGATTCAGTTCATTTGCGACAAGAATTGGATCCACCTCACTACCGCGACTGTATACAGCCAGAATCGCATTGTAGATCAGTTGGTGGTCGGTAGTAAAAAAAATATCAGAGGTAGAACCTAATAATTCTTCAATACGAGGAATTATTTCTTTTTCAGTCATCATTGACCCAAGCACAGCTTGTTCTGCTTCCTTATCCATAAGGGAGTCTAATGCTTGTGTCTGCATAATGTATACCTCAGATTGACTGAAGGCAAGGATATGGATCTATGCTGATGGATATGGTTTTCTATTCTTCTCTTTCTACAACAACTCGAAGTTCCGTAGATACATCAGCATGTAATTTTACATTAACTGTAAACACACCAAGTTCTCGAATAGGTTCAGAGAGATCTATGACGCGTCTATCCAATTCAAGGTTTGCTGCTTCACGTAAAGATTCTACTATATCGGCTGAGGTTACGGATCCAAACAAACGGTCGTTTTCTCCTGCTCGACGTGTTAGATGGCATGTAACACCAACGATCTGTGCAGCAATTTCCCGTGCATATTCTCTGTCTTTAGTTTCTTGTTGATCAATGATTCGCTTCTGATGTTCAAAATGTCGTTGATTTCGTTCTGTCGCATGTACTGCATAATCCATAGGTAGAAGATAATTTCGTGCATATCCATCAGCGACTCTTACGACATCCCCTGGTATTCCAAGACCATCAATAGTTCTTTTTAATATGACTTCCATTTTTCCATCCCATTGGCGCGCAAATGACTAAGACAACTCATATATTGTCTTAGAAACATATCATTGCATCGCTCAGTGATTTATTATGTTTACCGCGTGAATGGTAGTAATGCCATGTTACGTGCACGTTTCACAGCACGGGTTACCATCCGCTGTTGTTTCGCTGAGAGTCCTGAGACTCGACGGCTAACTATTTTTCCACGTTCGTTTACAAATTTTCTTAGGGTTTCAATATCTTTGTAATTTACGGATTCCAGTTTACTGTACCGAGATCTACGACGATATGACATGTATTTTCTCCTTCGGACATAACAATTAACTTCGATAATAGATCACATTGTCAATACGGTCATTGATTCACTATTAGACCGGATGTACCACAATCTAATATGAAATAAAATCTAACAGTTTTGTTTAAGCATAGAATGGTAATATTTAGAATGGGATATCGTCTTCAGTTGATGAATCATTTCCACCTTCAGAGGGTGAGGACGCTTGTCCACCTGACGGTTCCATTGGTGTCGCTGAAGAGGCATCATCGGGATAACTACCAGCTTCATCACCATCACGTCTGCCACCAATTAATTGAATGCGAAAAGCCGTAACAGAAAGTTTGCTTCGTTTTGTTCCATCTTCAGCTTCCCATGTGTCGAACTTGAGTGACCCTTCAAGAAAAACAGGACTTCCTTTACTTAAATATTCACTCACAACTTCGCCTTGCCTACCCCATGCAGTCACATCAACGAAAACGGGTGTTTCTTTTTGCTCACCGGTTTGTCGGTCAGTGTATCGTTCGTTCATTGCAATTCCAAAGTTTGTAACGGCTGTTCCACTTGGCAGGTACTTCATCTCGGGGTCTCGGGTAAGGTTACCCATTAGAATCACTCTGTTATAACTTGCCATGACTTGCTCCTTAATTATTAATTGCGAATATTGGATAATATCCTTCTAAGTACTTTAAAACAAAGGCTTCTGGATATATCGGTTTGATTGATTCACAGGTTGGAATGATGTGTAATTATTCAGGTTCGGCAGCCTCTTCATCCGAGTCTTGTGATACTTCTTCTGGTTCGGTTGAATCTTCATCAGATTCAGGTATTTCCTCTATAGGTGAGATAACTTCATCTGGTTGTTCTGAATCTACAGGTTCGGTAGTGTCTTCTAAAGTATTAACACTTGGTACGACTGTCGTTTCTGTCTCGGGTGGGGCTTCTTTTAAATTTTCGATGTCTTCTTCAAAGAGTACAATCATGTATCTTAGAATTGCTTCAATTACACGAAGTGCTTGGCTTATTTGTGCGATGAAACTGGGGGCACATTCAAATACATAGACCACATAATAGCCTTCTGTACGTTTACGAATTGGATAAGCGAGTCGTCTTTTTCCCCAGACATCTGTGTGGATAAGAGTTGCTTGTTGTTCTATTATGCCTTTGACATTTTCAATAAGTGCTTCTGCTTCATTTTCCTCATGGTCAGGCGTAATGATAAGCATGAGTTCGTAATGCTTCAATGTATATCCTCTCTATGGACTCACGGCTCCACTGAATATAGCAGGGAGCAGAGAATGAAATTATCGTAATATTCTATCTTTGAGATAGGATTTATTCTAAATCGTTTAACATCGGTTAATTATACCACATTTCAAAGGGTATATCAAATTTTCTTATCGTTGAGGGCATGTAAGTTCTTAGCATTAATTCACGGTGTTTGGTGTTTGGCAAAAAGTGTTAATATTTTTCGTTTTGAGATGGTGGCACTTTCACGGAAACTTTCACGGAGCAATTTTACGAACCCTTATTCTATAAGGGTTTATAATTTTAAATGCATCAATTTTCCGTGAATCACGCATGTTAACTATTATATAACTCAAGTGGATGTAGATGTATCTTTTGTTATCATCTGATTATAATTGTATTGGATAATTATCATATTTCCTATGAATTTCCTTATCTTGTGTTTGGATTTCGCGGATTACACGCAATTTGGAAGATTGCGATACAAATATCGGGCGGGGAGACCCGCCCCTACGAAATAGAATTATATCGGTACGAACGATGCGTAGTTATAAGATACACTATAATAAAGTGACAAAAACTTTACACACCCACCAAGGATTATTATTCTTTAAATTTACCCTTTTTATTGATTCACAGTAGTACTACACACGTTATTGAAACGATTAAACTATTACACTTTTTGTCACATGGTGTGACATTGATAAATCCTTTATCTCGCCAATCCTATACTGGGTTTATAGCCACTATTTTAAGGTTGCGAGAATTTGCAATAATGATGTATTTTGTGTCTTTTACTTTTTTCTCATCCATTGATTTGGCGTTGTTTGAATGTTAAATATCTTATGGATATGTATAGTAGTTAAGATCGGGGATCGGAATCCCTCCTACAGAAGAGGAATAATATCGGTACGAGCGATTCGTTTTTATTAGATACACTATAGTATAGTGACAAAAAGTTTACATGCCCTGCCGCGGATAACAATCATTATCATTGACATATCCTATGTGTTAGAGTATTATAGGGTATGATTATGTTGTTGCCAAATGTTTGTTATTAGTCTGAGGAGATAGAGGGAATAATGCCAACGATTTTGGAGCGGTATCAGAAAGCCTTTGCAAAAGATAGAGAATTGGCGGAGGCAGCAAATCAACTCTTTCCTGATGGTGTAACGCACGATAGCCGTCATATGTCTCCATTTCCAATCTATATCACACATGCTGAAGGTACTCAGAAGTATGGTCTTGATGATCAAACTTTCATTGATTATTGGGCTGGACATGGAGCATTACTCCTTGGTCATAATCCTCCTGAAATTGTTGATGCGGTCACAGCACAGATGCATCGCGGCACACACTATGGTGCATGTCATCCGCTTGAGTTAGAATGGGGAAATCTTATAACGCAACTGATACCTTCAGCTGAACGGGTCAGATTTGTTAGTTCTGGTACGGAAGCAACCCTCATGGCAATTCGTCTTGCCCGGACTTATACGCAAAAGAATAAGGTGTTGAAGTTTGAAGGGCATTTTCATGGATGGCACGATAGTCTAATTATGGGTGCCCATAAACCCTATAATGCGCCAATCCCAGGTGTTCCCCAAGAGATACTCGATACCACCATCCTATCTCCCCCGAACGATATTGATGCTGTGGAGAAATTATTGAAGACAGATGAAGATATTGCATGTGTTATTCTTGAACCGACAGGGGCATCTTTTGGTACGATTCCTACAGATGGTGAGTTTTTAGAGCAACTACGGGAACTGACACTTGATTATGGAGTGGTACTGATTTTTGATGAAGTAATCACTGGATTTCGCGTTTCTCCCGGTGGCGCGCAAGGATACTACGATGTAATACCTGATCTCACAACACTTGCCAAGATTGTGGCGGGTGGTCTTCCGGGTGGGGCACTTGTTGGTAAGAAAGAGATCTTAGAACTGATATCAATGGATGCGGAGGAAGATGGTCTGAAAATGCCACATCCCGGGACATTTAATGCAAATCCGATCTCAGCATCCGCAGGTATTGCAATGCTAAAGATTGTCAAAACCGGAAAACCGCATGAACAAGCAAACCTTATGGGGCAAAACCTTCGTGATGAACTCAATCAGGTAATTGATTCATATAAATTAGACTGGGTTTTATACGGAGAATTTTCTGGAATTAGACTTCTTGTGGGACATGGGGAGAAAGATATACGTGCTATGGATTTTGATCCGTATACATGGGATTATCGTAAACTTAAAGAAAATAGTGATTCAGAATTACTTATATCCCTTAGATGTGGTTTGTTACTCAATGGTATTGACCTTGCCTGTAATGGTGGTATGACAACTGCTGCACATTCAGATGCGGATATTACAAAAACTGTGGATGCTTTTGAGCGGACTATTGGCATGATGAAAGACGATGGGTTAATCCTGAAATCATAAACAGAAACATAGAGTTTGATATAATACTATTTTTTACATAGCACTCCGCTGGAGTGCAGGATGTTGATATGCCTTTTTCTATATACATATCACCCCTCTGGGGTGAGGGAAAGTGTCAGAAAATCTGTGTTGAAACGATCAAAATCCGTTAGTAGCAGTTTGGGTTAATTAGTTTACATTAATAGGAGATCGGAAAAGCCAATTTAGTCTAAAAGGTATTCTATAAACATTCCGTCCCTAATGGATTACTATATTAGTCAAATCGGTAACGATTCCAACACAGGTATTTCCATCCAATATCCGTGGCGTAGTATTGACAGGATAAATAGGACACAATTAAATGCTGGTGATTCTGTCTGGTTTCGGGCACAACAGACGTTCAAAGGAAATCTCACTTTTTCTGGGTCAGGTGTAGAATCTTCTGATAAACCTATTACATTTGGATCTTATGGTGAAGGAAGAGCAACTATTGATGCGGGGAACGGTTCAGGTTTTCTTTGTAGTAATACTGATGGCATACATATCATTGATCTCAACTTTATTGGGGATGGAACTGATCGTAATAATGGATCGGGTATTAGGTTTGTCAATACACTTCCAGAACATAGAAAACTCACAAATATACGAATTGAAAAGGTCGAGATTAGTGGTTTTAAACATGCTGGAATTTGCATTGCTGCAGAGCCAATTGATGGGACATGGTGCGGATTTAGCAATGTGAAGATAATCCATGCTAATATCCATGATAATGGAGATGCAGGTGTTAATTGTTATGGTGTATGGAATCCAGAAGATGAAGGATATTCCCATCAGGATATTTATATAGGTTCCTGTAAGGTATACAGAAACGAAGGACTTGCAGGGAAAAGAACACATACGGGAAACGGTATTGTACTCGCCCAGGTAAACGTAGGAACAATTGAATATTGTCAGGTGTATGAAAACGGGAGGTTAAACTGTTCTGATGAAGGAGGACCTGTAGGTATATGGACGTGGGATTCTAATCGTGTGCTGATACAATGTAATGAATCGCATCACAATCGAACCGGGAGTGGTAAAGATGGGGGTGGTTTTGACCTTGATGGTGGTGTGCGTAACTCAATCGTTCAATACAATTACTCTCACGATAACGATGGTGCCGGATTTCTATTAGCTCAATTTGAGGGGGCAAAAGCATTTCACAGTAACGTGATCCGCTATAATCTAAGTGAGAATGATGGAAGAAAGAATACTTACGGGGGTATTCATCTCTGGTCTACTGGTGCCCATGGGGGTATACGGAACACGACAATCTATCGGAATACGGTTATTACAAGTGAATCTGTAAATGGGAATCCTGCTGCTGTTGATTGTTTGAGTAAGGGAATACATAATATTCGTTTCTACAATAATACTTTTTTGACGGATGGGAAAGCGACTCATATACGCGGTAAAACTAATCCTGCCGTGAGTTTTGAAGATAATACTTGGTTGATTATTTAATAATAGTATCGAAAAAGCCTAATAGAAACATGGGACAATACTCGAAAGGAATCTACGAAATATGAAGACAATCACATATCGTGATGCGCTTAAAGAGGCTTTAGTTGAAGAGATGGAGCATGATGATGCTGTCTTTCTTATGGGTGAAGATATCGCGGAATATGGTGGTGCTTATAAGGTTACGGATGGTCTCTTTAAGCAATTTGGTAAAGATCGTATCCGTAACACACCTATCTCTGAAGCAGCAATCATTGGTACTGCTCTTGGGGCTGCTGTCACTGGGATGCGACCTGTAGCGGAACTTATGTATATAGACTTCACAGCGGTTGGTATGGACCAAATCGTTAACCAAGTTGCAAAAATACGATACATGGTTGGAGGACAGTTAGATGTACCCCTTGTAATACGGACACAAGGTGGTGCCGGTAGGTCATCCGCAGCGCAGCATGCACAAAGCCTTGAAGCGTGGTTTGTTCATATCCCTGGACTTCTTGTTGTAATGCCAGCAACTCCTTATGATGCAAAAGGATTACTCAAAACTGCCATACGGAACGACAATCCAATCATGTTTATTGAACATAAACTACTTTACACTGAAGAGGGAGAGATTCCCGATGAGGAATATACGATTCCTTTGGGGGAAGCGGATGTAAAACGTGAAGGTGAGGATATAACTATATTAGCAACATCTCGAATGGTGTTAAAAGCACTTGATGCGGCAAACGAACTTGATAAGGATGGGATTTCTGCGGAAATCGTTGATCCGAGAACTTTGATGCCACTTGATAAGGAAACCATATTTGAGTCTGTTAAGAAAACGAATCGTCTATTAATTGCGCATGAAGCGGTTGGGAGAGCAGGATTTGGTGCAGAAATTGCTGCCCTTGTGGTGCGTGAAGTATTTGATTATCTCGATGCACCTATTGAACGGGTTGCGGCAGCGCCTGTACCTGTGCCTTTTGCTCCGGTAATGGAAAATTTTGTGATTCCAGATGTACCGCAGATTGTTGATGCTGCCCGTAAATTAGTTAGGTATGAAATATGAATAGTTATAATTTGAAGACATTGTTTGATAGTAATGGGAGAAATAACATGGAACCACAAGATTTTTTACGATTGATTACGCCGAAAAGAATATTATTTGTGATTCTCGGTGTGCTTATATTAATATGTTTAGCCACAAGTTTTTATACGGTTGAAGCTGATGAGGTGGCAGTTGTTTTAATGTTCGGAAAAGCTGTCAGGCAAGCAGATCCGGGGCTTCATTTCAAATTACCACTCGGTATTGAAAATGCCATTAATGTACAAGTTAGAAAGGTATTTAAAGAGGAGTTTGGGTTTAGGACACTCAAAGCAGGTATCCGCACTCAGTATGATACAAGAGATTATAGTTTGGAATCTTTACTATTGACTGGTGATCTGAACATTGCGGATGTTGAATGGGTTATTCAGTACAAGATAAATGATCCGCAGAAATATCTGTTTTCTGTTAGGAATCCGAGACAGGCACTACGGGATCTATCAGAATCAGTAATGAGTCGGGTTATTGGGAACCGTACAGTAACAGAAGTATTGACTATCGGACGTATTGAAATTGCTGCGGAGGTAGAACAACATTTACAAAAACTTCTTGATCTGTATGATACTGGATTGGATGTTGCCAATGTAACATTACAGGATGTGAATCCACCGGAAAAAGTAAAGTCGGCATTTAACGCTGTCAATGAGGCAAAACAGGAAAAGGAACGATTAATCAACGAGGCTTGGCGTGATTATAATCAATCTGTACCAAAATCGAAAGGGTTGGCGTTACAACAGATTTCAGAGGCACAAGGATACGCTCTGAAACGGGTTAATCAAGCACAAGGTGATGCAGATAGATTTAAGGCTATACGAGGGGAATATCAAAAAGCAAAAGAGGTGACACGGCAACGGCTATATCTTGAAACTATGCAGGATGTCTTACCTCAAGTTAAAGAGATCTATGTTATTGACGGTAAAGCTAATTCACCTATTCCCATTCTACAACTTAAAGAATAAATATCTATAAACCACGTCTTGACAAGGAGTTTTCTGATGAAGTTAAAGATTCTTATACCATTGATTATCGTTATTTTTTTGGGAGTTGTACTTGCTTCCAGTATGTTTTATATTGTAAACGAAGGTGAGCAGGTGGTTATCACTGAATTTGGTCGTCCAGTAGGAGATCCTGCAGTTTCGGCTGGATTAAAAATAAAGACACCATTTATCCAACAGGTACATCGTTTTGAAAAGCGTATACTTGAATGGGATGGTTCTCCAAACCAAATTCCGACAAAAGATAAAAAGTTTATATGGCTTGATACAACTGCTCGTTGGCGTATTAAAGATCCCCTCAAATTCTATGAGGCACTTGGCACAGAAATGCTGGCACAGTCACGTTTAGATGATATTATTGATTCGGCTGCACGCGATTTAGTTACAGCACAGTTGCTAATTGAGGTTGTCAGAAATTCAAATCGGATATTAGAACAAAATTTTGAAGTTCTTGAAGAAGAGGAGGGGCAAACAAAAGAAGCATTAGAAGAGATTCAGATTGGTAGAGAAGAGATTACACGTAGGATGCGTGAAAAGGCTCAGGAGGTTGTCCCACAGTTTGGTATTGAACTTGTTGATGTACAGGTGAAAAGGATTAACTATGTTGATGAAGTTAGACAGAAAGTTTTTGATCGTATGATATCTGAACGCCAACGTATTTCGGAGAAGTATAAATCCGAAGGTGAAGGTGAAGCCGCTAATATTATGGGACAGAAGCAGAAAGAGTTAGAGCGTATTCAATCGGAGGCGTATAAAGAGGCGGAACAGCTTAAAGGGGATGCTGATGCTCAAGCGATCCAAATATACGCTGAAGCACACGGACAAGATCCAGAATTTTTTGCTTTCTTACAGACCTTGGAGACATATCGCAAAACGAGTGGTGCGAGTACAAAGCTTATTCTAACAACAGATAGTGATCTTTATAAGTATCTTAAGGATAGCCAATTGCTGAGCCGTTGATTTGTCCTGTCAATTCCCGAACTTTCTGCAGGAGGGGAAGAGAAGATGATGGGGCGGAATCCGAGTGTTGTCTGAACCACAGATTACAAATGTCTGTTTTTACACCTTGTAATTCGAACACAAGATAGAGGAATTCATGCCAAAAACTTTGCATACACGCATAGGATCATTTAGGTGATTATGTGAATCCATAGGAAATATGATAACTATCCGATACATTTATATTCAGATGATAACCACGGATACACCCATGATTAAGTTATATAACAATTAACGCATGTGATTTACGGAGAATTGGTATAGTTAAAATTATAAACCCTTATGGGATAAGGGTTCGTAAAAATGCTCCGTGAAGGTTTCCGTGAAAGTGCAACCATCTCAAAACGAAAAATTATTACAGTGTATCTTATAACTACGCATCATTCGTACCGATATAATTCCTCTTCGTAGGGGCGGGGTCTCCCCGTCCGATATTTGTATCGCAATTTTCATCCAAATTGCGTCATGCAGCATAGCACAAACTAACAGTTTATGCTATAATATTGACGTATATTATGACAAATTATTTACATACCTTAAACTATAATTTTGACTAATAATCGGATTTCTGATAGTATATGCTACTAACCTATGTAGTAAAATAATCATAAGCAGTCGTCATTGCTTTAGGAAGTATTACAATGAAAATCGATGTCTTGCAAGATTTAATTGCATACTGCCATCAACGTCACGAGAAGCCACTTGAGCAACGGAAAACGATCTCAACGCCTCGACTTTACAAAGGGTATCCTAACTATTTCACTGTCTTTTGTGCCCACAAATATCCTGTTAAGCTTCAAGACTTGGAGGCGGCAGGCATTTCCTTTATGCCAATAGGGGAAGCCCCAGGGACAGACCGTCCCCCACGGCATTTCGGTGGCGAACGGTTTTTGAAACGCCAACAGTCGACAGACTGGGATCCCATCCGATGGCACAGGTCGTGGGGTATTCATGTGTATACAGGTAAACCCTCAACACGTGATGGTGCACTATGGCATGATATCGACTTTAATTATGAAGCCATCTGTGCTGCACCTGACGCCGTTCTTGCTTGTATTCATGCTCTTGTTAACACTGCTGCAAACCCATTGTTGACGATGTCAAAGTCTGGTGGGCTGCGCTTTTCTTGTAGGGTGCCAGGGTACCTACACCCAAACACCGAACAGGCAAGACTGTATGTTAATAATGAGACGCTGACAGCCGATAATCCACACCAACACAACGCACATATTCAGATTGTGGGTGAAAAAGGACATAATTGTTGGGATGCGCGATACGAAATCCTGCTTGGAAATTTGTTAGATCCACCTGTAATTTCAAAAGATATCTTCTTTGCCCCTATTGACGCACTTCGTGCTGCGCTTCACGATCCTGATTCCAAAAACACACAATTCATAGATAGAATCACCGATATACCATACTCACTCGGATCGTGTAAACTCGACCTTGCCAAAGATGCATTCCTCAAGCGCGGTTTTTCTTATGTCAGACAAGAGGAAGGATTTCACTATTGGAAACACCAAGATACCGAAAATGGTAACACTGAAGTTTCATTGTGGGAAAGTAAAGACAGAGTGTGGATATGCGCCAACACGCCTGATACTAATCTGCCTACGGAAGCAACACTAATCACAGATGTTTGGAAAGATACCGGTATTTTACCACCAAATCCGACAACAGGACTTCCCACAGACGATAAAGTGCTCGCTATACGAGATGGTAAACTCAGTCCATTAGCAATAAAACGTTTGCCTCCGATATTACACAAATCTAAATCTACCGAAAAAACTCATGAAAAACAAGAAGCACTTAGCATTCAGGTACAGCGTGCTATTGATAGGAACGGGCGCGTTTTTGGATTTATTCCCGAGCCATACTCAGAGAAAAATCGTGTAGTTGAAGACTTATTGAAGAATAATGAGTCAATCTGTTTAAATGTTCAAGAGGCTTCGCTTGAGGCAGAAGCAGAAAGTTTTTTCCAAAATCGAAATGTGGGATCGGTCGCACACTGGCGGAATCGAATGTATCTATGGGATCAGGTGAAAGATATCCCTGTTGACGTACGCATGGCAACTCCATTTGAACATGGCAATGTTTGCGAAGATCCTGAACGGTGCGAAGCACTTGAGAAAAAGGGTGGGAATCCGAACGAAAGTATCTGTCCGCAGTGTCCTGTATATACTGCATGTCAGGAGCGTGGCTATTTATCGCAGGCCTCGACATTTAAAAATAACCAACTACAAATAATAGAAGATCTACGGTTGTTTTTGGATCCACAATACGGAGAAATTGCGGAACAACTCCTCGAAACGCACGATGGCACACAACGACTTTGTATCATCAATGCCAAAAGAGAGAATAGGATGTTTCCTACATGTGAAATATCAAAAACCACATTGCAGGAGTGGGTTTCTAACTGGAGGGGTAGTGCCTTAGCAAACTTTGCCGTATTCCTACTGAATGCATTAGAAATCAGAGATAAATCCCATGCCGACTCCACCGGACGCATCCGGACAGTAATTCAGACGTTTGAATGGTTGGAAGAAGAACTCATCCAACAGATGTGTCACCTCAATGTCCAAGGCAGAGTGGTCGAAGGAGGGGCAATTGATGCAAAGACAGGAGAAGATTTAGCCCACTATACAATTGAGTTTGAGCGGGGGATCTCTGCTTACATACCTTTGAACACAGCGGCTGCGGATAGGCTCGAAGTACAAGAACTACCCTTTTTTGAACTCCCTACTTTTGTTCTCAACGAAGACATGAAAATCTTGATGCAGATATCAGATGCCATCAGGTTGGGTATCTTGGATGTGTCGACTGTTGATAACATTCGAGAATTCCCAACGGTTTGTAAGAATTCAAGTTGGACGTTTTGGCATCAACTCAAACGTTTTTTTTCTTACTACACAAGGGATGCTGATGCCCCAATGCGATGGGAAGACAAAGTACTTCGGTTCTGGATACCACCGGAACTACATCCGGGTGTCAGACGTCTTTTGGTCACCTGTCCAGCGCTCTCAAGCGAACATCTTCGACGGACATTCTTAGATGAGGAAGTAGAGATTATTCGTCCCCAACCGATGAAGTGGGGTCCCGGTAACCGCGTTTTTCAGATTCGCACTGGCATTTATCCACGACACACAATTGTAGATGTCGAAAATTCATGGGACGTTTTTGGGGCAGCTCAGACCGGGCAGCACATTTTTTGGAAGATCCAAGCCGAAATTGAAAGGAACCCTGATACAAAACATGGGCTTATTGTCTATCCACAAATAATTCACCAACTGAAGAATTTCCTTAGTTATGAGAATGTCTGTTTCTTGACGATTTTTCGAAAGTTAGAAGGATTAGAAACGGCTTTTGAAGAAGCGGACGTAATCTGGATAGTTGGTATGCCGGACATAGGACTACACACTACTATGATGCGTTCTCAGGTCCTGTTTGGAAATGACGAGGAACCCCTTTCCTATGAAATGGTAACTGAGTTCTACCGTTTCAAAGACGAGCGTGTCCAGAGCGTTTATGAAAAAACGGTCTTCTATATATTCACAGAGATTATGGAGACGGCTAAACTGGACAGTTTGTCAAATAAGAATATTATGTTGATTACAGGTTTGCGAATTCCTGAGATCACTGATAGACCTGAAACACTCCTTTTTGACTGGGAAGATTTCGATGTTGCCGGTGGGTTAGACAAACTTCCCGAGGTAATTGCAACACGCCAACGTTATGAGGCAGAACGCGACAAATTGACATCTGAATCCAGCAGGAAAAAGGTGGAGGAAGTTCTTGGATGCTCCTCAAGGCAGGCGAACCGAGTGTTGCGTAGGTTTAGGGGCGGGGAGTTAGCACGTATTCCTTTCCGAGTGCAAATCATTGCTTTTCTCGCTGACGGTGAGAAGACTACTAAGGAAATCGTTGCAGCAATTGATGGACATCCAAAAGCAATAAATACACAACTTACACGCCTTGTAAATAAGGGTGAGATTGTAAAGGTCAAACGGGGTTTATATAGATTACCTAATTGAAAGTTGTAGCCAAACTCTGTTTGCTATCAGTCTTTTGTAGAGATGTATTTACGCCGAATGTGCGGATGACATTTAGTTGGGTATAACTGTCAAAGATTCTATTCAACTATAAGAATAATTTCATATTAAAAACAATAGTGGTGACCAATCTAAAGATTAGAACACCTCAATACTTAAGTTATGAAAGAGTGTAACTCTTCACCGGACAACAACTAAAGGATTTTATGATTAAGAGATATTCCTCAACATTCGTATCTGTTTTTACAATAGTCGCAACAATTTTTTCATTTTATGCTTGTGAACGGATAGAAGACTTTGGAGATCACACTGAACAAAATTATATAGGTTTAGTTTTACCACTGACAGGAAGACTTGCAGACTCATCTGGCACACCTATGCAGCAAGCACTTGAATTTGCGCGCAATGAGATTAATGCATCGCGCGACCTAAATCTAAAGTTTATTATTAAGGATGACGGCAGCACCGTCGGTGGAGCAATTAGTGCCTATAAAAAACTGATTCATGAAGATCACGTTTCTGTTATCCTCGGCCCCGCAACCTCAAAAGCAACAAAACAGACTTTTCCTATCGCAGAAGAGAATCAGATTGTCGTGATTAGTCCGACATCTGCTGCAAGCGGTCTGAGTGCTATCAGTGATTATGCATTTCGTATTGCATTGACCACTGACGTGTTAGTACCAAAAGGTATTGAAGCAACGTATATAGAACTTGGTTATACAAAGGTCGCAACGTTATATGATGAAACCGATGACTTTTCCATTGATAGTGACAAGGTAGTGCAAGAAACGCTTACAGCAAAGGGTGTCAAGGTGGTGATAACAGAAACTTTTAAAGCAGGAGAAACCGATTTTTCCGCACAGTTATCCCGTATACATGCCTTAAATCCGGATGTCATCTTTGTCTCGTGTTTAGCCCCAGAAAAGCCGGGGATACTTATCGAAGGTAAAAAACAAGGCATAACGGCTCGCTTTATTATTCGCACGTTAACTGATGCTGAGGTTGAAGTTGCCGGTGATGCTGCGGAAGGAGCAATGACATTCGTAGGGTGGGGTATTGCAATTGACACGCCAGGAAATCAAAATTTTGTGCAAAAATATAGTGACACATACGGGATGCTACCGGACAATTATGCTGCACGTTCGTATGCTGCACTTCATATTCTGGCAGAGGCAATTGCAAACGCAGAATCCGGTGATGTGGACGCTATTCAGGCTGCACTCGCCAATATCAGCAATTTTGAAACTATCTTAGGCAAGTTTTCATTTAACGAAAATGGGGACGCTGTTTATGAACCAAAAATCCTGATTGTCAAAAATGGGAAATTAGTACGTTTTGAATAACATTTTCGATACTGAAACCCAAAGATTAATTTAATATTTAAACTTGCTTAAGCAATATTAAATAATAATCTCACGATTTTCGATAGGTGTTAAACCCGTAGGGGCGGGGTTTCCCCGCCCGTTATTGACGTACAATTTGAATATTTAATATTGAACTTGCTTAGAAAGTTTGCGTTAACCTTGCTATGGCTAAACGTCCAATTATAGGTGTCCCGACAAATTGCTGGTGTTTATGATCAAGTAAGTTCTGAATCGTTACTGATAATCTTGGTTTAGGACCTAATGGTATATCATATCCAGCACTAAAATCAACTGTATAATACGATTCTACCTCACCAACATAAACACCTGATCTTACAGGGAATCCTTGAACGTATCGTGTTCGAAGCCCCATACCTAATCCCAATCCCGTGTTTGTATATTGAACATTTGCACCAAACTTATTTTTTGGTGCATTCAGTGCAATATTAACGTCTTCAAAGAAGTCATTACTAACGAAGGAATAATTAGCACCAAGACTCCAATTCATATTAAGGAAAAATGTCAGATTCAGATCTAATCCGTTGAGTGATATGTCCCCATAGTTCCGGTATGTCAACATGACTGCGTTCGGATCAACAGCCTGTTCAGGTGTTACTGTACCGAACGGTATAAACGCAGCCCCATTATTATCTGTGCCTGCTATGAAAAGAGCGACTAATTCGTCCACAGGAGAGCCATTACCATTTCCGCCCTGGGTAGGTGAATCAAATGCAAGTAGTGCCTGGGCAAGCCCAGCATTCTCAGGGGCCGCTAAGGATGCACCAATTTGCTGAGCAAGTGAAGCAGCTAATGTATCCGCATCTAAAAACACATTTGGCGTTTCAACAAACAAGGGACCGATGAGATTATTAATTCTTGAATGGTAGACATCAGCAGAAAAAGCCAATTGGTTTAGAAGGATTCCTTTATAACCAATTTCATAAGTCTGTGTAATTGTTGGCTCAAGAGCGTCAACATTATTTACATCTTCAACATCAATAAAACTTGATGTCTGAGGATCAAGTGAACGAAGTATATTCTTTACCCCTGTTACCTGTTGAGGAATAACGGTGTCAAACCCAGTGGAAAGTGCTGTAACGGTTTCAGCGGGAAGTCCCTCTGCTGTTAAACCTGCTTCAAATACCGGCTTTGCCCCACTCATCACAGCACTTCTGGCAACACCCCACATGACATTGGTAAAAACTGGATCATTAAGAGGGAAGTATGTACCAGCAGGTTGTTCAGCCAAAGCTGAGAAGGGGGATCTAAACAACGGTGTACCGTTTTCACTTCTCTTGAATGTAAAGCCGGTATCTGAGGGTACGCCTTGAGCACGTATATCTATATTTGGACTATAACCTAATGCTGGTTGGAAGTTCGCACCTAATTTAAATGCATCTACAGATGATAAAATATCAAGGAACAGGTTTGATGTCCCCGGAGTATTAAAAGCACGGTTATAGGTGACTCTAACGTTGTGATCTTCATTTGGTTGTAATGCAAGTGCGACCCGTGGTGATAGTACAATATCATTGAGATGATTGTGTTGATCTGCTCTACCGGCGGCAAGGAACTTTAGTTGCGGAAGTATATTGGTTTCCGATTGTAAATACACTCCTAATTCGTTTATGTCATCTTTATCTTCATTTATACCATTAATTGTACCTTCGGTATCTGGACGGGTTAACAAGGCATCGAATCCATAAGTAAATCGTTGTACTTCTCCCAATCCAATACTATGCTGAATTTGTCCTACATGCAGGTTTGAATTATCAATGGTGGGCAAACCCGTTCTGAGAACATAGGTATCACCAGCATCACTTCGATTTGTAAAAACTTGAGCAAACAGGTCTTTATAGATAAAACGTGCTTGTGCAAATCCGTAATTCCAGTTCTTAGCTTGACCAGCACCAATTCCTGTTAGTTCTATACCTGAAGCTTGGGTTAAACCGCTTGCAAGAATAATAGTGGCCTCTTCATTGGGACTATAATCTACGCGAAATTCCCCTCGTGCATGTGAGGTATCAAATAGTGGTGCTTGTTTCCCTTCGACATCCTCTTTCGCACGTCCCTCTTCCCAATCATGTCCTCGTGTATAATTCGCTGTCAATTTATATCCAATAGTATCGTTTACTACACCCGCATGTCTGAGGGATCCGATGAATGTACTACGTTCACCTCCACCTAAACTAACTGTAGTGCCTTGTGAAGTAAAGGGAGATCGTGTGAGAATATGCATCACACCATTGGCACTATTTGGACCATATAATGCAGCACCGGGACCTGATACGACTTCTATCTGTTCAATATCTTCACTTATCGTAGGAATGAGAGTATAGGCGTTAACCCGAAGTGATGGTACACTTGCAATCCGATTATCAACAAGTGATAAGAGATTTCCTGAGAATACATTATTGAAACCGCGGACAACAACATAGGATGTACCAATCCCTGATGTAATCACATCTACTGCACGTAATGATTTTAGGTGTTCAGTAACACTCAAGGCAGCACGGTCTTGTATCTGTGTATTATCAATAACTGCAACCGAGGCAGGTGCTTCAAGAACTTTCTCTTTACGACGAGAGGCGGTTACTGAGATTTTTTCAAGTTCAAGTATATCTGAAGTCAAAGGTGAAAGTAAGATTTCTACAGATTTAGTTTCATCTGAAGAAAGAAGGATGTTTTTCATTACACCTTCAGCATATTTTGTTGAAGATGTGGTAATGGTATAGTTTCCAGCATTTAAATCTTGAATTCTCAGAGATCCCCTTACATCACTGTTGCCTTGAGCAGCATTTCCGACTTCAGGAGTGACTGTAACAGATACACCGTTGATCGGTTTTCCTGTTTGTGAATCTTTGATTGTAATGTTTAATGTTGCTGCGTCTGCCATTCCGATCAATATGAACAAGGACATATAAAATAATATAACAAGTGCGATAGATAGTTTCATTATACTATCTCCTTTATTTTCAAATTTACTATATAATAAGCCGTCAGTATTTAGATAAATAATAAAATATATTACTGTCTTGATTGGTATAATTGCTTATTAGTATATGGTATCAAGACAGACTGAACTTGTATAAGTAGTGCAGTTTCTCAAAAACTTGAAGAATTGTCAAATAAATATACCATATTCTCTATATTTTGAATCTCCCTCTATACCGCGTAATTCGCGATTCAGACATTACAAACTCCAGTTAACACCCCACTAATCTCTTTAATTCCCCATCTAACTGTTGCGGATCTTCACAGACATGAAACACCCATTTCCCCTGCTGCTCCTCATCCCCAAGTCTCTCACGATTCCAATTATTCACCGCAGCAACCCACCGTCTCGCAGCCTCGGATTTCAGAGACTCTAACTGTCGTTTATACCCCTTCGTCTCCAAAAGCACGTTGGTTCCATCATTTAGTCGAACAATAAAGTCCGGTTCGTAATTATGTGGAATGCCCTGATGCTGATATGGGATGCTCAGACCTAAATGATCATTGCGGACATAGTATTTGACAACATCCGATGCTTCTAAGTAAAAACATGCAGATTTTTCCCAGGTAGTTGTATCCAACACAACTTGATTCACATGACTACGGTATATCCGATGACATGGACGGGAGGTAAAGAAATCAACATCCGCCGATGTACCGACAGGTTTATACCGATCTAAAATCGGAAGCAGCGGCATTTCACCTTCTGAATTATTAGGCAGAATTGCTGTCATCAGACGATCAACAATCCACATAACGTATTTCTGGTGTCCAAGCTCACACGGATTACAACCACGAAAATCAACCCTCTTCTCAATATAAGCATTAACAAATCGGAATACCTGTGGAAATAACCTGTGCCGAGAAATTAGACGGAGTTCAGGATTGCTATTTGGATCCGGTGCACTGTTTTTATCCCCAACCAATCTATACACAATCATCTGGGCAATTTCAAACATAATTGATTGTAAGTGTGTTTGTCGATAGAATTGCTCTCGATCTTGTTTAACAAAACCACCCGGACGTACACCCGATATCTCTCCAATCTGATAACCTGTAGTAGCTTCAAGAAATACAGCTGTTGGTGTATATTCAGGTTCAAGACGCAGCACATCCATAGATGCAATATCAGCCTTTATCTCGTACTTACGTAAAGCAAAAGCATATCCTTCTACAATTGGAAATCTAATCTCATAAATTGATCGTTCAGGCATTGCGCGAACATGGTTAACAGGTCTGTCCCCTTCTTCACGTTTTTTAGTTAACCTACCTTTGAAAGGTATTACAGAAAACGGAATACCATACACATCAGCATATTCTTCTGTGAGTCGCTCTGTTTCAGGGTTTGGTGTGTAATTCATACGACGTAGTGCACGACCAACAACCTGTTCACAAAGCAATTGACTGGTAAAAGCACGTATCCCAAGAATATGTGTGACGTTGTTAGCATCCCACCCTTCGTTAAGCATTGCCACAGATACCACACAGCGGATATTCGCACCTGGCTTTCCCTTTTTCCCTATCGTCGCCACGACTTCACGAAGATCCTCTGCAGCTTGATTACGACTCTTGGTAGGATCTTCGCTATCTACCTCATCTAACACCTTACTATCAATTCGTATTGTATGTGTAACCTCGTGTGTGTTCCCAAGTAAATTTGGGAAAATCTTTCCCTGTTCATATTCTATCTGTGTTTTAACTTTACCCTTTTCATCAAACACTTCTACTTCTCGCTCACCTGAAATCATACGGTAGAAATGCTCAGCAATATCCGTGTTATCACATACGATGATAAGTACAGGAGGTGTCTTATCCTGTTCGTCCGATGCCTCCTGAATATAATCTAACCTTTCTTTCCATTGACTTGCAATCGTGTTAAGTGCATCCTCGGCTTCTCGATAAACTACTTCCGGTTTAGGTTTCTTATTTTTTAATCGTTCTGCAGGGAGAATCTCATCGTTTATAGATTTCCAGAGTCGAAAATACTTCGGTTCAGGTCTGCCAGTGGTATCACTCGTTGGTAAACGAGGGATTTTAGTGATACCACTCTCAATTGCGTCTACTAAACCGAAATCACTCACAAGCCACGGGAACGGTGTCCCCTCTGCATGTCCACTGCCTTGAATGTAAAATGGCGTAGCGGAGAGATCCACACAGAACTTCACACCGCATCCTTGATTGAATCTGTCTAAGCCACTTACCCAAACGGTGGCTTCTTGCCGTTCCTTTTTCTCGTCAGCGGAGAGTTTTTCATCTGTAGATGCTGGACGATAGGCGTGATGTCCCTCATCGTTCAGCACCATAATAGGTGCGTGGTCGTAAAGTTCACCTAAAACGCGTTTGGCAAAGGCATCGGGTGTTTCCTCACCTTTATTAACAACTGGGTAGGTTTGTCCACCTTCGCTATGTTCGGATTCCAGTGAAAATTGATGCCAGTTGGTAATCAAGACTTTTCCCGTATTGAGCAAGGGACGTAGTTTCGTGGGAATCAGTTCAAATTCGTCGTAGTAATTATCTGCATCGTCCGGACGTAACACCTGTAGTCGTTTCTTGATGGTTAGATTTGGACATACGATAAGTGCTGCGTGTGGAAACCGTTCGTCAGATGGTAGTTTGCCACGGTTGCAAAATGCCCATGCGATGAGCATTGCCATGACAACGGTTTTACCGCTGCCGGTTGCCATCTTACAACCATAACGAATGAGGTCTGGAATATCGGGTTCGTTGGGAGCGTCAACTAACGTGGTAAGGTCTTCATCGGTGAAAGTCGGATTAAAGCCGAGACGTTTGCCACCTTGCCGTATTTCTACGAGGTATATGATAGTCTCAACTGCTTCGCGTTGACAAAAAAAGAGTCGTCGTAGGAGGTCGTCTCGTGCCCAGTGTCGTAGGAGTTCACGGGTTACAACCGTTGCATTGCGATAGTTTGCTTCACTCCATCTTTTCACATCAGCGCGGAGTTTGTTGACTAACGGTAGATCGTCGCGTTCCTCCTCCTGAAACATCCTCAGTTGAGCACTACCCGTGCGTTCTGTTTTATACCAGTAACCCGCATCTCGCCGACCGGGATTTTTAACTGCCTCACCTGTGTTGGTGTCGTATATCCAGTGTTCTGTGGGTTCTTCGTATGGACTGCACAGGATCGGTTGCTCTACTGGTTGGATTGGAATATCATTTTGTTGGTTCTGGTTCATTATGTATTCTCCCTTTCTGTGTTGGTATTCTCTTTCTTCTCTTTCCATTCGCTTACAAAATCAGGATCATACTTTTGCAATAAATCCAAACATATTTCTTCTACATCAGAACTCGTAGATCCCAGATATTTCAGTATATCCTTTATACCTTCAGGTTCATCAAATTTATCAAAATAACGTGCCAAGTCTATTATATTTTGCGTTTCGATCCAACGGATTTCCAAATATGGTATAGCTTTCTTCATTAAAGATATTGAACTGTCAGTATCTAAGGCTATGCCGATGTAAGTAAGTGAAAAAACCGTCCAAGTAAGAAATGAATCTTTAAGTTCTGTATTTTCTAATAACAGTAAACGTTTTAGATATTTTGTAAGTCCATCATATACTTCCAAATTTTCTATTCCGCTAAGAATAGCTATGGATTCACGTAATGGTCTCTTTCCAATTTTAGAAATAATGTCTGAATCTGGATCAATCGCTGAATTTAATAGATCAAACAAAGGAACAATTATTGGAGGCGATTTCTGAACTAAAAGTTCTGCAGCCTTATGTCGGACACCAAGGTGATATTTTTTATCTTCAAAGACATCCAATAAAGCCTCCTCTAAAATCTCTTTAAGTGCTTCCTCTCGACGAGCCTCATTTTCTTTAGGCAAACCAAGTCCACTTCCAAAATCAGGTTGAAAAGAAGCCTCAATCTTAGATGCAGCTTGTTCTTTTCGTAATATCCTAAGCTGATCCTCTAATATGTTTACTTTCTCCACGGCTTCCTGAAATCCTTTAAGACTCTTTCCAACTTCATTCTCAATCAACTTATCTGCCCTTGACCTAAGCCAATACCAAAAAACTGCACTAACACCGAGAAGAATTACAACAAAAAAGCCAATTATACCTGTAAACCAAAGACTCCAAACCCTCAACCAGTCATTATTAGATTCTCTCAATTCGCCTTTTAACTTGTCAATATCTGTATTGATAAGCCTTGCATTTGCCTCAGCGAGTTTTCTTTCTACCTCCATCTTCTCATTTTCCACTGTTTGAAGTTGGATTTTGAGTTTATCAGCTTCCGAATCTGTTTTGGGAACGTTCTGGTCTTGCTGTGCAATTGATACGGATACTATGTGAGCTAATAATGTTATCAATAGTAAATAGACGATGTATGTCCTCATTATATACTCTCCATATTGACTTTTTGGATTTTTCACACTATCACCACCGTGTAGTATGGAATTCCGATTTCAATATATCGCGATTTGGAAATCGCTCCTACAATATGGTGCGTCCTGTAGTAGGGAGTTCCGATCCCGATTCCAATATATCGCGATTTGGAAATCGTTCCTACAGAATATATCGCGATTCGGAAATCGCTCCTACAGAATATATCGCGATTCGGAAATCGCTCCTACAGCAAAGATGTCCGGTTCCAGAATTCAATATATCGCGATTTGGAAATCGCTCCTACAGCATAGTGAATTTACATCGCCAATGTGGGTAATCTTCAGGTTTGCCAACGATCTTCTTTCTTACAGGATTCTCGTAGCAATAACGGATCATTTTGTTCAAAGAATCATGACAACGAATGCCATGATCATGGAATGTCTTCTGCCATACTGATCCAGTTCGTTGGAGCTGCTTGTTAATTTGGTTCGCAGTATATCTCTTGAATGTTTGAATGAGTTCTGACAGAGTTTGTTTATTTCCAAGCTGAAAGACTACATGTATATGGTCAGGCATAATCATGATACACATCCATTTAAGACGCTTATCGGTTTCAAGCCAGTCAAAGCAATTGAAGATAATATCTGGGATTTTTGGTGTGCTCAAGATAGGTTTTCTATTGAACGTAGCAATTGTAACAGAATAATATGCTTCTTGTATAGATGTTCTACCTTTACGTAACTGTTTGTGTCCTTTATTCCAGTTATGGTTCATATTGCCTTTTGTGTATCAGTGGTTAATTATCTGTAGGAGGGAATTCCGATTCCCGATTTCAATATATCGCGATTCGGAGATCGCTCTTAC
Source organism: uncultured bacterium (assembly GCA_964652195.1). Classification (GTDB taxonomy): domain Bacteria; phylum Poribacteria; class WGA-4E; order WGA-4E; family WGA-3G; genus MSPOR6. The sequence continues at coordinate 4,887 of CAZZBB010000018.1, read as the reverse complement.
AGAAGATTTCGCGATTCGGAAATCGCTCCTACAGAGATCGTGATTTGGAGATCGCTCTTACAGATATATCGCGATTTGGAAATCGCTCCTACTCCTCCAAATCATGCACGCGCATAACCTCATTCCCGCGCGGATCAATCACCTTGACAGCAACACATTTATGTTTACCAGCAGGAATTGGTAATGATTCTGTGCCGCTGAATGCTTCAAAGCTTTCTGTGTCAATTACACCTTTGAGGTCACGAGCGATTTTGTTCCACGCTTTTTTGTCAGGAAAGAAGGCTTGTGTGATACAAAATGTCCTACCATCATAATCCGAATCAACGAACCATGCTGCCACCTTGTCTGCACCTCCCGAACTCACGGTGTTGTCCACTGGATTGTAGACATCCACACCCTCCATCGTGATGATGTATTCTCCGTTGTCTGTATTATCAAGTTTGGTTCGGGGTAAACCGAATACCGTGAACAACTGCGTTGTAGAGGTCTCTTTGAGCAGATCATCCATTTCGATATCTGGAGAGACGTTTGCCATGTGGATATGTACTCTCGGATTTGGATTGTTTTGGATGATGGTCTGTGCTGCACCCTCAAAACTGAATCCTGCAAAAATCAGATCATCATAACCGAGACGTGAAGCAATGGGTAGACAATTTTCAACTTGCAACACCGTTACGGGACCGTGCTGCGGACCGAACGCAACAGCAATCCTGCGATCCGAATCTCCATTCTCCCAAGTCCCTTCAGCGTGTAGAACATCCGCTTCAAGTGGTTCAAGTGTGGCGAATTTCTGTTTTTTGTCATCTGGAAACTTGACACCGTCCTCACGCAACAAACGAATCATCTTGTCAAGATATGCCTCTGCATTGACATCTTCGTGTCCGTCGGTGATGGTATGGTCAAAAGTGTCATCCAAGTCTTCAGGTTCTCCACCGATAGGCGATTCCATATCAAGATATTCTTCGGAAGGCTGCACGGCTTCGACGGTGAAGGGCCGCTAACGCGGATGCGTTTTCTATCCACCTCTGGTTGATCGACTAATTCCTCACCATCGGATGCATCGGCGATGCATTGATTCACCTCGTCCATCTTTGCACGCCAAGTCTTGCGATAATCTGTCAATGCCTCTTGTAAAGGTTCAGACCAATCGGGGTCGGTATCAAACGGCACTTCCCACTCCTGCCATGCATCCTCTGGCAGTAGCCAACGTCGCCTATCTGCGTCAGTGATAGATCTTTTACCCTCGCGTTTTTCCTTCTCTGCCAACTTCGCATGGAGTGTTGTGCGGATATCGTTAGGGACTTCTGCTAAGGTGTTGTTTAACGTCTCCAACTTCGCTGAGAGGATCGGTTCATACTTTTCAAAGATAGGGTCAAGGGCGGTGTTATTTGCAATATCTTTAAGCATGATATGTGGCACTGTTTTGTTGACAAACCCACCATCAACACCATTTGCTTCGTCCTTGAGTTTGTAATACTCGAAACTGGCTGTCAACAAACGTTGGCGTGCTAATGCGATTGAAACACGACTGGTGTCAATGGTAATCCACCGTCTACCCCAGCTTTCTGCAACATATGCAGTAGTTCCACTACCACAGGTTGGGTCAAGGACAAGGTCACCAGGCTCTGTGGTCATAAGAAGACACCTTTGAATCACTTTGACTGAAGTCTGAACAGTGTACTTCATATCTGTTGCACCATGTGTGTCATTCCACAAATTGTGCAGGCGTTGAACAGGGAAGTCATCATGACATTGAATAAAATTCGGTAATTTTCCACTTGCCATTATCCTATTTGTCGCAATTAAACGTTGCATTCCCTCTTTGTGTGTTCGCCAACTCTTTCGTCCACATTCAAAAATACGGTCTTCAAACCCAAAATCGTACATACAAGATGGAGTGTAACCTGACGATGCAAGCGCACTAGTAAAAAAGACACGAGTTTCCGATGGCAACAAACGCGGATTTCTTCGTTCATCGGATGTCATTCTTCGACGCATTCCGTTTGGAAATTCCACCCAAGTGTAACCAGTATTTTCCCCAATCGGTTTTTCTTCAAATAACTCTCTGTATTTGATATTTTCTTTATCTTTAGTATACCAAATTATAAAGTCAGAAATACTTGCTAATCCAGAACTACCGAGTGGCAAGGTTTTTTTGAATGTAATTAAGTTATAAAAGTTCTCATCACCAAACACCTCATCCATAACACTTCTTACCCGATGCACATTCTCATCACTGATCTGTACAAAGATACTCCCACTATCTGTCAACAAATCTTTTGCTACTATCAACCTGTCCCGGAGATATGCAAGATAGGAATGGATACCGAGTGTCCACGTATCACGGTATGCCTTTATCTGTTCGGCTTCACGCGTCAGATCTTGGTCTCTATCCTTAACATCCCGTTGAAAAACGGTAGGTTGGAAGTTAGAAGAAAACTTGATACCGTAAGGCGGATCAATGTAAATCATCTGCACCTTCCCTGCGAGGTCTTCTCGTTGTGCCAGAGAACTCATGACCATCAGGCTATCCCCAAGTATCAGACGGTTTGTCCAATCCACGTCGTGTTTGTAGAATTCAACTGCTTTGTCGTAGGTCTGCTGTGGGTCGGCGAACAGATTTCGTTGGACGTTTTCGCGTTCTGCTACCTTCAGGATGGCTTTAGCACTGACGCGTTCATGCACATGTAATGCGACCGGATCTACCGTGAAGGATTTCGCTTCCTGTTTACCTGCCCATTCTAACCACGGTTCGTGATGTTTGAGAGCATTTGAGATTTTTTCGGTTTCTTCTGGGGTCAGTGTTTCGTGCTGTGCTTTTTGGATGAGTTCGTGGATTTTGTCAACATCGCCGTTCGGATCGGATCGTAGTATTGGGGATAGGTGTGGGTTATATGCGTATTTCTGTTTGGGAGTTTTGGGAGTTCTGCCTTGACCAGCGATGCCTGCGGGTGGGTTGTTCTTTCGTGTCGAAGCGTCGTGTCGGTAATCCTTAACCTCTTTCTCGCGCTTGTCTCTTGCCATAAGTTGTCTCCGGGTGTAATTTGGTAAAGTCTCTTACCCTATTTTACCCAATTTCCTCATATTTTGCTTATAAAAACTGACATCTCTATATGTACATCCACATTTAATGAATCCTATCCTAATACCAATTCAAATAATTCCCATTGTGAATACTCTTAATAGTTCCCCATAGGTGTCAATTTTAGGATCACCATAGGCGTCAATTTAAGGAAAAACAACCGTTGTAAACCCACACCTGGTAGGAGCGGTTTGATACCGCTCCGGATTTTAGAAATTAACCTTGTATACCACAAAACCCCCTTAAGTCTTATGTGCCAGGAAGTCTAATTATAGAAACGATCTCCTTTCCGGTAAAATGGGTATAAACCCGGTTCGGTTCCAAACCGAACCTACCATGTTTGGAAAAGGTGCTAAATTGACACCTATGGTGTCGATTTTAGGATCACCATAGGTGTCAACTTAGGGATTACATGTCCTCGTAGGGAAACCCCGCAGCATGCGCCTATGGCATGCTGCGGGGTTGAACCGTATGTGAATCCCAACATTTCCAGTATAGAAAAGGGTCTCATGTCGGGTTTCGTTCCTCTACCCCATACATTTCATCTTTAAAAAAATGAATTATAACCAAAAGTAATACAACAAATACATAACAACCAAAAAAATAATTGAAGAGAACTTAACCATAACACAACAAACTATATCAAATAATGTAATCTTATACCATTTCTAAAATATATTATGACATATAAAATCAATCACCCAACCCAGTAGGCGCGGCTTGGAACCCGGGAATGTCTTAATGGCATTCATACTGTTGATTCACCGAATATTATATAGAATGAGTATTTATGAAACCTATTCATTTAGAAATGGTATTACATCAATAACAAATGCAAATAAGTTTAAAATACTATCACAGAATATAACTTTTTCCTTGACTCACGATTTTTATTATGTTACTATATACATTACAATAGAAACACCACTTGAAAAGTTGTTGTGAAACTTTCACAACAGTTGTGAATTGAAAATAAAATCTCTGATGTCTACAAACCTATACCAGATAAGGGGTTACACCACTTATAACAAATACAGAGCATAAAATTAAAAAATAAAAATTAAAATATAGGTTTTTCAGGAATATCTATAAACCCAATCTAAGACTGACTTTAGGGCATTTTAAAACATGGTGTTAAAAAAAGTGTTGTGAAAATGCTATTTGTTATTACGAACTAAAGGAGAACTATCAGGTCAACCCATGAACAGATTACCGAAATACAGTATATCTCACAAAATGATAAACAAAAATACCGAAATGATAGCCCTTAATTGTTAGGACTTATGAGAAATGTACTACGAAGAAATCCATCAAGAAAACTTTTTTTGTTTTTTAATGAAAAATTCGTAAAATGGCTGTAAACCTATAGGAACACTGACTTTATAGAGACTACGCTAAATTGGGGTGACAGAAAAAAGTTACGATTTCGTAACTTTTTAAAAAAACAGGAAACTAAGAAATGACTACCCAATACATTCAAAATAATCTTAAAAACAACAACAGCATCACCTATACCATTTCTGAGAAAAAAAGCTACATAGATGGTTTATGGGGATGTCATCTACTAGGATACACCTTAAAAGGTTATATCACAATAATGAGACATTATTATTTACAAAAAGCATTACAAATGTCTGTATCAAATAATCTCCAAAAAGGAATACTAAGACACAGTATAACACAATTTGAGAATTTTTATAATTGTAAAAAAAACACCGATGAACGCAGACTGTGACAGGGCGGACATCCGTTTTACTAATGACACAAAATGTAGGAAAAAGTGTAACATTTTTAACATAATAAAC
>CAZZBB010000017.1:0-45317 GCA_964652195.1 uncultured bacterium | reverse complement strand
TTAGGATTAAAGGTCTGTTTCTGCACCTTATTAAGTTGTCTATATATTAGGATTAAAAGTTAATCTACGACTATGAGATCTAATGCCATTTCTAAATGAAAATATCTCTTTATTATAGCAAAATTTTTAGGTTGGATTTCCGTTTTAGATGACATCACACATAACCTTGTGATGCACCATCATTTTAGATTTGGTATAAGAAATGATTTATCGTGGCAATTAACCAATTGACAGTTACGGTACATTAAGGTATATTCTCTACACAAACGCATCCTAACCCATTATTAAAGGAAAAACAGATGATTCGAATAGGTGTTATTGGAGTTGGTGGTATGGGGAACGCCCATTGTAACTCACTCCCAAACGTAGAAAATTGTGAATTCGTAGGTGTTGCTGATTTACGACTTGACGCGGCAAAAGCCGTTGCCGAACAACATAATATCCGTGCTTTTGATGACTATAATGAGCTATTTCCTCTGGTTGATGGTGTTGTTGTTGCAACCCCACCTATTGCTCATACAAAAGTAATGATAGACGCGGCGGAAGCTGGTATACATGCATTTTGTGAAAAACCGCTTACTCTCACACTTGAGGAATCGGACCAGATAATTGAGGCTGCAGACAAAGCGGGAATACATACTATGGTTGGACAAGTGCTCCGCTTTTATCCTGTTCACGAGCTTGGTAGACAATTGGTTGATGATGGTGAAATAGGAAAAATTACCTATATAGAAACAGACTATACTGGTCCCTACAATGCCCCTCGCAATCGCCCCGATAGTTGGTACGGTACAGTTGGCGGACTGTTAGAGAATGGCATCCATAAATCTGATCTAATCAACTGGTACGGTGGAAAACCTCTGACTGTGTCAGCAGAAGTGGGAAGTTTTTCTGGACACGACGATTGGGAGGACTATACGGTTTCACTGATCCGTTATGATACCGGTACAGTTGGTATTCTACGTTGGGGTGGTTTTCTGGGTGCGCGTGGTACAAATGACACAATTATTGATGGTTCCGAAGGATCTCTCCGTCTTAATATGAGTGCCGATCTTGCATACCTCAAAAAACGTGGGGACAATGAATGGCAGGAAATTGTTCCTGATCGGTCTGGACCGAGCCACGTAGTCGGTGAGCTTACCCATTTCGTAAATTGTATACGAGATAACAAAACACCTATGATAGATGCAAGGGGTGGTAAAGCCGCTGTTGCGGTTGTTCTTGCTACTTATGAATCAGCCCGAGAAAAAACGAAGGTATCCATAGATTAAACATTATTTTTTTCGTAATTCTATTTCGTATAAAATCTACCTCATACAGATTGGGTGAGGTAGATTTTCATATCTATAATCAGAGGATATGTAAAGTTTTTGGCATAAAAGCACTGGTGGACTGTCCATTCTAAAATTATATGTATCAATAAATCAAGTCGCGACCAGGAGGTCGCTCCTACAGAAGAAACTACTCACAAATTGACGTGGACTATCCACTATAAAGTATGTTCTTTGAATCAAGACACGTTCTTAGTTAAGATCGGGGATCGGAATCCCCTCCCACAGAAGAAATGTAAGAATCGGGGATCGGAATCCCCTCCCACAGAAGAAATGTAAGAATCGGGGATCGGAATCACCTCCCACAGAAGAGCCTAATGATTAAATTGTCGCCTATAGAGCCAAAAATTTTATACACCCTTATCTTATACAAATTTGACTTTGGTAAATTATAATGTTAAAATTTGAGGTAAAGAGTAATGTTATATTAAAAAACTGAACCTTTTCACGTATGATTAGTCTAAACTATATATAAGATATATAAGAACACATCATTGAGGAATTGTCTCGGTTCGCGCACCTGAAAATAAGGAGAATATAGTGAAATTTTCAAGAATCCTCATTATTTTGGGAATCATTTGTGTGGCAGGTCTTCTGCTTTTCTATGGGGTAAAGCTGCAGGCACAGAATAAATACGGAAATATTGCTACAAAAATAGATGGAAAAAATATAAACATAGAAAATATCAAATCAAATTTAGAAAACCTTAGACAAAGATCAAATAGAGGTTCGGAGAATCGTCAACAAGCATCAGGCTGGGGTGGACAGACGCGTTCTCGAAACAACAATTCTGATGAAAATTCATCATTTTATCAGGTTATAATTGATAATAGTCTATTTAGACCGCTCGGTTGGAGACCACCGAATAAAGAACCTGAATATTCATTCGTTTCAACTACCATTAGTACAGATGGAACGAAGAAATCTGAAGCTTCCTTGATAGAAAAACGTTCAAACCGTTTTTATATCGGTAGTGTAGGAGATGAAGTTGGAGGCGCGATAATTAAAGAAATCAAAGAGAAAGAAATTATCTTAGATAAAGATGGAGAGGCTATCACTCTCAGACTTGGAAACCTTCAGTTTCTAAGTAAAGGGGGTTCAAATCGCGGAAGTTCCAGAGAAAATAGGAATGAAAGTGAAGAAAATAACAATAGAGAAGTTAATGAAGAAAGAAACAATAGAAATAGAGAAGCATCAGCAGAAAGCAATAGAAACGAAAGAGCATCTGAAATGAGAAGAAGGTTTCAAAGTGCTTCCCAAGAAGAACGGATGAGAATGATACAGCAATTCCGTGAAAGAGGCGGTGGTAGGGGTAGACGTGGAGGTCGGTAAGAATCCTTTCAATTAATACCTTATTTAATTATTGATATGAACCACACAAGGGTCTATTATACATTCTTGTGTGGTTCATTATATTTTCATAATTATGAAGAACAATATGAAATATATCAAAATGCTAAGCCTAATAGGTTTCGGTTGTATGATAGGTCTTCTCTTTGTCATCGGGGTAAAACTTCATGCCAAAAACACATTGGACAAGACTGGATTGAATGTGGCAAAAGTAGGAGCAATTAAACCTGTGTTCACTACTAACACAGGACAGATGAAGAATTCCAAACTTTCTTCAAAATTGCGTCCACAAACGAATTATAAAAGCAAGGATTCTAATGATAATTCAGAGTTCTATCAAGTAATCGTTGATAATAACCTTTTTCGACCTCTCGGATGGGAACCACCGAATAAAGAACCTGAATATACGTTGCTTGGAACAGTTATTGACACGTTAGGTGATCATTCTAAGGCGTTTGTATCGGAAAGACGTTCGGATGCGTTTCTCATCGTTAGAATTGGTGAAAACGTTGGTGATATGGTCATAAAAGAAATTGAAGAGAAGAAAATTGTTTTGGATAAAAATGGAGAAACTATTACTCTCAGAAGTGCGGATATTGAGTTTCTCAAAACAGGTGGCAGTTCATCCCGTGGACAGGATCGATCGGGAAATTATGAAAGCTCGAATGACAACAATGGTAAGTCATCTGTAGCGACTAAAAGAACAGGATATAGCAATATATCAAAGAAAAATAGCGTAAGTAGGGCAAATCAGAAAAATGCAAAAATAGTCGCAACATATGGTGGAAAAGAATTTAAAAGTCTCAGTGAAGTAGATAAAAAGATTGTTCTGGAGAAAAAACTCGTAGACATGGCACTTAAAAGTACTAAAGGCAAGGTTACAGTAGAATTGAAGGATAAATAAAGACATGTCAGTTTGGGTCTAAACTATAAACTGTTCCTATTTCAAACTAACAGAAAATACCCCACAAGAACTGCAGATTCTTGTGGGGTATTCTGTTGAAAATTTTGATTTTTATATGATACTGAAACTACGCTACATTCGGTACATTTTCAGGTAAATTCTCAAGCCGAGATAGCCAATAACCGACATCATAGTTTTCATCACCAATGAGGAAACGCCAGAACTTGATTCTGTTTACAATTTCAAGACGGACATCATTGCCATACCATCTATGATTCCGACTCAGAATACCACGTATTCCTGGAGCATCAATGTCATCGGTGTTCCATAGTTTCATTTGACGGACTGTTGGATTTAGGCGTAGCTTGAACATATAACGGGTTTCATCTGTCAAATTCGGTTGTGCACAATGCCACATCCCATGATGAACTACTACAAGTGTCCCGGCATCACAAACGATAGGATGTTGCCCGAGGAAGTTCTGATACCGCGCCACATCAGTTTCACAAACACGTCTGAAATGGCTACCCGGTAATATCATAGTACCACCCATTTCACGTGGAGTGTCGTGTGAAAAATAGAAGAATTGTATGTCAAAGTGCATACGAAGATCTATAATTGCATCTGCATGCCAAATTTGCCCATGTTCACTGTTTGGACGGACAATATGAACAGCATGATGATCATATAGTGGATTTTCACCGACAAGGCTTTCGATAATACCTTGAACCTGTGGTAAACGAAAGACGTTACCAACAGCAGATTCGTCGTCCCATACATCATTTAAAACCGTTCCACCGCCACCCTTTGTTCTTACGCCGGATTCCATTTCTGCGTGAGCAGCTTTATTATACTCATCAGGAATAAAATCATCAAAACGAATAAAACCATCAGCAGCGAAATTAGCCACCTGTTCTGTGGTAAGTAGATACTGTTTGTCAACCATTATATTTCCTCCAATTTCTCTAAGATATATTCGAATCTTAGATATGAAGTATGATACTCCATCCCAGGGAACGCGGGGAATTGTTGTGGAAACTGAATAACCCGCCAACCATCCTGCATTGCTTCGACCACAGAGTTATAGGGAGGAGTTTCGCTATCACCAGTAGTATACCGTTTATCGCCAGTGCCATCATACATCGCCCATGCAACTACGTGGCTATTAAGGTCAGGTGTGTGTAAATGTAAAACCAGCAGTTGCTGTCGTAATTCAGCCATATTAAAAGTCTGCCTTTCTTCAATATAAGCAGAATGTAATTTTATTTTTATTTGACCTGAAATATCTCAAAAAGTTGAAATCTTTAAATGTTGTATGTGTATTCGGTCAAACCATTGAGAATACTAACTTAGAGTTTACCGGACGGTTTTAGTTTTGATCCGTCCCCACGTTGACACCAATTTACCACCGGGTTTAACATCCAGAGCAGTAGATATTCCGCTGTCCATTAATTCGTTAATTTCTGCCTCATTGAGCGCTCTATCATAGAGGACAACCTCATCAATAGTGCCTGTCATCCAATAATTCCCAATGTCGCAACCACCGATAAACAGGAAATTATCATGGTTATCAGGATCGGTGCCCGGTGCTACTTGTGCATCTACTTTTCCATCTAAGTAGAGCTTAAAATCAGGTTTTTCATAGGTTGTAGCAATATGATGCCAATTGCCATCTGTCACAACGGTTTTAGCATCAAAAGACTTCCAACCCCCAGTTGTAAAGGAATAATGGATTACACCAGTGTTAACATGACCGAATATACCGTAATTTCTACCTGTAGGTCCGCGATTTTCTTTTGAAGCGATTATTTGCCATACCCCTGATATTTTTGGTACATTTATCCAAGCAGAAAGCGTGAAGGATTTTAGGTCAAGTGCAGCATTATCATCAACAGTCACCATATCTGCTCCACCAAATTCCATTGCACCGCCGTATTTTCCTTCTACCCATTTTGGGTTTCCTTTTGCTATTTTTCCATCTAAACCGTTATCTGAAGAATCAGAAACAGTATTTCCATTTCCGTCATCCATCAACCATGCACCGACCAATCCCTCTGAATCCAATGCAAATGTCTGTGGTATAATAAACAAGATAGATAAAAACAACAGAGATAATACTTTATACATAATATATTCTCCTCATCGAAAAGTGTTGTTGCCGTTTACTCTTTATTATCTGAATTTGTAATTAAATTACCGTATCAGGTGGAATTGTAGCGTCTTTAGGTACAATCACGATGCCGTCTCGAATATAATAGTTATCTGAATCGTGATTGTCAAGGTTTTTTGTATTGGCTATCACAGCATTATTGCCAATTCGTGCATTTTTGTCAATAATAGCATTCTGAATCAGACATTTACTACCGATCCCAACATTTGGTAGTTCTATTTTAGCATTTTCTGCACGTTGTACATCCGATTCATAGTAGTCTGCACCCATCAGAACAGATTGATAAATTCGGCTACCACTTGAAATAATACTCCGAATTCCAACGATTGTTCTATCCAATTCAGAATCATCAATTATAGAACCCTCCGCAAGAATGGAGGAGCGCACGCTACTACTATTGACTTTAGTGCTGGGTAAATGTCGTCGGTTGGTATATATTGGTGCGTGTTCGTCGTAAAAGTTGAACTCAGGTGAGACATCCGTGAGCGCGATATTGGCAGAATAAAAGGATCGGATAGTTCCAATATCTTCCCAATAACCATCGAAAAAAAATGCTGATACTTGACAAGACTTTATACTCTTTGGAATTATATCTTTGCCGAAGTCAACATTTGATTCATCTTGTAGAACCTCTTGAAGCTTATCGCGGTTAAAGATATAAATCCCCATAGAAGCGATGTATTCTCTTCCTTCTGGTTCAATTCCACGAGAGGAAAACACCTCCGGTTTGACCTTAAGCCGTTGTAAGTCTTCCTCATTTTGAGGCTTTTCAACGAAATCAATAATCCGTCCATTTTCATCCGCCTGTAAAATCCCAAGACTACTTGTCACCTCTTTATTAACAGGGATAACAGAAACAGTGATGTCTGCATTGGTTTCAGTGTGAACTGCCAACATCTTCCGATAATCCATACGATACAGGTGGTCCCCAGCAAGAATTAGTACATAATTGTCTGGAAATCTGGGATTAAGAATATAAGGCTGGTTGTGCTTAATTGCGTCTGCAGTTCCCTGGTACCATTCATCTCCCATAAGTGTTTGTTGGGCAGCTAAAATCTGGACAAATCCACGTCGATAGGTATCGAAACGGTAAGCCTGTGCAATATGCCGATTTAAGGAGACAGAATTAAACTGTGTTAAGACATAGATCCGTTCTAAACCAGAATGAAGACAATTACTTATAGGAATATCAACGAGTCTAAATTTTCCTGCAATCGGCACACTCGGTTTTGCGCGATCCCGCGTCAATGGATATAAACGTGCACCTCTACCACCACCCAAAATAACTGCGATGACATTCCCATTACTCATATACTTCTCCAATATCGATTAGATATATTCTTTAACTGTCGATGTGAATACTTATAGACTGCCTTTAGTGGATAATACCCCTGAGATTCTTGTATCAATCTGAGTGGCAACATCTAAGGCTTTTGCAACCGCTTTGAAAATCGCTTCAATGATGTGATGTTGATTGGTACCGTAGGGAACGTTTATGTGTAGTGTTGTGCCGCTATGATTCACAAAACCATGAAAAAACTCTTCAGAAAGTTCTATATCAAACTCACCCACTTTTCCGTATTCAAGAGGTGTTTTATAGTGTAGATAGGGACGACCACAAATATCCAAATCGACTTCTGCGAGAGATTCATACATAGGTACGACAAAACTACCGAACCGTCTCATCCCTGCTTTGTCCCCTACAGCCTCCTGAAAGGCTTGCCCTAAACAGATACCAACATCTTCCGTCGTGTGATGAGCGTCAATGTGTAAATCACCATTTGCTTCAACATTCAAATCAAAGAACCCGTGTTTCGCAAAAAGGTCTAACATGTGATCCAGAAATCCGACACCGGTGTTGATGTCAGAAGTACCGTTCCCATCAAGGTTAAGCTTCATCCGAATTTGAGTCTCTTTTGTTTCACGCGTTATTTCTGCTTTTCTTTCCATATCTGTGCTTCTTTATGTTCTACCCAAAGGTTGAATTGATAGTTTCGATATTCTTGCTGATAGTGATTACTATCAGCACATACCTATATAAACATACGCTCAATCACGATTCCTTGTAACATAAAATCGATTGAAGATGTTGTAAGAATCAAGTTTTTGGTTATATGAGGAAATAATTATACCCACGTCAAAAGCCCCAGTTCATAGGAAGATTGTAAGTCAACATGGAATGGTAAAACTCGAAGCGTATACCCATGCAATCCGGTTTGATTTAGTACGAGTGTTCCTTCAAATAGATATTTTCCACTCCCTAAGTCTTCACAGTATTTCATGGGGATTATAGTACCATTCTTCATTTCACTGGTAGCGTCCAATACACCATGATATATTTGAACAGCAAGTTCATTTGGAAACAAAGCATCTGTGTGAACTATTGCTTGAATAGAAATTGATTCTCCAACCGAGAGTTCAGCTACTTTCTTCTGTGTTTGGTCTTTAGGAATTACTTCTTCAATCCTTAAATTACTCCAATGTTTACGTATATTTGTTTTCCAATTTGCAAGTGCGATACTCCGATACGTCCCATCCGCGTTTAATTTGTGCCATCTTTGATGTGCGGGGAAATAGAGCCGTTCTGCATATTCTGCTACCATCCGTTTTGTATTAAACACCGGAGCTAAATTCTGCATAGCCGTCTTCATTTTAGCGACCCATCCATACGGAATATCATCTTCTGGATGACGTTCATAAAATAGGGGAACAATCTCTTTCTCAAGAATGTCATAAATTGCGTTTGCATGCGCTATATTAACAGATTTTATCTCATCAGTTTCAGGTGTAGCCTCAATAGTCCATCCTCCACCGAGGAATTCGGCTTCTGCCCACCATCCATCTGCCATACTCAAATTCAAAGCTCCGTTTGCAGCAGCTTTCATACCGCTTGTACCACTTGCTTCATTTGGGGGTAATGGTGTATTTAGCCAGACATCAACACCTTCAACCAGATAGCGTCCGACACAGATATCGTAATTCTCAATGAACAGTATTTTATTTTGGAATCGTGATTCAGATGAAATTCGATGTATTTTCTGAATTAACACCTTGCCTTCATGATCGTGTGGATGTGCTTTTCCAGCAAAAATTAGTTGTACAGGACGATTAGGGTCATTGAGGATCTTATCAAGTCTATCAAGGTCGTTGAACAGTAGTGTTGCGCGTTTATATGTAGCAAATCGTCTGGCAAATCCGATAGTCAATGCCCCCGAATTTAGTGTTCTTGTTCCTGTTTCATGTTCTCTTGTTGTATCTTGTGTTCCCAAACTTTGGTTCAAACGTTGATTTCGCTTCTGACTCTGCCGTTTCCTTGCAAATGCTATTAGACGTTCCCGTCCTCGCTCGTGAGTACGCCATAACTCAGTATCAGGGATTTTAGATATTTGTGTCCATACATCTTGATTGGTTAGATCAACGATCCACTTTGGACCCAAATACCTGTCAAACAAGCTTTGCATATCTTCTGAAACCCATGATCGTGTATGTATACCATTTGTAATTGCTCTTATGGGAACTTCATGCACAGGATAATTTTGCCATAGATCTTTCCACATATTTCGTGACACTTGTCCATGTAATTGACTCACACCATTCGCCATTGTAGATAACCGAAGTGCGACCAATGCAGGGCTAAATTCACTACTATTATCTGACGGATTCTTTCTGCCTAAACCGAGGAATTTTTCTTCTGAGACACCTAATTTGCTGTAGTATGTCTTAAAATAGTACTTAACTAATTCTGGTGGGAACCAATCAATTCCAGCAGGAACAGGTGTATGGGTAGTAAAAATATTCCCTGATGAAGTTGCTTCTCTTGCTTCGTCAAACCCTATATCATTTTCATCCATAAATTGGCGAATACGTTCCAGTGCTAAAAATGCTGCATGTCCCTCGTTCATATGGCAAACAGTTGGGGTGACACCAAGTTGACTAAGTGTTTGATAGCCTCCAATACCGAGAAGGATCTCTTGTTTGATACGCATTCGTTCATCACCGCCGTAAAGATAATTGGTGATGTCTCGTAAATCAGTATTCCCGTTTTCAGGAATATTTGTATCTAATAGATATAAAAGCACCCTACCAACCTGAGCACGCCACACTTTAGCGTATGCTTTTCCCTCTGGATAATCTACTTCAATCAAGAGTGGGAATCCGTCCTCCCTATATTCAGGAGTAATAGGCATATTGTAAAAGTCATTAGTAGGGTAATCTGCTATTTGCCAACCATCGGATGTTAACGTCTGACGAAAATAACCGTGTTGGTAGAGTAAACCTACGCCAACGAATGGAAGCCCTAAATAACTGGTAGATTTCAGGTGGTCACCTGCTAAGACACCTAACCCTCCAGAGTAAAGTGGCATACACTCTGTGAGTCCGAATTCCATTGAGAAATAGGCTATACTCAAATTTGATAGTGTATTGTCATCGGAAAATGTTTCAAACCATGTAGAGGAACTTAGGTATGTCTTAAATTTCCTATAGATGACATCAAGATGAGCTAAGAAAACATCATTTTCCGCAGTGGTTTCTAACTGTTCCTGTGATATTCTTCCGAGCATTGCAACGGGATTGTGGTAAGTTTTTTCCCATAGGTCTGAATCAAGATGTCTAAATAAACTAAGTGCTTCATTATCCCATGTCCACCACAAGTTCATTGCCAATTCCCGTAAGGGTTCAAGATTCTCAGGCAATGTCGGTACAACAGATAATTGGCGAATAGGCTTCATTACAAGTTATTTCCTCCATTTGCAGTGGAGGAATCATTTAGCATGAAATATGTGGATCTTTGTCGTTGTATAGTACTAAGCTCTCCTTCACGTGCTAACCATTGAATACCAGCGGGTATCATGCGTTCTGTTTTATTGAGTTCTTTTGTTTCCTTACCGATATATGATGCATCATGTCCTACTAAATAGTTCCAAATTTCATCTACTGTTATTTCAGTAACGTCAAGCATATTCACCTCTGGAAGCGTGTTGTATTTCAGTTGAATTATACTTCTAATATAGCCATGTGTCAAGAGCAAACAGGTTGTCTAATTCGTAGAATATATGTGAATTTATTGGTAGAATCCTCTATTCTGAATGTATATCAAAATAACTTGACACTACTCTTATTGACATGCTATTTTAACACATTCGAACCTTATTCATTAACGAGGTGAAATTTTGAGTATTGTTGTCCATGTTACACATGAAGCCATCCAAAAAATGGGAGGAATCGGAGCAGTATTAGAAGGTTTACTAACGACTCGCAGTTACAACGAAGCAGTTGAACGGACCTTACTTGTGGGACCTCTATTTTCTGGTGCTGATTTAGGGACATTGGAGTCGTTATTTTACCATGCAGCCGAGGGTGTAACCACCACTCCTCATGCCACGGCACTTAGTGAAATTGAAAACACTTATCATGTTGAACTGATATATGGACAACGACAATTTGAAGGAAAAGGGCAGAAAATCTCTACACTTGTAGACGTGCTCTTAGTCAATGTATCCAATAGCAATGAAGACTTAACAAATAAGTTTAAATGGCAACTCTATGAGCATTTTGGAATTGAATCAAACCGTTACGATAATGAATGGGAATATGAAGAATATGTCCGTCTTGCTGAACCTGCTTTTGAAGCGTTAAAAGTGTTAACAGGTGAACATTCTGAAACGTCTGTGTATGTTATCTCCCATGAGTTTATGGGAATGCCGCTTGTCCTTAAAACACAGATTGAGCGTGAAAACGATAGCGGTGCAGGCAACCTGCGTACTGTCTTTTATGCTCATGAAGTGGCTTCCATACGTCCTATTGTAGAAGGACATCCAGGGCATGATGTACGTTTTTATAATGCATTAGAACAAGCAAAATCGCAAGGGAAGTTAATCCATGATGTATTTGGTGATCCATTCTGGTATTTTAAGCATGCCTTAATCGATAAAGCACATCTTTGCGATACGATCTTTGCTGTTGGGGACCTTGTAGTAGATGAACTTCGTTTTTTAGCACCTCAATTTGAGTCGTTTCCGATTAATCTTGTTTACAATGGGATTCCTGCTTATGAAATGAGTTTGGATGAGAAATTAGACTCAAAATCCCGTCTTCAAAAGTATGCCAGAACACTCCTTGACTATCGTCCTGATTACGTCTTTACGCATGTAACTCGGCTTGTTAAAAGTAAAGGACTCTGGCGAGATTTACAAGTTTTAGACCATTTAGACTCACTACTTTCGTCCAATGGTAGGACAGCCGTTCTGTTTATTCTATCTACAGAAATCGCAACCGGACGTCCACATGAAAATATTCATGAAATGGAGCGAGAATATGGGTGGCCCGTGCATCACAAAATTGGTTATCCCGACTTAGTAGGTGCTGAAATTGAATTGAATAATGGAGTGTCCGCATTTAATCTGCAATCAAAAGCAATAAAGGTAGTCTTTGTTAATCAGTTTGGGTGGAGTCAAGCTTCTTGTGGTTCTCGTATGCCAATTGAAATGGAATTTATGGACATCCGCAAAGGGAGCGATGCTGAATTTGGTCAATCTATTTATGAACCCTTTGGAATTGCCCAAGTGGAACCGCTTAGTTTTGGTGCAATCTGTGTAGTCAGTAATGTATGTGGTTGTTGTGGTTTCATACAACATGCTACTGAAAATAAAGAAGTTCCTAATGTTGTGGTTGCTGATTATACCTATGTAAATAGTGCTCCAAAGTCATTAGAAGAAGTTCTGCATATTGGATTGGCAGAACGAACGAATATTGAAGTTGAGAATAGTCGTGATATTGCGGCGAAACTTCTGGGTCGTTTACCACGGAAACCTCGTGATATTGAGGAGATGATAAAAGAAGGTTATGATATTGCCTCTCGAATGAGTTGGGAGGTTGTTGTGAAAGATTATTTTTTACCTGGGTTGAAACAAGCACTATAATAGTAGTATGAACACTGTGAGTTTTACTATAAGGATCGTATATAATGCAAGAAATACGTCATTCTCGTGAACCTATGCCGTTAGGTCCAGGAGAAAAGTTGATGACATCGGAGCAAAAGTTCTTCTTTGATCTCCGTGGTTGGATTCTATTGCCTTCAGTTTTGTCTGAATCAGAAATCGAGGAGTTAAAAGCGGAAGTGTATGCCGGTGCTAAACATAGTTATCAAGGTGCACTCCAGAACTTACTCGATCATCCTGAGATTGTAGGGATTCTAAACGAAATCGTTGCTGATGAACGATTTATCTTTGAAGATTGCTATGGATTTAGATGTGAAAATTCGTTTACGACAGTTAGACAACCTGGTTGGAATCTTTCATATGGAAGGGGTACGACGGTGCCACACGTCGTACGTCCACCCCAGCAAGCAAATGCAATGCGATATCAGGTTGCTGGAGGAAAGATATTTGCTGGACTCACTCGTGTAGTCTGGGAACTTGAAGAGGTAAAATCTGGGCAGGGTGGAACAACTTTTCTCACTGGGTCGCATAAAGCACATTTCAACTATGGTGGACCTGACCCGAATCGTCCAAATATCAGTGAATCGCCTTGGGAGGATAACATTCGAGACATGATGGAGGATTATAGTTGTCCACCTGGATCAGCAATTGTTTTTACAGAGAGTCTAATTCATGCTACTAACGACTGGACGAACCCAGATAATCCACGGTGTGCTGTCTTTAATTGTTACAATTCTGTTTGGGCACAATGGTATCGGTTGAATCTAAGTCATGAAATAATAGATGCAATGCCACAGAAACGTCAATCCCTATTCCGTGGAACGTGGGCAATCGGTGGTGGTCCCGGTGGAAACAGGAAATATTCTATGGATAATAACACCACATAATTTCGAGTAAATTACCGTATTGAATTCTTTTCTTTTCTATCCATTTCAGATTTTAAGTAAAATCTATTAAGGAGTTATGCATGTCAGAAGAAGCAAAAATTGTTGAAGCCATACCTATGACACCTGAACAGAAATTCTTCTTTGATTTACGTGGTTGGATTTTGCTGCCATCTATCTTGTCTGATTCAGAAATTGATGAAATGAAAGCGGAGGTATATGATGGGGCGCGACAAAGTTATCACGGATCGTTGCAGAAATTGCTTGATCATCCAGCGATAGTTGGAATTCTCAACGAAATCCTGTCAGAGGATCCGTTTGTGCATCAAGATTGTTATGGTTTTCGATGTGAAGGATCATTTACCACTGTAAGAGAACCGGGTTGGAATGTGTCCCAACGTGGAGATAATGGCTTGCCACACGTGGTGCGACCACCCCAACAAGCAAATGCCATGCGGTATCAGGTTGCAGGTGGGAAGATCTTCGCAGGACTCACTCGTGTTGTGTGGGAACTTGAGGAAGTGAAATCTGGACAAGGTGCTACATCTTTTCTAAGTGGCTCCCATAAAGCACATTTCAACTACGGCGGGCCAGATCCATATCGTCCGAATATCGGTGAATCCCCTTGGGAGCAAAACATGCGAGATGTAATGGATGATTACAGTTGTCCACCCGGTTCAGTTGTGATTTTCACAGAAAGCCTTGTGCATGCTGCAAATGATTGGACAAACACGGACAATCCACGGTGTGCTGTCTTCAATTGTTACAACTCAATTTGGGCACAGTGGCATCGATTGAATCTAAGCCACGAAATCATTAATACGATGCCGACAAGACGACAATCCCTATTCCGAGGAACATGGGCAATCGGTGGTGGTCCCGGTGGAAACAGAGAATATTCTCTGGAGAATAACACCACATAATTTCACTTGGTAATTTAATCTCAACGGATAGTTCTGTAGCACTTGAGGTAGAACTCCAAAACTTTACAATGTGTGTCTATTACCGACGCGTCGCACCAATAAGGTAAAATAAAAAAAATGGACAGATACGCATAAACATACGCTCTATTGTGCTTTGCTTTCTCTGCCAATGCGCCATAAGTGAAAAATAATCTAAAAACGCATTTTCATGACGCTATACAGGATAAGTGGTGATTGTTAATAGGTTAAACACCATTCTAAGAAATATCAGCTTCTCTATTCAGATATACTTGGAGTAATTTATATGAAAAATAAGATTTACTTTATCCTCACATTTTGTGTAACCCTGTCATTTCTCTTACCTACATTTGCAGTGGCTCATGATGCATCACAATCAAATTTGCCTGAAAATGCCATTGCACGTTTCGGTAAGGGAAGAACCAAACAGATGAAGTATTCGCCCAATGGTAATCTCCTCGCTATTGCCACTCCTATTGGTGTATGGGTTTATGATACACAGACTGGAGACGAACTCAATCTGCTAACAGAAATTCGTACAGAAGCCATTGTATTTTCGCCAGATAGCAAGACAATTGTTAGTGGTAGCTCAAATGGAGTGCATCTATGGGATGCTGCCAGAGGATATCTTAAGGCAACGATAAAGATGGATGCTGTTCGTTCCATTACTATTTCACCTGATGGAACCAAAATTGCTACCGGAGGCAATAATGGACCCGTTGATTTGTGGGATATTCAAACAAGACAACTGATTGCACAATTCATAGGACATACATCTGTCGTTTCTTCAATTGCATTTTCACAGGATAATACGACTATCGTAACAGCAAGTGAGGATAAAACAATACGAATATGGGGTATTTCTACAAGACAATCCATTAGAGTTCTGACCGGACATGAAAAATGGGTGACATCAGCCACCTTTTCTCCTGATAGTCAAACTATTGTATCTACAAGTTTAGACAACACGGTCCGTTTGTGGAATGCAAAGACAGGTGCCCCTATACAAACCTTAAAAGGTCATAAAAATTTTGTTACTTTAGTGGAGTATTCACCTGATGGAAATACAATCGCAACCAAAGGCTATGATGGAATCATCTTCTGGGGTAAAGATCCTAATTCTTCTACCTTTTCCATAAAAGGAAAAACAACCAACTGTAATTCATTTACATATTCAGCAGATGGGAAAACAATCGCAATTGAACGGGTTAATGGAGTTGTATACCAATGTGAGACCCGTTTAGCTGAATCTAATCATGATCCTGCCTGGATATTCTTAAATAAAACACCACTCCTGACTGGAGATAAGCGCTTTGCAAATTGTATAACCTTTTCACCAGATGGGGCCGTAATCGCTGCGGGTAATCAGTATGGTGTACATCTATGGCATATTACATCCAAGAAACACATTTTTTCCTTGAATGGACATACTGACAGTATCCACTCTGTAGCGTATTCACCCGATGGGACAAAGATTGTTGCGGGAAGTTGGGATGGTAGAGGACATTCTTGGAACGTTGATTCTCGTCTATATAGTGAACTTGAATCCAAGTTTGATTCTCGGACATCTTCAGATGACAGCACTGGACATATTTATCGTCGTAAAGATTACGTTACTTCTGTCGTATTTTCACCTGATGGAGAAATGATAGCAGGTTCAATAAATGAAAACGAAGTCCGATTGTGGAATGCAGACAGTGGGAAACTCATAAGGAAATTTGAAGGACATACTGACTTAATCTATTCAATCGCGATCTCTCCAGATGGAAACACAATCGCAAGTGGCAGTAAAGACAAATCCGTTAGATTGTGGGAACTAAATACAGGAAAACATAAAACTACGTTGTTAGGGCATACAGAAATGGTATGCTCAGTCGCTTTTTCTCCTGACGGTAATACACTTGCATCAGGCACCTGGTATGGTGAAAAGGTACGATTGTGGAATGTAAATACAGGTAGAATAAGAGGACATCTTAAGGGATCCCGCGGCCTGGTGCTTTCTATAGCCTATTGTCCAGATGGAAATACAATCGCTACTTCGATTGGCGGCGACATATTGCTATGGGATGCAAAGACAGGTCAGTATAAACATACTTTAAAAGGGCATACAGATTTAGTAGGATCAATTGTGTTTTCACCAGATGGATCGATTTTATCTACAATCGATCGCAATGGCGTTATATATATATGGGATCTTTCTCGAATACCAGAGCAGGATAAAACATAAAGGGCAGTCGACAACCGACAATCTTAGAGTTATTGATAAAATGGGTGGTTAATTATATATTGAGTATAAATTGATAGCACATACCGAACACGGATTCTTATACTTATCAGCAGACGTCAGATTCTCGCACAACAGTTGACAATTTAAGAGGTAATCTTTAGCATGAAAAAACGCTATCTCAATGAGGTGACACAATGAAACTACAGATTGAAATGACCACTTACCTACTTGCATGGGCTGCGATTTTACTTACGTGTTGTTTAGGATGTGCCCAGAAAACCACACACCAGACCACCATACCTGTTGATAAAACAACAGCAAATAATAAAGATACATTGTTAAATGACACAGCCGAACGGCCGATGCCAACATCACAACCGAAAATCATTGTCCCCAAAACACCTGACAGTTTTCAGGGAGACCCATACTTCTATATACCCAATATTAAATATCAAATGCGTCTTACGACCGATGGTAGTGCGTATTCATATCCTTTACTCCCAGAGCAAATACAACAGAAACTGAAAGATATACAAGAACCGATAGCAGAAGAAGTAGAAGAAGTCTATCGTAGGAAACTCAACATTCTTGCCGAAGTACTTTCCGATTTAGACATGGCAAAATATCTTATGTATCATGGGGGTGAGCTGTTTAAATGGTATGATGAGAAATATGCAATAGAATACGCACAGAAGGCACTTGACAAAGAACCCGATGACTACCAGACGATTTATGTGTGGTCGGTATGTCATATGGCATTAGACTCAGAAAAAGTAGAATACGGATTCCGTCGCCTCGCTGAATTGAACCCGAATTCCGCAGAAGTTCTTTATGATTTAGGCTTGCATCTTGTTTTACAAGCCGAAAACCGCGCCGATTATGAGGAAGCAATCGGTTTTCTCAAGAGAGCCATAGCGTTAGAACCTATCGGTTTATATGGGAGCGTCTATCGTACGATGGGAAAAGCCTACGCTAAGTTAGGAGATTAAGAGAAAGCTTTAGCGTTTTACAAACACTCACAAGAGATTTACTATTCGGAAAGAACGCAAAAAGTGATCGAAAGTCTTGAAAAAGAAGAATAACCACTTCTATACAGCAACCATATCTAACATTTTCAAAATATTGTGAAAGGTGTCAGCACAAGGTGTATTCTTATATGTAAAACCGAGTGCTTTTGCAAGTTCTATTTGTAAGCGTGTCCAACTTGTGCATGCTGCAAATGATTGGACTAACACGGACAATCCGCGCTGTGCTGTCTTCAATTGTTACAACTCAATTTGGGCACAGTGGCATCGATTGAATCTAAGCCACGAAGTCATTGAGACAATGCCGACAAATCGGCAATCTTTGTTCCGTGGAACGTGGGCAATCGGTGGTGGTCCCGGTGGAAATAGAGAGTATTCTTTGGAGATAACACCACATAATTTCCTTAGTGTATTTAGTCTTATCAGTTCTTCTACATTCGATCATTGTGATGCCAGCTCGTTACTTGCGGGTATCCTTGTCTTTAAGAATAATCACGATCTTGGGTATTACCTTTAATTTTATCCGTATTTATACAATGGGTGTGGCAGGCAACCCATCAATTACCTGCCTTGATTGGTAATAATATCTATTATTTTTTCTCTTGCAATTGTCGCATGACAGCATCTATAAAATCTGCATCCCAAGTTCTACCAAGTTCTTGACGAATCCCTGCCATGGCTTCTTCTCGCTTTCCAGGAGGAATACTCGTAAGTTGCGCACGGATTCGTTTCGCATATTGGATATGCAGTTCTAATTGTCTGTTAAGATAATACGTGCGACCATCATCGGATAGTAGTTGTAAGAACGCTTCTCTTGCTTCTTTATCTGTATCAGAGAACAAATCAGGATAATCCTTCATCAGTATATCGTTCCATTCCGTTATTATATCGTTCCATGGGCTGTTATCTGTAGGTTTATTGGGATCGTTAAGGGAATTGTTGGGTGTAACAGGGTTGTGTTCTGTGTGTGTTGACACCTCAGGTTCATCATTAAAAATATCGTGATTCTCCTGTTTTCTTTTCAAATTTAGTTCTATACGTCGTTCTACAGACTCGTTCCATGCTGCTAATTCTGCTAACTGTTGCAGATATTTCTGTTTGAGTTCAAGCGGTGATAAAGCAGGTGTGAGTTTATCTTTTTTGATTTTTTCTCTAACCCGTTTCATTTTTTCCTCAAATTCTTTACGTTGAATTCTCCACTCTTCATCAGATAATGCGTTCAGTTTTGCAGTGATTTCATCTGGAGACTTTATTTTCGACAAAATCTGTTTGTGTATTGGGGAATTTAAAACCCTTTCTAACTCCTCAGGATCACCTTTATGGTTTTCCGTAAGAAACTTAACAGACTGACGATACCTATAATCTGCGAGCTCAACATCTGTAAATAATTGTTCTGTTTCTGGTGTTTTCTCTACCTCAGATTCTGTGGCATTAGGGGTTTTCCTTGTGATTTCATAGTTTTGTTGAAAATAAACAACACCAATACCGCTACCGAGTAATATGAGTATTACTATTGCTATGAATGCTCTATTTCTTGTCATTGTCCAATATCTCCTTTATTGTGATTAGCGTTTTCGGACATAGTAAATTGTTATTTCTGCAGAATTCTCAATCCTCATCGGGCTCTTGCAGTAAGTCATCTAACAATCCTTGGTAATGATCTATCTTTTCTTGGGCTTCTTCAACTTTGCTGTTGTGATAGCTTTCAGCTGACTCTGCACCATCTCGTGCTGAGATCAGATCATTCACTTTTTTCATCTAGGTCGTCTAATTTCTCTTTTGCTGATTCAAGTTCGGCTTCTATCATGGGAATCTCTGCTGAATAATTGTTATATCGGTCGAGTGCTTTCTTTCTCTTGTTTCTCCAATAATCAACTGCACCAGGTGGTATTTGAGACCTATCTGAAAGCGAATCAAGCATGTTGTTTGCATACATCAACTCACTATATGCGCTATTCAATTCACCAGTGGCAGTTATTCGGTGCTTATCAATAGTGTTGTATTCTTCTGTTGCATCTTGAAGTAGTGGATCAAGTTTCTCTATTTGTTCATTATAACCTTCCTTTTTAGATTTAAAGATTCCTGCATTAAATTCCTCATTAAACTTTATCAAATTCCATCTGTTTATTTGTTTTGAGTAATAAATTTCTGTCGCTGGTTCTCCCATGGCCATCAGAACTGAGGATGTACCAGATACAATTATTATGATAATCATTAAGGTTAGGTTTATTTTTCTCACTATATTATCTCTCCTTAAATTTAAAGAATATAAGTTGACAATGTTTACTATATTACATAACTCATAACGTTGATTTTATACTAATTCCTAAAAAAAAAGCAACATAAATAGTCGAAATGTCGAAATGGGTGTGTAAAATTTTTGTTACTTGGAACGAATTTTTGTCCCTTGAAACGAATTATCAGCACACAATACATAATTTGAAGTTTACAGTAGATCGGTCTTTAGGAATCCAACAAATTGTGTACTATACAGGGTGCACAGTTCTTTTACCAAACGCTAATTTTTACATGTTTATGAGAAGTAAGATATTGAATTTCATAGCGTTCTGTCCAATTTATGATCTTAGTGACAAAAACTTTACACACCCACACACTCCTGTCATATTGACATCCCAACGGTGCTGTGATATAGTGGAAGCAGTCTGGAATAGGAGGAGAGGATGTTTGATGACTATCAACCCAACCAATTTGGACACGGACGTTCTGCTGTAATTTGCAAACACGGGGCAGTAGCAACAAGTCAACCCCTTGCCGCACAAGGAGGATTGCAAATCTTACGGGATGGTGGTAACGCTGTGGATGCCGCCGTTGCAACCGCTGCAATCCTCAATGTTGTAGAACCCATGTCAACAGGTATTGGTGGCGATGCCTTCATGTTGGTTTATCTACCAAAAGAAAAACGCCTTCGGGGTTTGAATGCAAGTGGAAGATCCCCATACGTCGCAGAATTAGACCTATTTACCAAGAAAGGAATAACGCATATCCCTTCTACAGGGAGCATGTATTCTGTAACAGTTCCAGGTACAATTGATGGATGGTCAACACTGCTTGATGAATGTGGTACGATGTCGTTAGCAGAAGTACTACAACCTGCCATTAATTACGCAGAGAACGGTTTCCCAGTCAGCCCTCAAATCAGTCTATCTTGGCAAGATAGTGCTCGGATGCTATCCCAACATCCAGATACGGCAAGAACTTACCTATCAAATGGAAAAGCACCATTACCTGGTGAAATATACAAGCAACCTAACATAGCCAAGACCTTTCGATTGATTGCTGAAGGTGGTCGTGATGTCTTCTATCAGGGAGAAATAGCAGAGAAAATAGTCCAATTCTCTAATGAAAACGATGGTTTATTCACATTACAGGATTTTTCAGATCACAAATCAGATTGGGTTGAACCTATCTCCACAAATTACCGTGGATATGACATCTATGAAATACCACCAAATGGACAAGGTCTTGCTGTGCTCCTCGCACTGAATATCGTCGAAGGATATGATATCACGGAAATGGGACATAATTCCCCTGAGCATTTACATTATGCTATTGAAGCAATGAAACTTGCATTCGTAGATCTATATGAAAATGTCACTGATCCAACATTTGTGGATATACCAGTTACAGAACTACTTTCCAGTGAATACACAAAAAAACAACGAAATCGCATTTCATCTGAACGTGCAAACATTGATCCGATTGCAGGTATATCTCCTGCTGGAAGTGATACTGTTTATCTTTCTGTTGTTGATAAGAATCGAAACGTAGTGTCTTTTATTAATAGCATTTTTGCTGGATTTGGATCAGGTTTAGTCGCAGGTGATACAGGAATTATGCTACAGAATCGGGGGGCAGGTTTTTCTCTTAATCCAAGCCATGCAAACTGCATTGCCCCGCATAAACGCACTCTTCATACCATTATTCCAGGCATGATATTCCACAACGGAACACCTTTGGTAAGTTTTGGGATAATGGGTGGACAAATGCAGCCGCAAGGACATTTGCAATTTGTCTCTAACCTGGTTGATTTTAACATGGATATTCAATCTGCTTTGGATGCACCAAGGTTCCGTGTTATTGATGGGGCAAGAATAATGTTAGAGGCTGGTATTCCGATGAATACACCGGCAGAATTAGCTAAAAAAGGACATCATATCGTTCCAGGCAGGACATTTTTCGGGGGAGGGCAAGCAATCTTTATTAATCCACTATTTGATACTTTGATTGCCGGTTCTGATCCACGACGCGATGGATGTGCAGTTGGATATTAAGATTCCCTGTAAACCCTATAACAATGCGTGTTTATCGACTTTTAGGTCAAGAAAATACTTGACGATTAGACGATTTTAAGGTATACTATTACTTGTATAAATAGTCAATTTAAAGCAAAAATACGTAAAAAAATCCCTCAGCGTCACACATAGGCGCGGTATCCTTAACTTATTTAAATATTCTTGTTATTGTAACATTCTATTGTAGTTAAATCTAAATATATGTTTTTGCTTTGCCGTAGGTTCGGTTAAATGACTGAACCTATTATATTGTAAGATAGGTTTAGATTTACTATCAGATGGATACCAATTTAGTATTCTTGGAGTATGAGTTAGCACATGTTTCCACATTTATATGAGAAAGATGCCTGTGGAGTTGGTTTTATAGCGAACCAGTCAGGGAGTCGGAGCCATGATATCTTAAAAATGGCGATACAAGCCGTTACAAATTTGACACATCGAGGTGCAGTAGCAGCTGATGCTAAGACAGGTGACGGTGCAGGCATACTTACACAGATTCCGGAGAAATTATTCAAGAAAGAAGTAGAGAAACTCGGCGTAAATCTTAAATCCATTGATGACCTCGCCGTAGGCACGATATTCCTTCCTGGAAATGACCCTGCAGCAGAAAAACAGGGTCGCAATATTACCACTGACATATTAAAACATTACGGTTTCCCATTATTAGGATGGCGTCCAGTCCCAATTGATACCTCTGCCCTTGGCGATCAAGCATTGGCAACACTACCGTCAATACAACAGGTATTAATCGGTAGACCTGACCATGTGCCATCAGAGAAGTATGAACAACATCTTTATCTAATTGCCAAGGAACTGGAACATCGTATCACAGATGAAGAATTAGAGGAATTTCACATTGCCTCTTTTTCACATCGTACGATTGTTTACAAAGGACTTTTGGTTGCTCCGCAATTGACAATGTTTTACTCTGACTTGGGGAATACTGATTTTGAAGCATCATTAGCAGTTTTTCATCAACGTTATAGCACAAACACCTCACCTACTTGGGCATTAGCACAACCCTTTAGAATGCTTGCACATAATGGTGAAATCAATACATTGATGGGGAATAGAAACTGGATGCGTGCACGTGAAGCAGAATTAGACTCACCTGTATGGAATGAAGATATCCAGAAACTCGCTCCAATTATCAATCCTTACGGTAGTGACTCAATGAGTCTTGACAACGTTCTGGAATTATTAACACATTCAGACCGTAGTATACTGCACTCAATGATGTGTCTAATGCCAGAAGCATACGAGCAAATTCCGGATATGCCAGACGCAGTGAAGAGTTGTTATGAATATCTCTCCTGCGTAAGTGAACCGTGGGATGGTCCTGCTGCTGTTGCATTTACTGATGGAAGTATTGTCGGAGCAAGCTTAGATAGAAATGGCTTGCGTCCAGCAAGGTATAAAGTAACCGAAGATGGACTCGTTGTAATGGGTTCTGAGGTTGGTATTATTGAATTGGATGATAGATGTGTTGTCAAAAAAGGTCGATTAGGACCTGGACAGATGATAGCTGTTGATACCTTACGAGGAAAATTACTAACAAATTCAGAGATAAAAGCAGAAATAGCTGATCAGAAGCCTTATGATGTTTGGGTAAAACAGAGTATTTCTTTGAATGAATTGAAGTCAGAATCAACAACACCAGTTACACCAATACTTGAGAAGTTAGAAAGAGAACAGAAGGCATTTGGTTATATGGTTGAGGATGTTGAACGTTTCATTAAACCGATGGTTTTACAAGCCAAAGAGGCTGTAGGATCAATGGGGGATGATACACCACCCGCTGTTATTTCTCGACATCCACGTTTGCTTTATCACTATTTTAAACAACTATTTGCTCAAGTCACAAATCCTGCAATTGACTCATTAAGAGAACGATTAGTTATGTCTCTAACAACTTGCTTAGGAAAACGACCTAACCTATTAACTGAGACAGAACAACATGCTCATGTGATCCGATTGGAATCACCAATTCTGACGAATGAAGATTTATACATACTACGTTCTCAAGAGTTACCCAACTTCAAACTTACAACCATACCTGTATGTTTTCCAGTAGCTTCTGGACCTTCAGGCTTGGAGAAAGCATTAGAGACATTATGTAAGAATGTGATAGACGCAGTAAATGCTGGTAATACACTCCTTGTATTAAGTGATAAAGATGTATGTGCTGAATTAGCACCTATACCAATGTTACTCGCAGTTGGTGCTGTTCATCACCATTTGATTCGCGAAGGCAAAAGGATGCAGGTAAGTCTATTAGTAGAAGCCGGTGATCCTCGTGAGGAACATCATTATGCTGTATTACTCGGTTATGGTGCTGATGCTATCAATCCATACCTTGCTTTTTCTACCATCCGCCAACTTGCTGAAGATGGAGAATTCGAGGAACTTTCATCTGATAAGGCAATAGATAACTATAAAGAAGCAGTTGAGAAAGGCATTCTAAAAATAATGGCGAAAATTGGAATATCTACTGTATCAAGTTATCGTGGTGCGCAAATTTTCGAGGCAATTGGGATTAATTCTTCAGTTATTGACCAATGTTTTACGGGGACACCCTCACGTTTAAGTGGTATCGGTTTTGAACATATTGCTGCAGAAACACTACATTTCCATGCGAAAGCTTTTCTTGGAGCAGATGAAAAGACAAACCTACAAGAAGCAGGTTATTTCCGTTTTCGCAGACATGGAGAATTCCATGCTTTTAATCCTTCTGTATTTAAGGCTATGCATAAATTCATCAAAAGTGGTGATGCGGAAGATTACACAGCATATGCTGAAGCAATTGAGGAAGGTGAACCTTCCAGTTTGCGTGATCTCCTTGCGTTCAAAGGTGGTACACCGATCCCAATTGAGGATGTGGAACCGGCGGAGGAGATCGTTAAACGGTTTACCACGGGGAGTATGTCATTTGGTGCATTAAGCAGAGAAACACACGAAACTTTAGCCATTGCTATGAACCGTTTAGGGGCAAAATCAGGTAGTGGTGAAGGTGGTGAAGATAGTGAAAGATTCAAACCTAAACCTAATGGAGACCTTGCCTCAAGTGCTCTCAAACAGGTAGCATCTGGACGTTTTGGTGTTACACCCCAATATCTGGCTTCTGCGAAAGAATTAGAGATTAAAATGGCACAAGGGTCAAAACCAGGAGAAGGTGGACAAATTCCGGGGCATAAAGTCACCTTAGAAATTGCTAAGATTCGTCATTCAATTCCAGGAGTGCCTTTGATTTCACCTCCACCACATCACGACATTTACTCTATTGAGGATCTTGCACAGTTAATATATGATCTTAAACAGGTCAATCCTCGGGCGAAGGTAGCCGTAAAACTTGTCTCTGAATTTCTCATTGGTACTATTGCATCTGGTGTTGCAAAAGGTTATGCTGATGTAATCCAAATTAGTGGTCATGAAGGTGGTACAGGTGCATCCCCACTTAGTTCTATCAAGAATGCAGGCACACCTTGGGAACTTGGTCTGGCAGAAACCCAACACCGATTGGTAGAAAACAATTTACGTGAACGTGTAGTATTGAGGGTTGATGGTGGTATGCGTTCTGGTAGAGATATTATCATCGCAGCGATGTTGGGTGCGGAAGAATATGGATTCGGTACAAGTGCTATGGTAGCAACAGGTTGTGTGATGGCACGACAATGTCACTTGAATACTTGTCCTGTAGGTGTTGCCACTCAAGATCCCGCATTACGGGCAAAATATCCTGGAACACCAGAAATGGTTGTCAACTTCATGCTGGGAGTAGCAAATGAGATACGTTCACTTCTTGCTAATTTAGGTTATGGATGCCTTAACGATATTATTGGACGACCAGAATTACTTGAAATTGCTGATATGCCTGAATATCCGAAAGCTGCAACTTTAGATCTAACGGAGATTATAACACCGGCAGATCCAACTGGAAACAGTCCACGTTATCATTTACAAGAACGGAATAACCGTGTAGATACACCGTTAGATGATCAAATTCTGCAGGATGCAAAATCTGCAATAGAAAATAAAGAACCTATACAGCTTTCATATCCTATCCGTAATATTCACCGTACGGTAGGTGCTAAGCTTTCAGGTGAAATTGCCTATCGTTACGGTGATACACTTTTACCTAAAGAGACCATCCTTTGTTATTTCACTGGAAGTGCAGGACAGAGTTTTGGAGCGTTTTGTATAAATGGATTACAACTTGTTCTGACTGGCGAAGCAAATGACTATGTTGGGAAAGGTCTGGCTGGTGGCGAGATTGTTATCAAACCTTCACATGAAGTAGGATTTAATACATATGAAAACACAATAATTGGTAACACTGTTCTCTATGGCGCAACAAGTGGTGTCCTATACGCAGCAGGTAGAGCAGGAGAACGTTTCTGTGTTCGGAACAGTGGTGCTACTGCTGTTGTAGAAGGTGTTGGAGACCACGGATGTGAATATATGACTGGTGGTACCGTCGTTATTCTTGGAGATACAGGACGAAATTTCGGTGCAGGTATGACTGGGGGAATTGCGTTTGTTCTTGACGAAAACCAGCAGTTTGAAGGTAAATACAACCAACAATTAGTTAAGTTAGTTCGAATAAGTGAAAAAGTAGACGAGGACAAACTGATCGGTTTAGTACAAAAACACCTTGAACTTACTAAGAGTAAACGTGCTGAAGAAATACTTGCAGAATGGGATAAATACCTACCACTCTTCTGGAAGGTTGAAGCACCGCCACCCCCACCACCACAGACAATAAATCGTCGTGCTCGGAAGAGAACACCCAAAAAACGATAGATCTTCAAAGAAAATAAGAAGCCTCTAATGTATATACATTAGAGGCTTCTTATTTTTTTTCAATCCTTATGGATTAAGATCTATGTAGTGTACATGATATGTGCAGCAATCTCTTACAAGTGGTTATACTATTCAGTATCTTCCGCAACAGCGAAAGCCACCTCAAGTCCCTCCACTTTGTTAGATCGTGCTTTTGCTCTTTCTACCACATCAATCACATCTCCATGTTGAGCGCGTTGATCAGCTTTAATGATCAATGTACTAATCTGATGTTCATGTGATGCGATAAAAAGCCCCATATCTTCAAGATCCTCCATCAATTGATCGTCAATAGCAATTTTACCATCAGAACTGATAAACAAGTTGTACTTTTTTCTTGGAAATTCATTCTCAGTGCTTGAGTCTGGTAATATGACATCAAATGGTGGTGGAATCCGCATGATTGCAGAAACCATGAAGAAGATAAGCAAAAGAAAGACACAATCAATCATTGGTGCCATAGGGATATCTTCATCACCTGAGCCACTTCGTCTCCGCTTAATTTGGAGAGCCATATCTATCCTCCTTTAGTTAAGGTTATGCGCATCATTCTCGAGCTACAATTGCAAAACCAATTTTATCAATACCTGCATTCTTTGCAATATCCATCACCTTAACGATCTGTTTATGCAGAACATCCCGTTGTGCTTGAATAATTAGCATTGTTTTCTGTTCCGCAGGGGCATCAAGAAGAAGGGGGTACATGTCATCATACTGTACAAGTTGTTCATTTAATAGCATTGTACCATCTTGATCCCTAATGGTAGGACTATCAATTTTGACAACTAAGCCTTTCGGTTTGTCCTTTGAAGGCGTTCCAGGAGGTGGGAGTTGTACCCGTATTCCCGGCATAGGTGCAAAAGTTGTAGATACCATAAAGAAAATCAGAAGCAGGAACACACAATCAATCATAGGTGCCATACTGAGCTGCGGGGGCTTACGTTCCCGCAGGCGCGTAGCCATAAGACTCAATTTGCCTTCACTAAGTTGTTGCATTTCTATTCTCCTTATATGTAGATATGGACAAGCAAACTATTACTCGTCCGGAAAATAATTATGCGTTTGCTTCACCTATAATTAACTGATTAACGATTTCTGTGGATACCTGAGAGATTTCGACCATATGTCTATTAACCCAGCTATCAAAGATTTGGAAGAAAATCAGACATGGAATAGCAATAGTCAATCCACCTGCCGTTGTGAGGAGAGCCTGGGAAATACCACCAGCAAGCTGTTGTGGATCACCAGTACCTTCAAGGGCAATTGTGGTAAATGCACTAATCATACCTGTAACTGTTCCAAGCAATCCAAACAGAGGAGAAACAACAGCAACTGTACCGAGTACAGGTAGATTTCGTTCTAATTCTGGAATTTCAAGTAAACTTGCTTCTTCAATAGCTTCTTGAATTTCCTCTTTAGTAATATCACGTTCTTCAATCTGGGCTTGACTATATCTGAGCAATCCAGCCTTGAGTACATTAGCAAGTGGGCCTCCAGCTTCTTCACATGTTGAAACGGCTTCCATAATGTTCTCTTTACGTAAAGAATCAGCGATACTGGCTATAAACTGTTCCGTACCTATTCTTGAGCGGCTTCTGAAGAATGTGAAAAGCCTTTCTATAATGAATGTTAGTGCAACAATAGAACAGATAGCAAGTGGATAGAAAACTAATCCGAATTTCTGAAAAAATGAAACGATAGTGTCTTTCTTTCTCATTTTAATTCTATCGTATCCCTCTCCACCTTCACTGACAACCTTTGATTTTCCAACACGTTCGCCATATCCTTCTTTGTATACACTTATGGAGTAACGTCCTTTAGGAAGACCTGTTTGTTCGTAAGATCCGGCATCGTCTGTGGTTGTTTCATATTCTTGTCCATCAGTGCCGACGATTCTAACGGTTGCTTCCGGAATAGGATTCATTTGTGGACTGGTATCAACGACATCGCCTCGAAGAGTTGCCCCACTACTCATCACATCAGCATCTTGCATAGGGGTCTCTTCTTCTGCTGCCATATCTGCTGTATCATCTTGTGCCATAACAAGTCCAGCAGACATAAATACACAGGCGACAAGCATTAAAATTAAACTTAAACGAGTCATTCGTTCTTATTCTCCTTTAGGTAACCTGCCAATTCGGCAGTTAGGTTATTCAATAATCAATAATTACACGTCCCAACGTGTTTCATAGGAGTTATAAACTGATTTTGTATTATCAACACCTGACTATACAAATAGTTACGATTTTTTTATAGGGTAAAGGCTATGAAATTCCTTATCTATCAACACCCAATCTATAATAAATTCTATTCTATGGTGTTATCAATGAAGTGCCGGATACAGGTAAAAGCATCCGGCAATATTGTAAGAATCTTAGAAACCCATCATTGCTCTAACAAACGTCGTATTACTGGTTGTATGTTGTAGCAAGATAGTAGTTCTACGATAACCTGCGAGAATTACGATATTGAAACCGAGCCATTCCCCTCTGTTGATGGCTTGGATTTCAAAAATCCGAGTCCGTAGATCTGGCCGGTAAAGAATCGGCACAGGTTCATCAGCAGGGAATTTCGTTAAATAGTTAGTAAAGTTTTTGTCTCGGTTGGTGAACTTTCTATATTGGAAGCCACCAAGAATATTCATTCTCTGTGTAAACTGGTAATCAAGACGGACACCGAGAATATCTTCCCGACTTCTACGATTGAATCGTAAGTATTCAATCGGTTCGTCATCGGTCGGAACATAGAAACGTGAGTTTAATGCAAGACCGATTTCATCTCCGCTTCTATCAAATGCCCGATCCCAAATATATTTCACCATAGGTGTCAGAGTCAGATCTTCACCTATTTTGTTTATATATGGCAAGTCACCAAGTGGGATTTCATATCTCGCTTTCAGGATCGTCTGCTGACTCCGAATGTTTCGTTCTGGATAACGACGAGCTTTCCAGTTATCAGCATTATAGATTAAGCCTGTATCCTCTGCATCCAGAGCGTTTATACCGTGATCAGGGTAGAACGGGTATTCCCGTTTCTGACCACTGGTACGCACTTGTTCTTCAGGTACCATAAAGTCAACGCGTTCATCTGGTTCATATAGATCTGCACCAGCATCATACTCAACATCTAAGAAGAGAGCGTCCGCTTCATCTTGTTCATATTGTTTCTGAAGTACAACCAATAACTTGGCTTCCAAAGTGAGGTTCGGAACAGCGGTATAGAGGAACTGGAGGGTTGTCGTATTCACCCGGGCATTGTAGTAATCCAATTCATCAGCAATCTGAGTTGGTTCTAATTCACCAACACGTAATGTTATTGTATAATCAGGGATATCGTCTCGAACTCTGACGAAACGATTCTGGAACAGAATAGTACCGAAATCAGGAATATCACGTTGGTAAGTTACGTGTAAATATTTTGAGTCATTCTTTCGTCGACTTGAAACTTCACTTTCGTTCAACCAACCGACTTGAAGAGATAGGTTATCAAGTAAATCGTATTCTGCCTTTAGATGATATCCATCACGGTCAATCCCATATTCATATTGGGGTTCAAAATCATCTTCAAGGGAATCAATTGTCCCGTTATTGTTAAGATCAATCAAATCTGTGAATACTGGAGGATCAGCCTCAAAAATGAGAAAATCTTCTTGATAGTCTAAGATCCCGTTCTGATCCCTGTCATCAGCTCGCGGGAGTACACCATCAAAATCATCGTCATCGGGCCAATCATCATCATCATCATCATCTTCAACGAGAGCATAATTCTCTACATCCCACGGATCTCGTTCATTTGTAGACAACTGTGTCCGAGGAAGTGAATAGGGTTGATCCCGATCAGTGTTTGATCCGAAGTTCAGATAGGTGGTAGTATAACCAGGGTCAATATGGTATAAAACACCTTCTAAGTAAAGTTTCCCAAACCGTGATTTTAACTGAACAAACCATGCGGATTCTCTCCCCATCTGTCCATCACCGTCTTCATCCGTACCGGCTCCACCTAACATGGCTTCAAACCTTTCACCTTCGGTTTCTGAATAGGTAGGAATACCATTTGCATCCACAGGCAAACCAGAAGCAGGATCAATTGTTATACCTGTTGGTTCATCACCATCTTCGGTTACAATGTTGTCGGTAAGTCTGCTAAATCCCATTTTATCTTTAGGGATTGTCGGATACTGTTTGTATTTACCATTAATTGAATAATGTGCTCTTAAAAAGACATTCCCAACAGTTCCTTCAAGGTCTAAACCGTAGAGAACTGCTGCGCGTGCAGCACCATATTGGTAACTAATCTTTCGTGGTTTTCCTTCACCTTCCCATGCCTCGGGATTGTCAACGAGTTCTGCTCTATTCTCTGTGTAATCTGAAGATTGACCATAGTTTCCGGGTGCTTCAATAATATCTCGATAAGGCATCTGGATGTGACCATCTTCGGTCTTAATCCATTCTTGAATTTCTGGATCTGATTCAGCCATATTGGCTTCACTAAACCCAATAATCTGAATATTGTAATCACCGGCGACAACAAGCTCAAACACAACTGACTTTACCGTTCTGGGTTCAATATCGTGTTGTTCAAAATTCAGGTCATACTTCATCTTATTGAACCCATCAACGATTTTCCAGTTGCCATCAACAGAGTCTTTTACGATATCGGTACCAGCAGTGACAGGAACAATCTCATCTATGAACACCTCAATTTCTTGTGTTTGCTGAGGTTCAAGAGCGGGTTCATACCCTTCAGCAAGGTCCTCTGCACTTACATCTTCAAGTTCTTGGGTAACTATAGTGATTTTCATCATTTTGAAAGCAGCACCAACTCCACCCTGAATGTTTTCACCATGTGAAATTTCATCATAACCTTCAAAGTCGGTAATACTTGCTACATGGTTATCTTCAGGTGAATCGTCCCTAAAGACAACCGAGATGCTGTCAGGCGGGGTATTTGCGACTGTCCCCATTAATGGGTTTTCTACCCGTTCTGGATGTTCTTTATGAAGATTTACATAAGTAAACCCAACCCGGAATATGTCCCCCAATAGACCTTGTCCCCTGAAACCAACCAATCGAGCGTTTTCAAGATGACGGACCCCGGCATCTTCGTTTAACCCATTTCGACGTCCAAGAACAGGTGCAAGGTTTGCAGCACCTTCAGTAATTTGGACAGGGTTAGAAATACGTGAGTTTATAAGTGTAAAGAGATGCCGTTCTTGTGCAAATGAGATATCCCATCGAAAACCATCAAATTCTGTTTTGTAGAGTATATATCGATTTGGGAATAAAGTAGAAGGTTTGAGTCGCATATGGTCACCAATTGCAAACTCGTTATATCTACCACGGTAGGCATCTTCTGTCAAGATAGTTCGGTCTAACTGAGCAGAGAATTTTTCACTATCCAACTGACCTGTCCAACCGACGACCAATTCACCATTTTGGTTGAATTCTTTGCGTTCACGGTAGTTGTAAACTTCACTACCTTCCAGAAGTTCTTTACCAAATAGGTCATAGAAGAACTGTGGTTCTTCTTCCAATTGGAATCGGTCTGAGAATTTCGAGTCACCCTCAATGGTAGGCAAGAGTGGCTCTTGCGGTCCTAGGCTTTGAGCGCCACAACCGTAAAGCACAATCCCGCTTAGGATGCAAGACGCTACAAGCAAAACATTAACTAATCGTTTTAACTTGTTCATTAGTTTGGTATTCCTCCTTAGGAAATATAATGTTCGGATATTAAACATACTCGACTTAACTAACAAGTGCTAAGACAGATGTCAAGGCACCGAAGACCTTATAATTTGATTGAATCTATGAAGCCCTTAGATAGTAATGACTGTATCCGTTTTATTCTTTGTAAATTATATGAGTGAATTGTGTAGAATAGCAATTCAACATTACTCACCAATTATCAAATTGATATTTTTACGCTGTTGAAATGAATTTACATACTAACGAAACACTTGCATACTATTGATTTAGTGCTTAGCATATCAAATGTGTAACTTTTTGTCAAGTTTTGAAAAAGATTGTTTTATGAGTAGTTTAGTTATTTCTTGATAAAGATTCCTTCCCATTTATAATAGTAGTGAATAACAACAGTTTTTTGTATACGTTAATTAAAATTAAATGTAATCATATCATAATTATATTTTCTCTTCAACAGAAAAATTGTTAAAAGTTTTGATTTAAAATTGGGTAGTTATTGATGGGGAAAACTGAAAATTTAACTATTTAGACTTTCTGATGTAGTCTTGAAATATTCAAATAATAAAGCAAGGGTAATTCCAAAACACAAACCTACTATTCCCGCAAGAATAAAAATCAATTTGAACTGTGGACTTACAGATATTTTTCTGGGAATTGCTACATCAATGATTTGAATTCCACCTTTTTGAAAGGCATCGTTATCTGATTCTGCACCAACAATCTCAGATTCAAGATAACGTCTTTCGATTTCTGTAAGGAGGGTACCAGAAAGTTCAATCTTAGCACGTAGACGTTCAAAAATATGTTGGTTTTCTGGTATTTGTGTGAGTAATAATTCTAACTCATTCTTGACACCTGCTAATTCTTTACTAATCTGATTAGCTGTGTTTTCAAGATTTTCAATCAATGGTGGTAATTCTATGAGTTGATTCTCTATATAGGTATAATGGGGGGAGGTACCAATTGTTGTGATGGAAGACAATTGTGGTGTAATATCAATTTGATTACTAAGTTTTTCTATCTGAGCGTCAAGTCCAGCAAGGTCATAACTGCTTTTTCCAGTTTTTTCAACATCACCAATGCGTTGGGATTCCAAATCAATTAGCTTCTCTTTCTGATATAACCATAAAGGATTGTAGGATTGTGTTGTTGTTATTTGAGTTTGTTTATCAAGGTCAGTGTGTTTCTCCTTTAAATAGGAATACCGACCACGTGCAGCATGAAGGTTCTGTTCAGATACACCATGTCGTTCTTGTAAGTTACGATGTTGTTCTAATAAACTTGCTAATCTGGGATACCAAGTCTCTGGACTACCGTTTTGACGGACAAATGTTAGTGAATTCTCTATGAGTTGTGTTATTTCTTTTTCGACCTGTTGCCTTTTACGCTGTAAGAAATTCTGATGTTTTGCCAATCTGTTTTTATCATTTTCACTTCTTATATTCTGCATATCTCGGGCTAACTGGTTAACTAAAAGAGCAGCATTCCGTTCCCCTCCCTGGTCTTCCGCTAATTCAATGGATAGCTTAATATAGTCTGCATCAGGATCAATTTGTGCTTTTATATTCCGTTTCAGAAATCCAATACTTGGTAGGTGATGTACCCCTTCCTGTCCACTATCTTCAAGGTTTTGAATTGCTGCATTCAGCATTGACTCTGTAGAAAACCGTTTACTGATTGTTGCCATCTCTCTGGTATCAACTCCACCAGAAAGCACCGATTGAAATAAATTACCAGAGGAAATAGGAGAGGTAGATTTTTTTTGGATGAGTTGTATCACGGTAGATGCAGAGTAGGTTTTTGGCAAACGGAGTGCAATTACAAGAGCAATCCCTAATACTAATATAGTACTCAGGCAGATTATAAAATCATACTTCCGTATAAATTGAAGGTAGGTTTGTAGGGGTTCCTCTTTCTGAGGCATAAATTATCCTTTCCCTCTATACGGGAAAGGTACTCCATGCTTTAAATGTGTTGGCTATAGATTATTTGCAATGCGAATTTCCTCATCGCTGAAGGCTTCGTCATGCCATTCCCTAATACGCCATTCCTCATCTATTTTTTGAAAAATGAACAGGTTATCTCCTTCAGCAAACCATCCTGTATATCCACCTTCAAGTGACTCACCGTCGGCGACAAATCCTTGAATTCGATAATGATTTCGAACTTCTGCTTCATCCCCTTCTTTATTCATTTGTATTTCAGGTGGTTTAGAAAGCTCTATCTCAATATCTTGGAATCGGCTAAATACGCGAATTGCTGAATCTCGTTCATCTCTTATATCGTCAAAGATAAGATCGTCGGTCTTATCCCCATCTGTACCCATGTCAGAAACATAGCGAAATCCTTGCGTCCAATAGGTGTTCATATACATCTCAACATCTTCAGTTTCATACCCTTCACGCCATCTTTTTAAAACACCGCTAATTGCTATTCTATCCTCAGGTAGTGTAGCGTTAAACTTGTCTACGTCTCCACAACCAGAGAAACAGATAAGTAAAATAAACAGAACGCTGAGTTTGGCAAAATCCCTAATCATAATAACTCTCCGAATTAAAAGGTTTTAACGAAACCTAAATACATACGAGAAGGAGTAATTCCGACTTGTAACCCCAATTTCTCAATTTGTTGTGCATCCTCTTTTATTGATTGAATTTGTGATTTGGCATTATAAAAGTTTGAACTAACATAAGAGTCAATGATGCTATAAACCCAAAAACCGATTCCTGAATAGATAAAGAACATCTGGAGTTTATACTTTTGATTGGCAGCGTCATAGCTTTCAAAAACAGTAAATGAATCGTCAGGTTCGTTGCTTGCTGTGAGTACATAATTATCATAATGCGTTGAAAAAGATTGATGTGCTAAATAGGCACCGACTACTGAACTGACGATTCCGAGTTGTACCAAACCACCTCGAAAATAGTTGCGACTGTGATATTGCCCCCAGCCGGGAATTATTGCAGATCGTACCATCGTACCAACTGGAGATATCAGCCTTATTGATTTTTCTGGTTCGTTCAATATCTGATCTTCATTAGTTTCATCAGCGAAACTAAACTCCATACTGAATAGCAATATCGAAAGAATTAATAAATACCGCATAAGTCTAATTGGGTTACTATTGATCTCGTATCTACTTATCTATGCTTCAAATAATAAAGAATAGAAGTCTCTTATATATATATTTTAGATATGTAAATATAGTTATATTATTGTTAACGATGCCTCACACAAAAACTTGTGTGAGGCATCTGTATTATACAAATTCGATTAATATTGAAACGAATTTAACGTCTACGTCTTGTCCGTTCCGTAGTTTTACTTCGACTCTTGTTGTCATCGTCATCATCATCACTTTTAGAACTACTTGAACTTGATGAAGAACGTGTAGTCGTAGTTGGTCTTGTGCGCGAACTTGATGATGAGACTCGTGATGATCTTTGTGATGTCTTTGTCCGTGTTGTACTTGGTCGTGTAACAGACGAAGTACGTTCTGTTCGTGAACTACTACTGCGAAGTTGCGAACTGGACGAAGAACTGGTTCGAGTTGAAGAAGATACCGACCTTCTATACGGTTGCGTCCTATTTGAAGTAATATTACTTCTATTCGTACTTGAACTTACTCGTGAATTCAACAATGTCGGTTGTCTACTATAGTTAGAAGTCTGAGTAGAACGAGAACGGTTACTGTAAGTGCGAACTGCATTATTATATCGTGACGCAGATGAAGTCGCAGCAGTCCTTTTTCGTTGAGATATCATAGAAGATCTTGAAACCCGTTCAGTTGGTGCTGGTGCTTCTCTTCGATGGTTATCTATGACCACACGGACGTTATTTTGAATTTGAGTACGTTCTGAACTACGGGGAGACACAGCCAATCGACTTCGAGAATACTGTTTCCGAGTGGCTTCATGTTTTGCACTCCACCTATTTAACTGAGTCCGTTTGGTGTAAACAGGAACTGTTCTACCATATCCTGTATAGTATGGTGAGTGATAATAGGAATAACGTGTTGGATAGTAAGTACGGTACCGACCTAAGTATCCTCCATAATAGGTACGGATTGAGAGATAGTTATGGTCGTAAACCGGATAACTCCAGCACCGATATGTATTATAGCCTGATGAGTAAAATACCGGCCCATCATAAAAATACAGGTAGGTATATCTATGCCAAGGACGCCATCTATAGGACGGTGTATAATGCTGAATTACACGAACTTTTGGGGCTCTACGATATGAAGAAACTTCAATATATTCGATATCCAGTTGTTCCCCACCTTCAGCAACCACATGAAGTTCCATCCAACCATTATCTACGTGTCCAGCAACAGGAATCTTAATAGATTCAGAACGGTTTTTTGCTCGTAGTAAGAAAGTATCGCCGTATCTTGTTTCAGCGGCGTTCTGGTCATTATACCCTCTACGCGTTGATTCTCTTTTGATATTACGAATCCAAACACGACCAGCAATTGGTTCATAGTAATCGTCAATCTCAAGTTTATTTGGTTCCCCTTTATAACGAATCACAACTTCAATAGACTGCGCCCCACGCGGAATCTCAAATAGATACACACCACTTGCTATAGCAAATTCGTAATTTTCTGCATCTTGGGGTGTATTTGCCCAAGCGGTAAGTCGCATTCCATCTTGAAAAATAGGACTTGATGTAATTGTAGCATTACCACGTTCTATCCATTCATCAACATCATTTGCGACCCTATGCTCACGGCTCAAGCGGTCCGCGTAATAACCGTAATCGGCATAACTCACTGCTGCCAAAGTTCCAAATAGCAAGCAAATAAGAAGTCCCGTAATCGTATAAGTAAAAATGCGGTTCATCTTGCGATCCTCCTATGTTCCAAGGTATTAACTCATACCCCATATATTAACTCATAACTACCACAGATAGTTCTATCTTCGAAAAGTAGGTATTATTAACTGTCTTGTATCTAATAAATAAATGTTAGTTCTGTCTTGTAATGTCCTTACCACAAATAAGATGAACAATTGTATTTTTATTGTAATTATCAACCTAATGTGACACATTATACAATTACTTATAACAATTGTCAAGGGTTTAAATATACACAACCATTCAGTTCAGTCGGGTTATATATACTTAGTTGCATAACACATTCATTTTCTTCAATTAATTCTCAATTTATTGTGATTTCTTCTCAATTTATTGTGATTTCGATATAAGGAATAGAAATCTTAAATTTAGTAGTTGGTTCCTACTGTTTGCGAATAATCTTTATACCACGTTTTTGTGCGTGGTCACGTGCGAGAGGCGTAATTATTGTCGGTTCAGTGTATACCAATTCTCTAACATTTAAAGCAAGGTTGTCAATCACTGAAGCACTAATGATGGATGTTTGGGCAAAAACCTTATTGGACATATCCGCATTACGAATTGTCTCAATAATCATATTCTCCGTTACCCATATAACGCCAAAACCGGATAATGTGTTGACATGTTCTTCGTTAATTTCATCAAGTGGTCGTATCTTTTTATTTGAATAGTGCTCTTTTCTAATTAAATCATCTGCTGTTGCGACAACCTGTTTACCTTGACAAAGTGCGTGATACACTAAATAAGTACATGGCGTGTCAACTAACTTCAAAGCAAGTTTTCCAACCATAGGGTAGGAGAAAGCAGGTAATAGAATTACAGAGGAACTCTGTACAATACTTGGTATATCGGTTAAATCTTCTTCTCTAATAATCTTGTCTTTACCAAATGGAGATTCTATAGGCTCAAGGTCTATTACCTTAGTAGCAAGTTCAGATAGAATAATTTGTACTTCCCATCCTTCCTGCATACTCTGATTAAGCTGTTGGAATAAATTGTCTAAGGGTTTTTCGGTTGCCCCAAGTATTACAAGAAGATTCTTATTAGAAGGTTGAATTTCAGGAACCTGGGATTGTAGTATATCTTTAACTATTTTCTCAATTTGAGCAATCTGTTCTGGTTTCATGTTTTGTCACGTACCAGCTCAACCGCTTCGCCACCTTTCAATCCAGCGGCATTTGAATCATCAGTATCAAGATGCATTTGTAGTACGTAGGATTCGTGTATTTTTGGTCGTATATTCTCGAAAGTAAGTGCTCGTTCTCCTGGAATACGCACCCTCACCCGATCACTTTCGGTAAGTCCAAATTCTTGTGCCTGTTCTGGTGTCATATGTATATGTCTTGAGGCACAGATTGCCCCTTCTTCCAAATAGACACTCCCGGCTGGTCCAATGAGAGTAATTGCTTCAGCACCTGCAAGATCACCGGAATCCCTAATTGGTGGGTTTAGCCCAAGTCGTATTGCTTCCGTCTGTGCCACCTCAACTTGTGAATAATCTCTCACGGGGCCAAGGATACGTACATGCTCAATAGCGCGCATCCGTTTACCAACGACTGTTACTGTTTCATTTGCAGCAAATGCTTCTGGTTGGTAAAGTGGAGCATAGACTGTTAGTTGATGTCCGGAACCATAGAGTATTTCAAGATGTTCTTGGGTAACATGTGCATGTCGTGCCGATACACCTACTGGTATTTTCTGTTGTGATCCTGCAACATCACATGCTCGGTTTCCTGCATCGCAGGTCCGTAAAGCACAACCGCTACAAGGCTGATCGTTAGATAAACGATTCACCACACGCTGGGTAATTAGCTTAACTAAGTCTTGGTCAGGCATTTCGCTTATATCTTTCTATTAAAATGTTTTTTAGCAAAGGATGGTTCAGGAAAATGATTATTGACTTGGCAGAATAGTTTCTACATCGGCGTGTGGACGCGGAATCACATGTACTGAAACAACTTCTCCTACACGTGCAGCGGCTTCTGCGCCAACGTCTGTTGCAGCTTTCACAGCACCTACATCTCCCCGTACCATAACAGTAACGAATCCACCACCGATTTGTTGATACCCTACTAACCGCACATTTGCTGCTTTTACCATAGCATCTGCTGCTTCAATACTTCCAACCAAACCTCTTGTTTCAACTAAACCTAATGCTTCACCTATCATATTGAACCTTGTATCCTCCTATGAAATATGTAGTCTAAACCAACCTATAGTATATCAGAAATCAGCACTTTTTTCA
The DNA here is from genome assembly GCA_964652195.1 of uncultured bacterium. Taxonomy (GTDB): domain Bacteria; phylum Poribacteria; class WGA-4E; order WGA-4E; family WGA-3G; genus MSPOR6. The sequence goes on along the minus strand of CAZZBB010000017.1, from coordinate 5,591 downwards.
AGTAATATTGTGTGTACAATTCATAGATCTTCACGATATCATTCTGAGCATTCTCGGTTAGATCCTGTTTTTCATAAGTGACTGCGCGCCACAATAGAATAGGTATTTGGAGGTACGGATCAGTTCCCCATTCTCTTAATGCATCAGACAGCAGTTCAATTGTGTGAGCGTAATCTTTTTCTTGTAAATTCGACTGTCTCAAATACCCATACATATCACCTCGATGATAGAATGACAATGCAAAGAGGGGCTGCATCTCAATACTCTTATCAAAATCACCTATAGCAAGTTCAGCAATTTCTTTATCATTCTCAGATAATAGGTATTTTTTGTAATATGCTTTACCTCGATTATAGTATGCTATTGCTGTTGGACGACGTTTAATAATATAAGTATAATCATCAAGACCTGCGTCAATTCTACCTGATTCAATATAGCATTTTGCTCTTTTCGTCAAAATCTGTGGACTTTTTCTCTTCTTTAAAGATAGTGTATAATCATCAAGAGCATTTGGAAGATTCTTTAGGGCGTGGTATGCATCTCCTCGTCCTGCATAAGCATCTGCATGATACCTATTTAAAGATATAGTTTGTGTATAGTCGGCAATCGCCTCTTTATATCGTTGAAGTTGAAAGTAAATTAAACCTCTCTGTATATATGCCTCAGCATAATTGGGATCATCCTGTATTGCCTGAGTTAATGCATGAAGAGTTTTATGTCTTTCTCCATCTTGAAAGTGTTGTGCCGCATCTGTGAGATGTTTAAAGGCTTTACTTTCGCTATCTACACCTTTTAATTTATCCCATGTAACATAACGTGAAGCAACGACAAATGTGACAATCAAGACCGGGGTCATGATATATATTAATGCGCGCATTTTATTTGGGGTAGAGTCGGTGGATATTCACACCTGATTTTAGTTCATCAACTGAGATGTATGTTTTGGACAAATCTATCTCAATATAGGTTTGTCCACCCCGAAGTCCACCGTATCCAGTGGAGAATATTAGCTGCTTCCCATCTAATCGTGCAACACTATCCCTGATAGTCTCAGGGGGGAAATAACTTATCGGGGTATGACCAACGATAAGGAAACTACCGTTGATTGCTTTGAGAAAATTCTTTGTGTGTTCAAATGTATATCCGCCAATACGGGTAATTTTAGGACGATCCCAAAGAATTTGATCAAGAGTTTTTTGACTCGGTTCAACAAGATCAGCTAAACTGTCTATAGATTGGGCAGGACCAGCATGAACAGCAACAAAGCCATTCTTGCCAACTACGACTGTCGGTAGATTAATTAGAAAATCGTAATGCGTATCATTCATACGTTCAATGAAATTAAACTGTCTATAATAACTCCCGGTAGGTCCGTTGTATAATTTACGTATATAAGCAGCACGATTCAGATTGGTCATCCCGGCACTTTTCAACTTAGCATAAGCCTCTGCTGCAGCATATTCATGGTTACCCCTGATGTATATTATTCTATTACCTTTTTCACCAAGGTGCTGTTGTAATTCAATTACTCGATTGACAATCTGTAAATCCCCATAAGGCGGTTTTGGACGTTCAGTAGGTTTATAATCTATTGAATCACCCAGCATAACCCCATAAACATCCTCACCTGCTTCAATTCTTTCTATGAGCCGAGTTTGTTCCAACCATTGATTAAAATCATTCCAATGGGCATGTAAATCTGAAACAATGTAGACAGTGCCATGGTTTGGTAGTAGGATCACATGTCCATCTCTGGAAATCTGATTTTGAGATTCTGTAAGATCTTTCTTTTCTGCAGATATATTTAATGTAAAAAAGGTAAGTATGACAGTTGCAAAAACTAATGTACTATTCATAATTATTCTCTGAAAAATGGATCAACAGTGTTCTCCTGACCAGCAAGTTGATTAAGTTGTTTTCGTCGCCGATTCCAACATATAAAATAACTTAGGATAAACAACCCACCAAGACCACCCCAAAAAACGTAAGAACTTGAAAGAAAAGATGCCCAATGGTATCGTTGTGGGAGAGATTCTTGCCATAGTCTATCAAAACCATCCAGATTGTAACCTAATACTGTTTCAAAGGCACTGTTAAGGTTCATACCATTATGTAGACGATCAATGACTGTCCATAATGTTTCAATTCCGTTTACTTGAACAAACCAACGTAACGCATCTTGACTTTGAGCATAAGCAAGCTCCGCTCCGGTATGTAATGTAGGAAATTCTTGTGTAAGTTCCTGTAGTGGAATAATAGATTTTGAGAAAACATGCTTTAATAGGGTTTCATGACGACTTGGCACCCATTCTTTTGCCAAATAGATTGCAATTCCTTCGATAAACCATAATGGAACCCCTTTACCTGCTTTCTGCGTGTATTGTCCAAAGAGAACATGTGCTATTTCATGACGTAGGACTTGCGCCACTTGAAGTTTCGCTTGGGTTATCTGAGTTGGATTCTGGATAATGATTCTACGACTAAGTGGGAAGGCACACCCAACTGCCCAATCCTGAATCGGTGCGTGCACAGAAGATTGAAAAGCCTTTGGTGTATCACATACTTTGATTTCTATTTTCTCATCTGAGATATAACGTGTAATACGTGGAACCTCTGCATAGAAGATTTCAGCGATCTGAAGAATTGATACAGAATCGACAATACCATGTTGATAGTATACACGAAAATGTTCACTCTCTCCTGTTTTCCAAGATGCCAATCCAGAAAAAGGTGATACCAGCAATAGGATGAATACAATATACTTTATAATAAGTGCTTTAGAATTGTTTAGATATACCACTGTGGACATATTGTTGTAGGTACAACATTAACTTGGACAAATCCAATTTACTTCAATGGGTCTACTACTGTACCCATGAATAAAATTGTTCCTGTTTCGTTGTCCCGAATTGCGAAGAAGAAAGGCCGGTTAACAGTAAACTGTGGAGGTAATGATGTAACACTGATACCTATACTTGTCACCGCTGCTGCTTCTGTCCCTTCTTCATTCACTTCTACAAAAGTCTTATGATCTACTTTAGAAATATACAGATTACCGGTTAATGCTGCATCGGTAGATACCATTCGGCTGAAATCAGCTTGACTACGATTGAAGGCAGTTTTCATACCCAGATTTTTCAGCGTTTGATTAAGTTCAATTTTATATTCCAGTTTAAACTTTGGAATTCGCACCCCAACTTTCTGTTCACTAAACTGCGAAATCCATTCTTCCCAATTCTCTATATTCAAGCTTTCTAAGAAGGTGTTGAGATCTGAGTCAACCGATGGTAAAAAAATATACATAGCAATTTGTCCGTCACCATAAGGCAGACTGACTGCTTTAAATTCTTTGCTGTAAAAGAACGGGTATTTATCCTCCCTAAACATCATTGGAACCTGTTTATTACTACCATCTACTAGATGAAACATACCGTCCCGTGTGTTGGCAGGATCAAATTCTGTCTGCCAACTACCTTTAAAATAGATTGTATTGATAAGGAATAAAACATCCTCTGGAGAAATCTTGTCTATAATCTCTGGTATTTTCCCGTTTGTTTTGCCACTGACCCAATGATTAATGGTATTCACAGAATTCGGATCCGTAAAATCAAGTGAAGTTATTTCAGCATCAAAGAATTGGGTATTGCGTTGAAGATAGTCAGAATCAAATGAAAAATCTTGGTTGCCCCAGAGCGAATTTGCAATTGTTAGCGTAACTTTTGGGTCAGTTGTTTGAAAGGTCTTTTGTAATATTGCATAGCCTGGATTGATACCTTCTGGGTCAATATTCTGTACCTGAAGTGTGTTAATCATTCCTTGCTCTGTATCTCCTGCCGCTCCGTTTAATGCCATGGCGACAGCAACAGAAATACTAAATGGGGAAATGAATACATTACTATTTTGTTCTGTTTTGAGAATTTCATTGAACAAGTTAAAACCAAATTCTGTGTTAGCCTCTACGATATTTGGATCAATTGGTCCATCCAGTATCACATCATTTGGCAAATCAGGATCGCGTTTACAACCGCTTATATTGAATAGTATCATTCCGTATACGATAACGAAAACACCTGCTTTAAAGATAGTTGTTAAACTCAATTGAATATCTCCTATAGTCCATATTAGTGGTGTTATATTTATGGTTCCGTCATAGTTCCCATAAATATAACTGTTTTTGTTTCGTTATCTCGGATTGCAAAGAAAAATGGACGTTTAACGATAAATGGTGTTTGTCCTTAGTAAAGATGAGCAACACTCTCACCATAACCGTTATAGATTTTGGTGGGGTATCTATCTCTTGAACCGATCATCCATTCCATAGCTTGTGACCAACGTGGATGCGGAACGTTAGGATTGACATTTGCTTCAAAACTGTATTCTCTTGGTAGTAAACGATTCCAGAAATTACGAGGTTTCTTATCGGTAAACTCTATGCTGACTATAGATTTGATACTCTTAAAACCGTATTTCCATGGTACGATCAATCGGATCGGAGCACCGTGTTGCGGGGGTAAGATATGTCCATAAATACCCACAACTAAAAGAGTTAACTCATTCATTGCTTCCTCTATCGTCAATCCTTCCAAATAGGGCCACGGCATACGAGCATTTCTTTGTTGAGGCGCTATATCAGGATCAAGAAAAGTTAACATCTTTACGTATTTGGCAGAAGATTTCGGTTGAACTTTATCAATAAGTGCTTTCATAGGAAACCCAATCCAAGGCACAACCATTGCCCACGTTTCCACACACCGAAAACGATAGATCCGTTCTTCAAGTGGCATCTGTTTCATTAATTCGTCAACATCTAAGGTCATCGGATTTTCAACCAGTCCAGAAATCTCAATTTGCCATGGACGCGTCTCAAACCCTTCTACGCGTTTCCAAACAGTGGTTTTTGAACTTGTGAATTCATAGTAATTATTATATGTTGCGGCAGTAATTTCATCCGTCTGTGGCCGGGTAACCGTATACTTTACGTTCTTTTCTACGTCAAGGGTATGTTTCTTATATTCTTCGAGTTGTTTGGCAACCCCTCTATTTTGAGCACAAGCGGGTGTACTAAAAAGAGATAGGGTCCCTGCTCCTACTATGCCAAGATCTTTGATGAATTTTCTTCGATTTATGTATGCTGATTCAGGAGTAACCTGGTTTTCAGGTATTTCCCATCCTTTAGGAATTCTTATATTCGCCATTGTTATCTCCTTTGTCCGTGCTCCTTTTCAGTATCCCTATTATACTGCCTTAACCTGTGATTCGCAACACATTTTAAGTCATATAGGTTAATCTGAAATGACATCGTTTTTTAGATCGCAATTCGTAAATTAACACAACTGTTCTTTCTCAATTTCAGTAGTTGATTTCTGTCGATTAAATAGATCTAAAACAGACATTTAATCCTAATATACAGACAAACAAATAAGGTGCAAAAACAGACCTTTAATCCTAAATACCCTAATAATAAATCGTGAAAATGTTGTGTTTTTCCATGTGTTGAAAAAGTATCGAAAAAATGAAAATAGTTACACTTTTTGACACATTCTGTGACATTGAAATTGGTGTAAATTACCCCTCTAACCTCTGTCATAGAC
>CAZZBB010000016.1:0-19531 GCA_964652195.1 uncultured bacterium | reverse complement strand
CGCTTCTTTAGGGGACAGACTTGTAATCCCATAGTGGATTTTATGTTTTTCTTCTCCTGTGTTTAGGTCTTTGTAGCTATAACTATATTGGAATACTTGTGATACCCCCGGCCAGTCCAGATATTCATTGAGACTTGTGCTTGCTTTCAGACATCTTGTTTCAAGTCTACCGTGTGCTTTTTCAACTGTTTTGTGTATATCATAAGGTTCTCCCAAAACAGGATGTATCCTAAGATCTGTTGAAAGCGGTATTTTTCGGGTTCTGTATTGATTCTTCCGCACATTAGAAGTAAACTATTGTTACCCATAATCACATTTTTCTCTGAATTATGAAAATCGATTACAAATTGTAATATAATGAAACAGTTAACATATACAGTAATATTGTTTCTATTCTTTTCAGTCATTACCTTTGCCCAAGGACAGACATTAAATGCTATCCAGCACACTCTTCCAGATGGGGCAATAGCAAGAATAGGTAATGGTACCATAATAGGTAATATCGTATTATCTCCAGATGATTCAACAATTGCAGTGCCAAGTTCAGTTGGAATATGGTTGTATGACACACGTACATATCAGCAACGTTACCTTCTTACCGGTCATACAGGTAAAGTTAGAACAGTAGAATTCTCAAACGCAGGAGACATACTCGTAAGTGGTGGGGAGGATACAACCGTAAAGATATGGCATACAGATTCTGGCAAGCATCTTACAACATTAGAAGGTCATGTGGGTGCTATGACAAAAATCCTGTTTTCTCCTGTTGATGAGATATTAGCTACTGGCAGTAGGGATGATACTATACGGATATGGGATCTAACAACAAAACAAACTATTGCAATCCTTCGCGGACATACCAAAGGTGTCCAATCTATGGCATTTTCAAGTAATGGTAAAATGTTAGTAAGTGGTGCATTAGAAGAAAGTTATTTGTGGGATGTAGGAACTGGGGAACGTCTTTTCTCATTACCACAAGGGATAGTGGGTAAGACATCTATAGCCTTATCTCCAGATGGAAATACCCTTGTGACAATTAACAATCCTATTGATTTTCAATACAATAATGCTATTCGAATATGGAATACTGAGAATCCTCAAGGTGTTACTCTCTTTGAATCCAAGAAAGATCAATCAGATATTACAGCAATAGAAATATCTCCTGATGGAAGATTTGTATCTGGCGTTGTCGGCGGGAAAATACAATTATGGGAATTGAATACAAGAATAAAATTATTTTCTGATACACCTGGAAATAAGGATATGGCAAGATTAGTCTTTTCATCTGATGCAATGAAACTTGCAAGTTCAGATAAGTCTAATCGTATCCATCTGTGGAATATTTCTCAAGGATGGTTAGAATCGGTAAATATCACAGAATTTAAATCTAAGACAACCATAAATGACCTGCTTTTTTATAATGATGGTTCAATACTGATAAGTAGAAACCAAGAAGGGATTCAATTTTGGGATGTTGAGAAAGGGGAACTAACTGCGACGATACCTCTCTTGGAAGCAAAATGGAGAATAGATTTTTCACCCGATGGTAGGATAATTGTTAATTGGGATTACGATGAGATTCACATATTACATATTACTAATGAAAACTATGAGATGAATAGGATTGATCTTGATATTCCATCAAGTTATATTAATTCTGTCATGTATTCGCCAGACGGATCTTCACTATTGGTATGGGGTTCTGAGAAATATCTGACATTATTGAATCCAAAGACTGGAAAAATAAAGGTTAAACCACAGGAATATAAAGGTAATTTCTTAACTTTTACTTTTTCACCAGATGGTCAAACATTGGCAGCGGGAAGTAGAGATGGTGAAATTGTTTTATGGAGTGTAGATTCTGGTGAAATCCTAAGAACTATTACAACAGATACAGGGAAAGTAGGAATTGTAACTTACTCTATTGACGGAAAAATAATCGCAAGTTGGAGCAATTCCAAGAAGATTCAACTCTGGAATTCTGTTACAGGTGAACTTATTCATACACTAAATTTAGATAGGAACTCTAATATACAACCTTTTCTAAAATTCCTACCTGATGAACAAACTTTGGCTTATAGTCCAGATAGCAATACCATACAACTATGGGACATAGAATCACGGGAATCACTTCATAGTTTTACCATAGACAAATCATTCAGATCTACATTTTCACCCGATGGTAAAGTCATGGCTCATGTGGATTTTAATGATAACGAATTAATTTCGATATGGGATGTACGAAAAGGGATACAGCTTGGAACACTGAATTCAGAAAGCTCAACTTGGTTTCCAATATTATTTACACCTGATGGAAGAAAACTCATCCATAGAACTGAAGAGAATAAAATTTTGGTATGGGGTATTGAATTGAAGAAAGTGATCAGTTCATTTGCTGGACATGATGGACGGATTAATGATATTGCACTATCTCCTGATGGTAAGACAATTGCATCTACTGGTGATGAAAATTCGATTTTCTTATGGGACATTTCAAAGTAGTATTTATGTCATTTTATCAAATAAATATCTTATATGTCCGTAATCCTGAAAGTGGTCCTATAATTGCCCATGTACTCCCTATCACATAATCACCTAAGATGAGACCTAAAAATAGTGGAGCAACACGTCGATGTAATCTTAATCCTCCATGACGTAGGATCATATATTTTAAAAACCATGCTACGAAGAAGGCAAACCAGAAGTAGTCCATTGCGAAACTAATAGCAAGGGCATACCCGGCTGGATGGAATGGCCACCACAAGAAATGCATACGCATATACATCATAACAAATGTTAGCAAAGCCCCAATTCCCATAAATCCAATACCCACCATATTCGGTTCAGTCGGATTATGTAACCATCTTTGAAGCCTTCCAAACGATTCTCTACCCACCCAACCTTTAAACCCACCTGCTTTCGCTATTGCCCCGTTTCTAAAGGTGATATCAAGGTTTGCCCAAAATGTAGCAATTATGCCCACCACTATTGCAATTAACATTGCTATCCATAATCGTCTGTTACTCATACCTGTGGATTCAGCTAACTTAAACGCTTCAATTTGGTTTGGCATTGGATGATTCCTATATCCACGATTAAACCAATAGAAAAGTGACATAATTGTCAGACTACTGGTGTCGAATTGTCGGGTTCCACCTACCATAGCAACCATATCATGTGGATTGACAAAATAGATTTCATGGGGTGTGCCAAGTTCTGCACGGACTCGTGTAATAGCAAATGAAAGTAAGAAATATAAACCAAAGAATATACCTGCAACCCATAATGCCATACCTGCGATATTCGAAAAGATGCCTAAAGCAATGAGGGATGCAATTATACCTAAGACTGCAGTACGATACGGCATCGGTTCATTGGAGTCATCCAATTCTGAGTTAAGTCCGATTACCTTTTTTAATACCTCAATCAAATGACGACGGGTAACCCAAACTGCTAAAAAGAATAATGCCACCCATGCACCATAAGCTTGCTCATTTAAGGCAGGGAAATATCGTGTACCCAGAGCAGCTGCAATAACAAATTCTGCTAAACGTACTACAAAGAAAAACCAACATGAAAATGAGAGATCCAGCGGAAGAAAAAAGGCTAATCCAACTGCAAACGGATATACTGATATCCGTGTTCCACGAATTGCACTCCAAGGTCTGTCTGTGAATATGTTCTGAAAGGCTGCAGTCCGTTTTATGTATGGAATTTCAGGGAATTGGGGATAAAGATAATGGACTCCATTAATAACGCCTATAATGACCGCAATTGAGAAACCTGTCCACATCATCCGATTTTTCAAGAGTCGATTACCACCATCTTCTGATAATCTCAATGGTAATTGTATAATCGGATAAGCCAATTTCTCCTGTTCTGCCCACCGTTTTCGTACAAGTGTGTTGATGCATAACATCATAAACATCATGATGAGAAAGAACAGACCCCAAAAAAGTAATGGTTTTAACCATACGAAAAAGTTGTGCTTTGTATAGAATGTGGCTTCACCTTCATAGAATCCTCTTAAACTCTGTGAATCGGATATGGTTAACCACGATGGTAAATACCGAAAGAATAGTGTTTGCCACTCATTTTCTTCTGTTGCAAACCGAAAGGGGTGGGCGATACTACCAAACATATTCTGCATTGTGTCGTGTCCCGCGAAGGTACAAGAAATTGCCACCATGATGTAAACTGTTAACAGTTCACCTTGTTGAAGCATTCTTTGTGGGGCAATACGTCTTAAGAATATGTTTGCAACTATACAGACAAACATTATAAAAATAGGTTGGATGAATAAGGGTAGACACGATCCATCAAGCGAGTAATATTTTACCTCAACTAAAGTCATCCAGTATACATTGACAGGAATGAGTAAAATGCCTAAGAGAAGCGCGCGTCCTGTAACATGTGTGGATGATTTTCTACTTACATGAGTTTTCATAGTATCCAAGATGGATCAGTTGTAAATTCTTAACGATACGTATTTACTATTTCTGAAATGACAGTACGTCTGTTTTTCCAATTCAAACGTGCAGGGGGGATAAGGTAAATTCCATCAATAGGGATGTCATTCTGATTTCTGATTTCTTTAACAAGGTCTAAGGTCAACTGCATTCCCAATTCATTTCCAGCTGTATTTCCGAGGTCACGATATTTATCTACTATCAACTGTGGAATGTATAGACCTAAATTATCACGTAGATAGGATGCACTACGATAACTTGTAAGGGGAAGAATACCGTAAAGGATTTTTATATTAAGGTGATTTGTTGCATTATGTGTACGGACAATATCTTCAAATGTCCACACAGGTTGTGTATATGCAAATTTTGCACCTTCTGCAACTTTATTCTTTAGATGTTTAACATGTGGTTCAAGATTCTCAGCGATTGTGAAACCGCCTCCATAATAAAATCCACACGGTTCACCAATTGAAGAGCCATCAGCCAGTTCACCTTGATTCAATCTGCCAATGAGTTTCATGAGTTGTACTGCCCCACGTACATCAGGTACAAGACTCGCGGCCTCGTAAGGTCCTGCTTTTGGATGATCTCCAGACAAGGCAACAATACCTCGTATACCTAATGCTTCCGCTTCTAATAGATGTGACTGCATGCTTATGAGATTACGGGAGCGTGTTGTCCAATGTATTAATGTTGGAATGTTCGTCGTCTGTTGGAGACGAAACGCAGTTGCAACTGCCCCTATATTCACTGCTGCACCAGAATTATCGGTAACATCAAATAGATCAACACCAATTGCAGCCATTACTTGAGCTTCTTTCAGCAATGCTCGTAACTGTGGAAATGTATTTGCGCGTGTTTCTACACTAACTATTTTTTCCCGAGTGTTAAACACCTCTTCTACAGGATTATCTCTAAATGATTGATGTGATGGCGTACTTTTGGGAAGAATAAAAATCCGAGGTTGTCGTCTAACGGGTTGACAACCGGAAACTACAGCCTTGATTTTCGCTGTGTATTCCGGTGTAGTTCCACAGCAACCACCTATCATATTCGCACCAAGGTTAATTAATTTCTGAACATAATCACTAAAGTCATCGGCATCTACTGTATAGGAAACTGCTATTTCCCCTTGTTCAACCCTTGGGTTCCCTGCATTTGGTTGGACCACCAATGGACATTTAATGACAGGGCCAAGTAGTTCCATGGCTTGTACAAGATCGTGTGGTCCTCTACAGTTTATACCAACAGCATGTGCCCCAAGTTGTTCTATCTCTTGGGCAAAAACCCTAACATCAACACCTGTCCCAAGAGTTCCGCCTGAAATACCGCTAATCTCAACTATAACTGGAATTCCGTATGTTAATGCCTGCTTGGTTGCAATTTCGGCTTGTTTCTGTAAAACAAATGTTTCTAAGATAAGTAGGTCAACCCCTTCATCTACAAGCACATCCATCTGTTCTTGAAAGAGTCGACGAATAGTTTTACTTGATGGAGGAACAGTTGATTCTGTTACATCTTCTATATGAAATGGAATTTGTCCAACAGACCCAGCAACAAAACATTCCGTGGAAGCAGCACACCGTGCTAATTGTACTCCTTTACGATTGATCTCTTCTAAATCGCTTTCATATCTTTGTTGAGTCAATGCTACCCTATTTGCTTGATATGTATTTGTCTGAATTACATCAGCCCCCGCATTCACGTATGCTTGATGTACCTCTAATACTTTATCAGCATGTACCTCCAATATATTACATGCATCAACACAAGGTAGGTGTGCAGATATACGATTTCGGAGTTCTGTTCCAATGGCCCCATCACATACAAGGACCCGTTGCGTGATAGCATCCATGAAATCAAGTTTTTTTGTTGTCTGTATTGTCATGTTGGTAAACTGAGTAGTAAATCATAATATAATCCCGTGCCTGCAGAAGCAGATACGGGATTATATCAGGTCGGTCATTTATCTATAATACGCCAAAAGCCATTATTGTATAAGATCTCCAGCTTTTTCTACGGGTATATAATAATATCCAAAAATAATACACATCTCATCCTCGGAGGTAAGTCCGAATTGGAGAGGCACATTCTTATCGTAATTATTATGTACACACTGGAAAGATATACCATCATCTGGACTAAGTATAATAGGAGAATCAAAGAGAGTAATTGGAGCATCATCGTATGCTATACTTCTGTGCAGTAAATCACCTGTTGACTTTTGAAATATTTCAAATAACTCTCCATGTCTATGCATGTGTGATGTAAGTAAGAACACATATAATTCCGTATCAGGGTCGTGTCCCCGTGTATTAAGCTCATCTTCAACATACCATGTCATTTTTGCGACTCGTGTCAACCCTGGTGGGACATTAATGGATCTATTCGATACGAAGATCTCTACCGCTTCATACTTAACCTCTTCCTCAGGTATCGTATATATGTTTATATAGGTTTCACCAATTAATGTTTCATCTCCTAAGAGATTAATATAATGAGAATTAAGATCGAAAATGGTATCCCCAGGTATCCGTAAACCTACACCTTCAGGAAATTGAAATAATGTATCATCGGTCTGTGTACCCACAACGAATAAACGGTCTACCCCAAAATTCCCAAGTGCCTGTGGATCGTTAGGATCGAGCTCACGAAATTCATCTTCTGGATTAACACCGATACTCGGATCTATTGCCTTCTTATGGACTCCATTTGTCAATCCTTCATCGGTTAAGCGATATAGAATAAAGTGGTGACTACCAGATGGATAAAATATCTCAACTCTGTTGATGTAGATATCACCTTCAATTGGATTACCTTCATGATCTAATAACTGTTTTGCATAGAAAACTTCACGTTCTGTTCCTGGTTCAATCTTAAAAGGTGGTAAATGTAGTTGATATCCTTCTCCAAGAGCAGGTGGTGGTGGTGGATTAAATATTTCTTCCGGATCACGAAGTACACCGAGATCTCCAATACCGGGAACTTTTCCTTCTTGCGGTGCCCCAGCTTCAATCCAAGTCCTTATAGCTTCTATTTTCCCATTATGCAATGCCCCTCCACCGAAAGGCATACGTCCACCAAAATTTGGATTTTCAGGTCCCATTAACTTTGTTAATAGGAAACTATTGTCAGGGTTTCCAGGATCAATCAACTTCATCCCTGCTGCAGCTGCTGCTCTGTTCCTTGGTATACGATTGACCAAATCATGATAGGATTGACCGTAGGTAAGATTCAAATCTGCTGAATTTTGGGGTGGTGCTTGACATGCACTATTCGCACAACTCTTGTCGAAGACATTATCTTGGATTTCATGATAGGTTGAATTGTCATTCTGTTCGGTAACACCAAAATTGTTCGCTACTCTAACAAGATCGAGTACATTTACAATGCCATCCCGATTAACATCAGGATTCTGAACAGCCTTACGATCTCCTGGTTGACCAATAGAATTTGCTACCAGAACAAGATCTTGAATATTTACGGTACCATCTTTATTCACATCCTCTAATAGGGTGGATCCCTCACCATGACCAAATACTGAGAATGTAATGACAAAAACAAACATTAAGATTAATGTAGTTAGTGAGATATATTTATTCATAGGATATATTCCTTTTATAAATGATAAGACTTAAACATATAACTATTTATCTATGAAAATTTGTTTCTTAGATATAAATCTATATTTTAACAAAGTCCATGCTGCAAAAATTCCATCTGACCAAAACCGAAGTTTTTTACCTTCTTTTTTTGTACGAGGGAAGTAAGATACGGGTACTTCAAGGATATTATGTCCAGCCCGTAATAATTTTGCTGTAACTTCAGGACAAAATTCGAATCCTTCACATTTTAAATTCAATTCTTTTATTAATTCTGTTGTGAAGATTTTATAACCTGTTGATTCGTCTGTAATCTTACATCCATATAGAAGGTTTGTATAAAATGCAAGTATTCTATTTGCTATATAATTATGTATACTTGCATGCCCTTTACCTTTTAAGAATCGCGAACCGTATACAACTTGAACGTCGTCGTTCTTTAATGGTTCAACTAAATGTACAAGATCGTTAGGAGAAAGTTCCATATCTGCATCCTGTATGACAACTATATCTCCCTTAACATATTGAATTCCACATCGTATAGCGAATCCTTTTCCTCGATTTACTTCATTCTGGACAATTGTGAGTTTAGAATCTGTTTTTAATTCCTCAAGTATATGAAATGTATTGTCTGTTGAACCGTCATTGACAACTATTATTTGTATTTCAAGGGGTAATGACTGCACTGTTTCAAGTACCTGACGAATTGTATTCTCCTCATTATACGCAGGTATGATAACCGATACTAACATGTGCAATATACTCTATTGTGAGGTTTATTTTAAGCATGTTGTCAACAAACTTAATACTATAAGGTATAGGCATTGTTTTTAACTATATACTTTTTAGTTGGTTCAATTAACGACTTGTGCCAGTTAACTAAATGTTTGTATTAAATTCACATATGCTGTATTTAACATATTAACATTTCATCCCTACAGGACTAAAGAGGGTTCAAAGAAAAAGGAAGACGCTCAAAACCTTCTGTTTATGTGAAAAAAATTTCTACAATTAGTCATTTAGCACAACTCGTTCAATTAATATTTATCTTTATAGCTGTTCTGCAACCAAGTCATCTCAATTCAAACATTAACGAACCTATAGGAGCGATCTAACCATACCACCGTCTACTTGAATTGTCGTACCTGTCATGTAACTTGCTCTTTCCGATGCGAGGAAAACCACCATATTAGCAAATTCCTCAGGATCACCAATTCTTCCAAGTGGAATATCTCCGGTCATCTTTTCTATTGCTTCATCAAATGTAATACCTGCTTCTTCTGCTCTAACAGTCGCTAACTGTTTAATCCTATCTGTAAATATTATGCCTGGACAGACATTGTTAACCAGTATCTTATCTGAAGCTAGTTCGGTTGCCAGGGTCTTAGCAAAACCGATTACACCAGTACGAGCCATATTTGATAATATCAATCCGTCAACCGGTTGTTTGACTGAAACAGAAGTTAGGTTGATAATTCTTCCACCGCCCCGTGTACGCATAGATGGAACAGCAGCCCGACATAAATTAATAGTACTCATCAAGTTCAAATGTACTGCAGTTTCATAATCCTCTGCAGACAAATCATCAAAACGACCTGCCCTTGGACCACCTGCATTGTTGACCAATATATCAATTCCACCAAAGTGTGAAACCGTCTTGTCAATTAGAGATTCAACTTGTCCAGGTTGACTAACATCTGTTGGGACAGATAACACTTCGCTCACAGTTTGTTTTCGAATATCTTCTGCAGTCTCTTCTAACACATCATTATTTCTTGCACAAATTGTGACTTTTGCGCCTTCTTGTGCCAACCCTAAAGCAATTGCCTTTCCGAGTCCTTTACTTGATGCTCCAACAACAGCAATCTTATCTTTTAGTCCAAGATCCATAGTTTATGTTTTAGGTATGAATTTACCGTGATAACCTTTCTAATTATTATATTTCAATATCAAAAAAGTATACTACTATTGCTAATCATTGTCAAGGATTATGTAATTCATGTCGGGGTCATAAAGATTTAAGAATGTTCTGTTACCGAGTGTTTCTGATAATTTGTATCGTAGATTGAGATGAACTGCAGGTGAAACCCAACATTTCTTGTATATCTTATGTTACATGTTGGTTTTCGTTCCTCAACCCAACCTATAGGTAGTTTATATAGAATGAAACAGATATTACTATAGTTTGGAGAAATTATATAATGTTTGACATAAAGACTTTCTGTATTTAGGATCGTTTTGATAAATAGTCATCATTTTTTATTGATATTTCTCCTAAAGTTAAAGCAGGATCTAACGGTTTGGTTTATGAAACATTATAGAGAACTGAATTGTAAAATTAAATGCTAAGTAATTGTATATCTTTAATCCATTATGTGATGCATTATAATTTACTATAACGTTAATTTATTTTGTGTGTGAATCTCCTTTCAAGAGTTTCGATTCATAATTTTAGAATGTGTCGAAAAACGGGAAAATGTTACACTTTTTGTCACATCGTGTGTCATTTATTTTCGGTAAAATTATGGCTTTCCTACCAGTGCTGGACTGGGTTTATCTCCTTAAATATTGAAAAAAGTAAAATTTCAAATATTCTCATTTCTGTGTTATTTCTCTGATCTCTTTTTTTATGAATTTTCACATATGTTAAAATATGGCTGATTGACAGTTAATGGAATTTCAGGAGAATGAATTACTGGATATATCACAGTCTTTATTTCAGAAATATGTATACCTTTTCTACGGCATTGCTGGATATTTATCATTTTAGATTTGAAATTATATTTATTCATAACATAATAAACCTTTATTGATTATATATCTTATTATATACAAACCTATTCTAACATATATATAAAGAGTTTTGCGACTTTATTTTTCACGCATGTGATTTTAGATGTAGATGTATATATTTTTCTTCAATATTTTTCTTTTAATTCTATGTATATGTCAGATTTCTCCTGTGAAGTATTCTGAATTGTCAAATCAACAGACCAAATAAATGTAGGAATCCCTTTCCACAGAATATAAGAGAAGAGAAGAAATGTAAGAATCGGGGACCGGAATCCCTTTCCACAGAAGAAAATACAGAAGAGAAGAAATGTAAGAATCGGGATCGGAATCCCCGCCCACAGAAGAGTCTAATGCTGACTACTGACTATTGGTGGTAATACCATTGTTTAACAAAACAGTAAAACACTATAGATTTGAATTTAATTTAATAATTTATCACTATTTGAAGATATATTACGTATTTTAACGTTGTTATTAATGAAATTAATAATTTGATAAATATTCTATTGACTCATATTTTCAATTAGTAGGATGACGTATTGTCTAATCTATATTCATCCTACTCTTAAATATATTTAAATTTAATACTGGTAAAATTCTGTATAGAAAGATAGAGATTTTTTTCTTGTTAATTGAATTCAAATTTGTTAAAATTCCGCAAAGGAGGAAATTATGGCAGAAGATAATTTCAGAGATAATGACGAAGCGATTGAAGATCCAAAAGATGGTGATGGAACTGGTCTCACCTTTGATCGTCACTTTACCAAACCCGATGTACACCCATTCGACGAGATTGAATGGGAACGACGGGATTCCGCTATTTACAACGAAAAAGGCAATGTGATTTTTAAACAAGATCAAGTTGAAGTGCCTAATTTTTGGACTCAACTCGCAACAGACATCGCTTCCTCAAAATATTTTAGAAAAGCTGGTGTTCCAGACGTAGAATCGGAAAGTAGTGTTCGACAATTAGTAACACGTGTGGCACGTACACTTCGTCGTGCAGGTGAAGAATTCGGGGGATATTTCGCAACATCTGAAGACGCAGATACATTTGAAATGGAGTTAACGCATATCCTTGTTAATCAAAGGGGTGCGTTCAATTCTCCTGTATGGTTTAACTGTGGGTTATGGCATGAATATGATATCAAAGGGGCTGGTGGCAACTATTATTGGGACAGAGAAGAAAGAAAAGTAAATATAACGCAAAACGCATACGAGCATCCACAGAACTCAGCATGTTTTATTCAAAGTGTTGATGACACGCTTGATTCAATGCTGGATCTACAAAAATCTGAAGTAAGATTATTTAAATACGGTAGTGGCACAGGATCTAATTTTAGTCGTTTACGAGCAAAAGGTGAACATTTATCAAGTGGTGGTGAGAGTTCCGGTGTAATATCATTTTTAGAAGGTTTTGATAGATGGGCAGGTAGTATTAAGTCTGGTGGAACAACAAGACGCGCAGCCAAAATGGTCATTTTAGATATGGACCATCCTGAAATTGTTGATTATATCGACTGGAAAATGAAGGAAGAGGAAAAAGCAAAGATATTAATCGCTGCGGGATACCCGTCAGACTTTAATGGTGAAGCTTACGGCACTGTCAGTGGACAAAACAGCAATAACTCTGTACGGATTCCTGACATCTTCATGGATGCCTATTTAGATGGTAGTAAATGGCAAACTACTTACCGAACCACCGGAGAGGTATCAGGAGAATATGAAGCTAAGGAATTAATGCAGAGAATCGCTGAAGCTGCATGGGCATGTGCTGATCCTGGTGTTCAGTTTGATGATACAATTCAGACTTGGCATACTTGTAAAGAAAGTGATCGTATTTATGCAAGTAATCCTTGTAGTGAATACCTATTCTTAGATGATTCTGCATGTAACTTAGCAAGTATTAATCTTGTCAAATACCTTAATGATGACGGATCATTTGATATAGATGGCTTCAGGGCAACAATAAAGGTATTCATCACAGCGATGGAAATTATCGTTGATCTATCTTCATATCCTACACCGAAAATTGCCCGACGATCTCACGAATATCGTCCACTTGGACTTGGATTTGCTAACTTAGGTGCTCTCTTAATGCGGTTAGGAATTCCTTATGACAGTGCCGAAGCCTGTAGTTATGCTGGTGCGATTACGGCTATTTTGAGTGGTAAAGGTTACCAAACAAGTTCAGAAATCGCTAAGAGTATCGGGGCATTTGCTGGGTATGAGAAGAATACTGAGTCTATGTTAGGTGTTATCAAAATGCACCGTGATACTGCATACAAGATAGATGCAACAACTTGTCCAACAGATCTCTTAGAAGCTGCTCGCGAAGATTGGGATATCTGTCTACAGAACGGTGAACAGTGGGGATATAGAAACTCACAAATCAGTGTTATTGCACCGACAGGAACAATTGCTCTGCTGATGGATTGCGATACAACCGGTATTGAACCTGAGTTCGCGCTCGTTAAATTCAAGAAATTAGCCGGTGGTGGATATATAAAGATTGTAAATCAGAGTGTTCGCGATGCATTACACAAACTCGGCTATAGTTCACATCATATTGAGGAAATTGTAACACATATCGTTGGTACAGGAACACTTGAAGGAACACCTTATATAAATCCTGAATCTCTAAAGTATAAAGGATTTACTGATGAGGATATTGAACATGTAGAGGAGATGTTACCAAGTTCCTTTGATCTAAATCTTGCTTTTGCTCCAGGATTTCTTGGAGAGAAATGTCTTTCGCGCTTAGGTGTTTCTGCTGATAAAGCCGATGATCCCAATTTTAATCTTCTCGCATATCTCGGATTTAATGCAAGTGAGATCGCCTCTGCTGAAGAGATTATTTGTGGTACAGGTACAATTGAAGATGCTCCGCATCTATCTACTGAACATTATCCTGTATTCGATTGTGCTGTTCAATCTGGGAAACATGGAACACGATTTATCCATCATATAGGCCCCTTGAAATTAATGGCTGCTGTACAACCGTTTATATCTGGTGCTATTTCAAAAACAGTTAATGTGCCAAACGATGCAACAGTTGATGATATCAAGGAATTATATGTGGAAGCATGGCGTCTCGGTGTGAAATGTCTTGCGATATATAGGGACGGAAGTAAAGGAAGTCAACCCCTTTCTACCAGTACTTCACAGGATGCTGAAGAGGAAACCGTTGCACTTCCTGTTCGGAGACGGCTTCCTGATAAACGAAACTCTATTACTCATAAATTCAGTGTCGGTGGCCATGAAGGGTACATGCATGTTGGTTTCTTCGAAGATGGCACACCGGGTGAAGTCTTCCTGACAATGAGTAAACAAGGATCAACAATTTCCGGTCTGATGGACTCAATTGCAATCCTCATTTCTGTAGCACTTCAGTATGGTGTGCCGTTAGACTCTCTGGTAGATAAGTTTAGTCATGTACGATTTGACCCATCAGGATTTACACAAGATCCAGATATCCCTATGGCGAAATCAATCGTTGATTATGTGTTCCGTTGGCTTGGAAAAGAATTCTTACCAAAGGATGGGCAGGAAATTTCTGCTGATGCAATTGGTTTAGACGAACAGATGGCTCTACCTGAAGAATTAAAACCAGAAGCACATGGTAACAATGGTGAATCAAATCCGTGGGCAGATCATGAGAAAATGATAACACTCCGACACGGGGATGCACCACCCTGTCATGAATGTGGCACGCTAATGATTCGCAGTGGAATATGCTATCGTTGCACTAATTGTGGCGCAACGAGCGGATGTTCATAGATCATTCTGATTAATTTTAGGACTTACAATTCAGAAATTAAAGTGTCCTACACTTTAATTTCTGTTTTGTAAGTCCTTTCTATTTTAACGTGAGTTTGATAAATCAGATTTTTATATTCGTCAAATCAAGGATTTTGAAGGATCGGGGATCGAAATCCCCTCCCAAAGAAGAAATGTAACAATCGGGAAAATAATTCTCATATATCTATTTTCAAACACACAATAAATTAATAATGTGGGTTGTATCAATATATGTATTCAATTAAAATAGAGCTTGAATAGAATTGTAATCTATGTCTTAAGGTAAGGATACATAGGTGATGAAAGAACGTAGATTCTCAAAAGATGTTATAATCGTTATAGTGTTAATTGTGTTTCATCTTATACCAGTATGGGGTTTCAAGTATTTTCCAACACAAGATGGAGCCAGTCACATATATAATGCTTATGTATTGAAAGAATATCATAATCCAGAAAACTCTCAATTACGAGAAGTTTACGAATTGAATCCTACATTATTCCCTAACTGGACTTCACATGCGCTGCTATTGGGATTGATGTATATTTTTCCACCGATTGTATGTGAGAAAATAGTACTTACTCTCTGTATAATACTCCTTCCTTTATCACTCTTCTATTTACTCAAAGGATTTAAGAATACTACCCCCTACTTTGGACTTGTTGGTTTCATTTTTGCTTATAACTATCTTCTCCATATGGGTTTTTACAACTTTGTTCTTAGCATGTCCCTATTTTTCTTCACTCTTGGATATTGGTGGCGAATTAAGGAAGAAGTAAGTGTCTATAACATTGTAATCATATATGTTCTGCTGTTAATAACCTATCTCACCCATTTTCATTCATATATATTGCTTATCTTCTCAATGACATTTCTTTCGATGTATCTATCTGTATATGAAATAGTGATAGATCTATCGTCAAGTAAATCTGAATCAAATTCGTTGTTGGAACGTCTGAAGGAATCTATAGCGAGAGTAAAATCATGTCTGATCTTTATTGGTATTCTTTTACCAGCATATTTCATGTTTTTCAGTCATTATCTATACCTTGCTGATAAGCATGTCGATAAAGGATATAAAGGGTTTGAATGGTTGTTAGATTATTTTTTCTCAATGAAGTCTTTGGTTTCATTTCGTGATGAACATATTCTTATAGGACAGGCTTTACTGCTGGTATTTTTTGTTTTTCTTATACTAACGATAATTTGTAGGATAATGCTTTCCAATAAGAATGAAATATCTGAAAAGAATAAACCCATTTGGACACGATACATTATAGAGACTGATGGTTTTCTCATATTATCAATGTTGATTACTGTATTGTATTTTATTACACCATGGTCTGGATTAAGTGGAGGTTGGATAAATGATAGGTTTCATCTATATATTTACTTAGTATTACTGCCATTTTTCTTTATTCCACTTCATAAGATAGTCAATTATGGTATAGCAGGTATCATTATAGTTTTATCAATATGCCATCTTGGACTCAACATTCATACGTATACTCTGTTGAACCGAGATATTAAAGAGGCTTTGTCGTTGGATGGAATTGATAATGAAGATACAATTCTTATGAGTATACCAGGTGAATGGAATGGCACTTCAGATGAACTTGGTTTTGTACCTAAATACGTTGAACCGTTTGGTCATATTGAATGTCATCTAATAATAAATAAGGGAATAGCATATTTAAATAATTATGAAGCAAATACTGATCATTTTCCACTGAGATATAAAGAGAAAGATTTCCCCGCAGATTATGTAATAGTATGGCGTACAGAATATGGTGATGTCAAAGGTTTGGAAGAGGAATATGAGCTAATTGATTCCACGAAATATAATCGTCTTTATCGTCGAATACCTTAATACCTTAATGGCAAGTAGATATATGGTAATGTTTCTGAGAAGATAGATAGTATAAAAACGTAGCACGATTTAATCTTATGTTAAAGGTATTCCCCATGAAATCCGAGTTCCTAATTTATATGTTAGAATACCATTATCATCCGTATAGGGAGATAGTATATCGGCAAGTTTAGTATCAAATTCTCTTACATTTTTCTCACCCATGTCTTCTTTGCTAAGACTCGCTCTTGAATGAAAAGATTGAATATAATCTTGTACTGTTTGCGTGTAATGAATAGCTGCTGTTCTCTTATCTCCAATTAGATGAAAATGTTTCCTATCAATGAGTTCCTGTATTAGGTCAATACTCTTATAATGTTGGTTTGTTGAAAATATACTTATCAAAGATGTTTCATCCATATACCATGGTGCTTGTGTTGGACGGTCTCCATCTATAATCACTAATAACCCATTTGGAGTCAGAACTTCTTTGAATCTGGTAAAAACAATATCCCAATCCATCCAATGTATACTTGCTCCAGCAGTAACCATGTTATACGGAGGAAACAGTTTTACATTTTCTATTTCTCCGTAAATCCATTGTAGATTTGAATGGTCACCATTCATGAGGGATTTACTTTCTCTAATCATTTCTTCAGAGAAATCAACAGCGTCCACTTTTTCAACAAATTCAACAATATTTCTTGCTATTTTCCCTGTACCACATCCTACATCAAGAATTCTTTTGTTTTCTTCATCTAATAAATCCAGAATAATGTGAAAAGTCTCAGCGGGATATGATGGTCGGTATTTGTAATTTTCTGCTACGCTTCGATTCTTGAATCTTGAAGCATAATCGTCCCAAAATTGACGGGGTCTTGATGGTTTCATATTGTATGATGGTGTATAGTTTGGCTTTGGTATTGATAAGGTTATATGTTCATGGTATGCTCTATTCTAAATTATAATGATATGAGTATAGACATAGAGGAAATAAAATGCAAGATGTTAATATAGGGTGGAAAGCAGAGAGTAAGGAAGGTGTTGTTGCAGCTGGTGGAGCAAAGGCAGTGGCTGCAGGAATAGAAATCTTAGAAGCAGGTGGAAATGCCGCTGATGCTGCTGCAGGAACAATTCTTGCTCTAAATATAACGGATCATGTTGCTTGTTCTATTGGTGGTGAAGTGCCACTTCTAATTTATGATGCGAAAAAGAAAGAAGTGAAATCTCTGTCTGGTCTGGGTAGAGCACCTTTATCACAAGAAGCCATTGACTGGTATATGGAAAATGGTATTCCAAACGGTGATATTAAGATGGCACCAGTACCGTCTGTGGTGGACTTATGTACAACCACACTCAAACTCTATGGGACAATGAGTTTTGAAGATATCGTCACACCTACACTCCGATTACTTGATGATGGTAACGCTGACTGGCATCCAAAATTAGCTAATACCTTAAGACGGCTTGTTGATGAAGAACGAAACACAAACGGCACTCGTGAAGAGAAAATACAAGGAGCAAGTGATCGATTCTATGGACGAAATTGGGTTAATCCAGATATTTCTGATGAATTAGAATCCTACTATATTGAAAAAGGTGGATTTCTGAGAAAGAATGATCTTGCTGCACACGTAACAATGGTTGAAGATCCAGTAACTATTGATTATCGTGGGTATACAGTATGTAAGTGTGGTCCTTGGACACAAGGTCCCTATCTTTGTCAGACTTTACGTTTACTTGAAGATTTTAATTTGAAAGGCATGGGACATCTATCTACTGATTATATTCATGTGGTGATTGAATCACTCAAATTAGCTATGGCTGATAGAGATACATATTATGCTGATCCTGAATTCGTGAATGTTCCGTTGGAGAAACTGTTATCAGATAACTATACTGAAATACGACGATCATTGATAGATATGCAGAAAGCATCAGATGAAGTAAGACCGGGTGATGTTGAAAACATGAAACCCTTATTAACAGGTGGTGTATACCGTCCTGGTGATGGTGGAACGACAACTTGTGTTATTGCTGACAAATGGGGTAATGTTGTTTCAGCAACTCCAAGTGCAAATGTACATGTAGAAGAAAATATGGGTGGTTCTACAGGAGTTAGTTGGGGGAATCGTTTACGCAGCTTAAATACGAATCCTAATCATCCAAATTGTATTGAAGCGGGAAAACGTCCCAGAATTACTTTGACCCCGACTCTGGTATTAAAGGATGGAGAACCGTTATTGGCAATAAGCGTAGCAGGCGGTGATTTACAAGACCAGACGACGATGAATCTTCTACTAAATTTTGTAGAATTTGATATGCTACCTGAAGAAGCGGTGAGAACACCACGTTTTGCGACCGATCATCACCAAGATTCATTCGATCCCAATCCAATACGCGAGAAAACTTTCAAGAAGGCAGGTTCATTAAGTATCAATTCTACCGTTTGTCAGGATGTGATAGATGAACTACTTGATCGCGGACATAGGGTTGATAGAAAATCTCATCCAATCGCAGTGCCGGTGATGTTGTATGTTGATAAAGAGAGTGGTATATATTATGCTGCTGGTGATCCAGACGCCGGTCGACATGCAGCAGGACTTTAATTAATATACCAATTCTAATTGAAAATGCGTCTTTATCGTAGCATAAACTTTCAGTTTGGGATTCCGTTCACAGTTTTGATTTCTAACAGTCGGTAATGAAGGAAAATATAATAGAAATGGTATTACTATAGTTTGGACAGTTTTAAGAATTAAACAGAGACTTGAAAGTCCATTCTTTATGTTGAGACACATCCCTCACTTCTGGTGCTTAGGATTTAATGTTAGATAGCGTTCAACAGGCTGTTGCTTGATAAGAACTTATTAATTGATGAGTTAAGCCACAACATGAAACTTGCAGAAAAAAATTACTATTGACTAAATCCGTAGCACCAGCGGTGCGAAAGGTGTGTAGAAACGTAAATGCCACAAGAAACCGAGCACCAGCGGTGCGAAAGGTGTATGTATACAGT
>CAZZBB010000015.1:0-14629 GCA_964652195.1 uncultured bacterium | reverse complement strand
ACTAGTAGTCAGTCCACTCTAATATTGCGGGTATAGGCGTTTTAATTGAATGCTCGCATCCTCTTTTGTAAATTGCCAATCCACTTGCTTTGCTTCACTATTGCGTCTTACTTCCCAGGCTTTTGTTTTTCTTCGTAGCGTTTCTATGTCAGAAATACGACGACACAAACACTGGCGTGTGAGCACACTCAGTTCTATCTCCGCAATATTCAACCAACTCCCCTGCTTAGGGGTATACACTATTTCTAAACGAGAACACAACCTTTATGGTTCTTCCTCACAAAACGCTTTATACAAAGATGAAAGTGTATGTGTATTGAGGTTATCACAAACTAAAGTCACTTGCTTCGCATTCGGATACACTTCGTCTAATAACACCTTTACCTCTTCTGCCCAATCCGCAGCAGTCCGTCGTTGCCGAATAGATACACGCCGCCAACCAGAAAGTACCTCTGTGAACACGAAAAGTTGTGCCGTGCCATTGCGTTTATATTCATTATCCACACGCTTGATTTGACCCGGTTTGCCATGACACGGATCACGAATATCATCTCTCAAAGTTACAGGTTTTTCATCCATGTTCACAACAGGAACGCTTGTATCCAAAGGTTTCTGATAGATTTCAAGGACTTCCTCCATTGCCGTAACAAACACAGGATCTACCTCATGTGGGATCCCCCTTTGTGCTACAAGCTGCGGTTTCAAATTGCTTTTTTAGTGTCTGACGCACTGTTTCGTGGCTAATACTTTCAACGATTTCAAGCCGCACTAACTCCGAAGCAAGAAGACGCAACGACCATCTGCCAAAGCCTTCTGGCGGTTCACTACAACTCAGCGCAATCAAGCGTGCCTCCGCCTCACCATCAAGTTTACGAGGGTTGGGAGGATGCTCGCGTTTGGAACGATCTAAAGCACCCGATAAACCCATTTCTACAAAACGTCTACGCACATTATACACCGTCATGTGATGACACGAAAAGGCTTCGGCTATCTGTTTATCTGACCAACCAGCTCCTTTGGTATCTGCTTTCAATAAAATGTGGGCATGTTTGATCTTATACGCTTTATTTTCTCCGCTACTTATACACATATTCAGTTCTTCACGCTCCGCATCTGTCAATGTAACTCTATATTTCTTGCTCAAAATACTGTGCCTCGAAAAACTATTTGGGAAAAGTTTAAAATAAATGATATTGTCTGTCAAGTATTCGAAAAAAATAGAAAACTATAATATTAGAATGGACTATCCACTATTGCTTTGTCAAGTTCTATTTTGTAGGTCAGGATTCGGAGATCGCTCCTACAGAATGTTTTGTATTGTAGGAGGGAACTCCAATTCCCGACTTTTTAGTACCATCAGAAAACACTTGACACAGCACTATATACCCAAAAAACAAACAAAATCAAAGACTACTTTTACAACATATCAAAAAAGACACGGTGAAGATCAACGTTTTTATGAATAGTCTGCATACTAACATTTTGGTATCTGCTATAGACATTACTCAACCAATCTTCGAACAAGTTAACCCAATGTTCCCATAAATGGCTCACTTCGTCAGTTTTCACATTTAACATTGTCCATAACTCCGTAACTGCATCTGGATTACGACGCAAAATTTCCTGTGCTCGTTCAATTATCTCTTGGTTTTCAGACATGAAAGTCAACGGGACGTTAAAACGAAATGGAAGGTTTCGAGTATAACTTCCGCTTAACCTGTTTTGTTCGTTTGATGAGATTATTACTGCCAATTCATGAATATTCAGTGCCATGTAATAGGCAACCAATAAAACTTGGTATTCTTCCTTGTCATTTCCATATATTTGAGACAACCACTCCCATCTATCTCTTTCATGAGCGTTTACTAAATATATCCAACTATCAACACAATTCGGTCCAAGCGATTCGGGCCATCCCACAAGCTCACTCATTTCCCAAACTCGTACTACTTTTCTTCTTTCATGTTTTGTCTGTATTTTAACTCGCGCAAGATCCCGCGCAAGCCCAATCTGATTTGTGCTGAGACTTACGCACCCGTGCAAACTATGATAAACATACCCTAACGCATAAGGTAGTCTTTTCCAACCTATGTTCTTATCAGTATTCCACCCAGTAATGTTTAACAAATCATCAAGAAAAGATTTCTGATTTTTAAATTCCTCTCTGCCGGATTCAACGCCTACTAAGGCAACGACCATTAAGGGTGAAATAATCTCTACTGCTCTATCCACTACCTGACCCAATTGCTCTTTGCTTTCAGGTTTTTGTCCATGCAATTCATTTTCCTGCCATTCGACCAAAGACTTGAAAACTCTTGGTCGTATGTTTTTAACGAGTTTCCGCCATCCAATTACATCTCCCGCACGAACAAGTGAAAATGCTAACTGGTAAGCGTGTGAAGCAGATTCAACTTGATCTGGAATATCAGGTAACTGAATGAATATCTTTGGATATTCCATTTTCTACCTCCACGATCTCATTTGCATCGTTTACGCGAATTTCACCTGATAATAGTTTTGTGAGCAGGGTGTCACGCGTTTGAGCAAGTGTGCGGGATTCAATTTCGTTGTTCTCAATAGTTTGATCTAAAGGATAAATAAGACGTTCAAATGCTTCAATAATTTCATTAGATGGTTTGAGTTGAGAAAGTGTTTGGAAGTCTGTTTTATTAATTGCCCCAAAAACTGTTCCTTCTGCCTCGTAACGAGAAAAAACTTTCTGCAAAGACTGCATGGTGTAGTAGGTATAAGATCTACTGCTGCTTTTATGTTTTATTGCTGCCACACCGCGACCTATACTGCACTTTTCCTCAACCATATTTATGTCGCCCACAGGTGCGCGAACGCTTACCAGGGTATCGTCTTTTTCAGCAAATCGTTTTGGTGCTGTACAATACACCCGGCGCGTTGGGTATCTAAAACCGAAATCCCTTCTCCCCTGAAAAAATGGCATACCTTCTTCATCTTCGTTGTACGTGGATCCAGGTGGTGATTGTCCCATTGTAAGGTCAAAATCCTCATTAATTGTTCCAACTTCCCATCCTTCCGGAATTTTCCCAAGCGAAGAATCTTGCAATGCAGATGGAAATAAGGCAGCAGTTTCGGCATCCATGCATGCAGGTTTGCGCCCTTTCATCTTATCTTTCACGGGGTCAAAGTCGACAAACCACGACTTGAAAATTGCCCGTGCTGTTGCTTCCAGTGTCTCATTCATCTGTCGGTTGAGTTCTATTTTGTCATCAAGTGTGCCGAGGATGTGGGCGATACGGCGTTGTTTCTCAATTGGAGGTAGAGGAAATTCAAACAAACGTAACGATTTTGCATCTACTCGTTGGCGTCCCGTGGAACCTTGCATGGAGTGAATGGCAAATGTTCGAAAACTCGGATCTCTTGCTAAATAGTATACAAACAAGTTATCCGTTTTACCTTCAATCGCAGATAATACAATAAACTCTGTTGACCCGTGACCAACTTGATTAGATTTCAGGCAGTCTACATAAACGGTCTTACCATTCTCAAGACAAGGTGTGATACGAGCTAAAAGCGTATCTCCATTCTGAAACCGCGTACCAGATCCACTAAATTCTTTGGACGAGTGTGAGATAATTTCCCGCTTGTATACTTCAACGTCTTTCATAGCAAGATGGAATGCTTTTTCTTTTTTCGTAAGTGTTCTCCGAGGATTAATTTGGACAACATCTCCGAGTTCCACAATATTCCAACGGTTATTTTTTGTAGTTGAATTCATGGGAATTATTTCAGATTTCTCATTTGTTGTAACAGCTTCTGATCCTTGTATCACCTCATATTCTTCTGTAATTATTTTTTTAAATTCTTCCGATATCGTATGCCAATCTAAGACATCAACACGAATTGGAAGATTTGACTCTTCAAAAGCTTCCGTTAATTGACCTATCTGTCTCAAGGTTAACGGCTTACTACCGACGACAGCAAGATCAAGATCCGAATAATCCTTAGCTGTCCATTTTACACGCGACCCAAAAGCGCGGACCTCACATCCAGGAACATGTTTGGCAAGTATATGTTGAACTGTTTCAAAATGCTTTGGATTAAGATCAATCATTACGTGCCTCCAGCATTTTTAAAAGGTACTTGGCATCATGGAGAAACTCTGTAGCTTCCTTAAAAACATTTTCGGCAGCTTCCTCATTGTAAGTATGGGAGGTAGAATTACGGGCATTATGATAATCCATCCAGCGTTCTGGGTCAGCGATAAGCAAATTTTCTGCAGCTAAACGATAGAAGTTCTTTCGATTAAGACCTTTAACATAATCGGTTCCGATATTTTCTTTAAGCCATCGCTGCATCATGTTCCACGACAGTTCGTAAGCCACCTCAAAGTGTTGAATAACTCCCGCACGAACTGCTTCTTGTAAATCTTCATCAGAGTCATCAACTCTACTCGCTGTCCTGACAGAACGTTCCAGAATATCAATAGATTTTGCTAAACTGTCGAATTGTAAATTCATTGTTCACCTTCATAATCTAATACAATTTCTGAAATTATATTCGGCATTTACGACTCATCTCAAAGTGTAATGGGAAACCACAAACTAAAAAGTTTGTTCTACAACTCCCCGTTGACAACAACTCGTAGATCATCAGGCTATTTTTCGAGAAATTCCATTAATTCTCTAACTGTCATTTTCATCTCCTTTGTTATACGGGCGATATTCCAGCAATGCCGATTTGCCAACGATGGCAACGATACGGACTAACAGCTCTCTACCATTGGCATCAGTCAGGTGCAGATCGTCTCCGAGAAAACAATGAACTGGCTGCGATTGCCCTTGGTTGATAGTGATATTGAAGGTATAAAGCGAAATACGGTTATAAGTGTCCCCAATCAGGTTAATTTTTCCTGACAAACCTGGTAGATTGCCTTCTCCTTTAGGAAAGAGTGCTGAACCACCTTCGGATAGAGATTGCATTTTAACGATAAGTTTCCCTTGTGTTGGTACCCAATTGTGTTCAAGATATGCAGCACAACCCTCTGCCGCTACGAACACTGTCATCGGCAGATTTACGGCGGGTAAATTGATATGTACATTTCCACCTCCAGCAGTGAATCTGCGTGCCATCGTATTGTTTTGATAAAGCATTAAAACATCCACTTTCCGGAGGGTAGAATCAGGCAGATCGCATTGGACAGAAGCTTTTACGTGTGTCACTTCAGTGGGAGCAGCAGGAATTCTGAGAATGAGATTTGAACCATCAATGAGTTGATACTCTGGCGATTCTCCACTTAACGCTTTCGTTTCACGAAAGATAATTGGCACACCATCTCCGCGTCGTTCCATAATAAATTGTCGATCCTCCGAGCCGCGTATATTCGCAACAGACATCCTTCCAAGCATTGAGGTTAGCGCTTCATTTCGCATTGATTGTCGGACTGCCATACTTTCAATCGTTAGGTTGTTTGACAAACCTCCAGGAGAATTTATTTCAATGCGGTCTGTAAACATTGAGAGTCGAATCTTACTACCCTGAATTGTGTAGTCGCGATGTGCAACCGCGTTGACGATCGCTTCAAAGAGTGCTTTTTCACTGTATTGTGGTAGGTCCGTACGACCAGGATTCTTGTATGCACCGACACGCATGTTGCGAACAGCAAACGCCACTGCTTCAGCAATTTGTCGGTTCAACGGACCTGTAATTGTTTGGGCATCTATCTGTCCAGAGGCGCGGTCTGTACCACGGTAACAGGTTGCAGAGATGCACGCATTGGGAAGCCATTGCTCTGGAGAGCGGGTGCACAAAAGAACACCTGCTACAGTTGCCCGTGTTGTACCGTTTTCATCATCGGTTAGGAGTCCCATCTTTTCCAATGCCAATTCAGGAGCGGTGGCCCCTTCGGCACTTAACAAAGGTTTCCAAAGGGATTCGTCCAATGATCCAAAGCCTGTTCCCGGTACCGCCTGTTTATCAAACCAGAGGGAGCGTGTTTGCCCCCGCTTCTGTGCAAGAAGTAACCGTTCATCACTGGTCATTTTGCGTTTTGTACTGCCAACACGATGGTAGCCACCTCCCGGACTATCGTGCAGTGCATATCCTGATGGTACTGCAACGAGCAGGAACGGTTTGTCCTCTTCTATTTCTCTACGAAAAATAGCAGGACGAATTGAAGGTTTAATCATGTCAGTGCAGAGATTAGTCAAGAGTTGTTCCAATGCATCCATCTGTTCGCGCGACATGCCTTGAATATCGCCACTGTCGGTTACACCGCACAGAATTACACCACCATCCGTGTTAGCGAATGCAGCGAGTTCATCTGCGAGGTCGTCCCGCCGTGGACTCTTAGGCACATTTCCTGAGAACGTAATTTCCTTAAATTCACAAAGGTTATCTTCACCTAACCGTAATTGGCGTTTGATTTCTTCGTCCCTGAAATTCATTGCTCATCTCCAAATCCGAGCATTTGCAAATTTTTCGCGATAGCATCATCCAATCGCCTCGCCTCTGCCATCTGTTCAGTTAATTTCTCAATCAGGTTTGCCATTACATCCTCAAATTCTTCGTCGTCCTCTTCTTGCACTTCAGCACCTACATATCGTCCTGGGGTAAGCACGTATTCATATTCCTGAATTTCGTCAAGTTTGGCACTTTTACAGAAACCGGGCACATCAACATATTCACCCGCATCCTCATCACCGCGCCATGCGTGATAGGTGTCAGCAATATGTGCTATTTCTTTCTGAGTAAGTTCACGATGTACGCGGTCAATCATCTTTCCTAACCTACGTGCATCTATAAATAACGTTTCTCCCGTGCGTTTCCGAAAATTCGGATTTTCCTTGTTCCTTGCGATAAACCAAAGGCAAACAGGAATAGATGTAGAATAAAAGAGCTGCCCAGGTAACGCGACCATACAATCCACTAAGTCTGCTTCAACAATATTTTTGCGTATTTCACCTTCGGTTGCAGTATTGCTACTCATGGAGCCGTTTGCCAACACAAAGCCAGCGATTCCGTTTGGCGAAAGGTGATAGACAAAGTGCTGTACCCAAGCGAAGTTTGCGTTGCCAGTTGGCGGTGTGCCGTAAGTCCAACGTTTATCTTCACGCAATCGTTCACCGCCCCAGTCGCTACTATTGAAGGGTGGATTGGCGAGGATGTAATCAACTTTTAGGTCTGGGTGTTGATCATCATGGAAACTGTCGGCGTGTTCCTGTCCGATATTCGCCTCAATGCCTCGAATCGCGAGGTTCATTAGTGCCAATTGGCGTGTGGTTGGGTTGGACTCTTGTCCATAGATAGAGATGTCGTCGCGCTGCCCACCGTGTGCTTTAACGAATTCTTCACTTTGGACAAACATGCCGCCTGAACCGCAGCACGGGTCGTAAATCCGTCCTTGATATGGTGCGAGCATCTCAACAAGCAGCTGCACGACGCAGCGGGGGGTATAGAATTGACCGCCTCTTTTACCCTCGGCACTTGCAAATTGTGAAAGGAAGTATTCGTAAACTCTGCCCAATATATCCTTTGAGCGATTCACCTCTTCACCCAAACCGATAGTGCCGATGAGATCTACAAGTTCACCGAGCCGTTGTTTATCAAGTCCTGGGCGTGCATAGTCTTTAGGCAGAACACCTTTGAGTCGTGGGTTTTCCTGTTCTATGGTATGCATAGCGTCATCAATGAACTTTCCTATTTCTGGTTGCTTGGCGTTTGCCTGTAAATATGCCCAGCGTGCTTCCTTCGGTACATAAAAGATGTTTTCAGCTAAGTATTCGTCTCTATCTTCAGCATATTCATAACGTGCAATTTCCTCTTTGATATAAAATTCACTCTGAGGATTAGCAAACTCTTCAAGTAGGTGGTTATACTTTTCCTCAAAAGTATCCGAGATATATTTGAGGAAAATCAACCCTAAAACGACGTGCTTATATTCAGCGGCATCCATGTTATTCCGAAGTTTATCAGCTGCTTGGTATAAAGTCGCTTCAAATCCAAGTGTTGCACCGTTATTATTTGTGTCTGATTTCTTTTTTGCCATAAATTTTAAAAAGTCCTATTCCGCTAAATTTCATAATGCCATTTCTATAAATGATTTTCCCTTGATTAGGGGATATTTATGTCTTGAAATACTACACAAACTGAAAGTTTGTGCTACATTAAAGAGATTTTATTAATGGGACATAAATTACCAAAAATGGCATAAGATACCCTGCAGGATAAATCAACGCCAAATACGCCAAATCAAAGAATCAAGAAATCAAGGAATCAAGGAATCAACGGTATGAATGACATTAAGTCATTCCCCCAAATCAACGCCGAATCCGCATATGGAATTCGTCGGGTATGAATGACATTAGGTCATTCCCCCAAATCAACGCCGAATCCGCATATGGAATTCGTCGGGTATGAATGTCATATGAAGATTAAATAATACTTTGGGTAATTGACGGGCAATGAATTGCCCTACTACAAACAACCTAGTTCGTAGTAGTGTGATTTATCGCTCGTTGATAAATCACTGAAATTAATAACTTAATCTTCATTAGACATTCACCGTGTGGCATTTGTCGGGAAACCGCACCTAACAAGTGCGTAAGACCTGTTATAATAGTACCATTATTTACCAGGATATTCAACGTCCAGTAGATGGGGATTGTGGCCAGTGGATTCCACGTTGTCCGGATAAGTTGCGATTTGCTGATGGACGATACTCACCGTCAGATAGACCAACAAGTTTACCATCTTCGATCCATTTTAGGTCGTTACCGTATAGTTCCCCTATCAGAAGTTCTGTCAATCTATCAAGTATATCCGCATGTCTGGGTGAATCAGATAGATCATTAAGTTCTCTCGGATCCTCTTCTAAATCAAAGAGTTGACGGTAGTTTCCGGTTCCATAGTAGATAAGCTTATAACGACCTTCATGTATCATTCGGGTTGCAGTACCACCTTCACCTACTTCTCCATATAACCATTCGCGTTTATTGTCACCTACCATTGGGATTCCATCTACTGTATCAGGTATATCTACTCCCGCGAGATGGAGGAGGGTTGGCATTACGTCCTGCCATCCAACAAGACGGTCATCTACTCTATTATGTCCAACTCGGTCGTCCTTTGCTTTACCAACAAGGAGCATTGGAACGTTGGCAGAATCTTCATAATAGAGTCGTTTTGCCCACATTTTGTGATTACCCAACATATCACCGTGGTCAGAGGTAAAGAGAATGATAGTGTTGTTTAAGAGTCCTTCTTCGCGGAGTGTACCGATAACGAGACGTAATTGATGGTCAATGTGAGTACAAAGCGCATAAAATGCTTGACGTGCCGAACGAATCAGATCTTCACTATAGAGGGAATCTTGCATCTGTCGTGATTTTA
This sequence comes from uncultured bacterium, assembly GCA_964652195.1. Lineage (GTDB taxonomy): Bacteria > Poribacteria > WGA-4E > WGA-4E > WGA-3G > MSPOR6. Next base: position 5,269 of record CAZZBB010000015.1, on the reverse strand, counting down.
ATGGCAAAGGTAAATTATCGAATTCTTTAGACCATTCACCGTGATATGGCATTTCTATATCTACGTTTCGATACATGTCCATGTAGCATTGGAGTGGAGCTAATGGCGGATGTGGATGACAGTAGGATAGATACCAAAAACTGGGACGAGTGGGATCACGCCGTTTTATATAACGCACCATCTGCTGTGTGCTCCAGTTGGTGACGTGGCAATCTTCCGGTAGGTGCCAAGGGCGGTTGAGATAATCGTTATTACACATACCGTGTGCGAATTGTTGTCCGGCATAACCTTTATCTCCAAGAAAGAGTTCATAGTCGTCAATCACTCCATATTGTGTTCTACCTTCTTCACCTAACATAACATCGTCAAACCCTATACGATCACGTTGTGGATAGACGTGGAGTTTTCCAACTGCGTATGCCTGATATCCTGCATCTCGAAAAGTCTGAGCGACTGTTGGTAGCCCATTAATTCCTTTTTTATCGTTGAATACCCTGTCTTTATGTGTCCGCGTCGTTGTACCAGTCATTAATGTTTTTCTTGCGGGAACACAGACTGGACATTCACTATATCCGCGTGTGAAACGTATGCCGGCGCGTGCAAGTGAGTCGAGTGTGGGTGTTTGGATTGTTGGATGTCCATTGACACCGAGTAGTGAGTTTGGCCAATGGTCGGTTGTAATGAGGAGGACATTCGGATTGTCAGACATAGGTAATTTCCCTTCTTGTCACAGCTATATTGTTATATTTTGCTATCCTATCAAAAGATATGACAATTGACAAGTGAAAATGTGCGATAAGTCTTTACTCAATCAGAATCTTAGGACATACAATGACTATGTGTCATGATTCGGAATCTAAAGATACATATTGTAATGTGATATTGGAATTAGCCGATTTTGGAATTAGTGGTTTAGAGAAGTGTCCCTTTCCATATAAACATGATTTGATCTTATACCATTTCTATTAATTTTTGTTCCATTAGCAACTGCTATAAATGAAGTGTTGTGTGGCACAAACTAAAAGTTTATGCTACAAAAGAGAGTCGTGATATATCAGAAATGGTATTACCTTTATTTCGGAGGAGGCAGTAAATTTGTGAAGAAAATCTAAGTATGAGATATCAAATAAGAATATAGGATGGTTTTCTGAACAGGTGGTAGTAATTTCTGTCTATCAGTTTACTGATTTTAGGAGGCATTATGACAGTAAGAAAGGGTAAGGTTTTTAAAATAATCGTTGGTATTATTGGTGTATCTGTTGTTGGACTTATAGTTTTTCAAGTGTTAAACAATCACCATAAGGATATAGAGGAAGTGCATCAAGTTGCTAAATCGGAAGATCGACGAATTACGAAATCACCGTTTATTGAGCACACTACTCAAAGAGTTGCGGAGACGGCTACAGAAACCGAACAGGAAGATTTGGATATTGAATCTGGTGAAACAAGAACGTCATCATTACCTGAAAATGTTCCTACAGCTCAGAGCCAAGATATCGACATCAAAGAATTTCAAGCATGGCTCTTATCCATTTTAAAACAGGATGAATCTGTTGAGGAAGTAGAGTTTAAAGAAATCGATATAGAAGAGAATGGAAAGGACAATGCTCAAGAGAAATCCAGGATAACATCCGTGATAGAACTTCAATGGAGAAATGGCTTTGAAGGTTACGATATTGAAGGTTATATGGCTGCGATATGGGAAGACGATTTCTTCTATATAAGTGACATGGGTACACCTAATAATATGGATGATGATATTATATTCCGGGGTGGTCAAAAGGAACGCGAGGGAACATTAAGAATCTTCAATAATACTCGCGACATCAAAATGGATATTTCTAAGAATGGGGATGTTGAATTTTTGAGTGAGACACTTGCTATGGTTGAATATAATTACGATGTAAGATTCACTTTTGAGAGCAGTGAATCTTACCCATCGGGACGTATGATTTTTGTTTTGGAGCATCGGGAAGACGGAGGCTGGCGTATTCTTGAATGGTATGACTATGCGAATCCGTATCCGTAATCCTGCTTCACCTATTTTGGTTGTCATCATTTTTTGTTTTTACTCATAACTGTATTGATGTATAATATATACAATAAATATAGTGTAAATCTCGTTTATCACAAACATAGACCTACTTAGGAAGCACGTGAGAAGGTTATCTTGGCGTTTCTGACTGTTTTTTATGATATTTACACGTAAAATGACAACTTATGAACCCTTGTATTTTACAAGTACTTTAATGAATAAGTAAGAATAATGTAGAACAAGAATGGAGGAAATATGAGTAACGGAAGTAAGTGTCCAGTTATGCATCAGGCACATGCTCAGGGCACGATAGCGAATCTACAGTGGTGGCCAAATCAGTTGAATCTGAAGATGCTCCACCAGAACCCACCTACGTCTAATCCAATGGGTGAGGACTTCAACTATGCTGAAGCATTTAATACGATTGACTTATCAGAACTGCAGGAAGACATTGAAAAGGTTATGACGACCTCACAGGATTGGTGGCCTGCAGACTATGGTCACTATGGACCACTCTTCATTAGGATGGCGTGGCACAGTGCCGGTACATACCGCATCCATGATGGACGCGGAGGGGGTGCATCGGGGACAATGCGGTTTGCACCTCTCAACAGTTGGCCAGATAATGCGAGTCTTGACAAGGCGCGACGGTTGCTTTGGCCGATCAAACAGAAGTATGGACAAAAACTTTCATGGGCAGACTTAATGATCTTTACTGGGAACTGTGCTTTGGAATCTATGGGGTTCAAGACCTATGGGTTCGCCGGTGGACGAGAGGATGTATGGGAACCCGAAGAAGATATTTATTGGGGATCAGAAACTACTTGGCTTGGAGATGAGCGTTATACAGGTGATAGAGACCTTGAGAATCCTCTCGGGGCAGTCCAGATGGGTTTAATCTATGTGAATCCGCAGGGACCGAATGGTAACCCAGATCCAGTTGCTGCAGCCATAGACATTAAAGAGACTTTCCGTCGTATGGCAATGAACGACGAAGAAACCGTAGCGCTCATTGCGGGTGGACATACATTCGGTAAAACCCATGGGGCTGCTGATGCTGACGAGTATGTCGGTCCTGAACCTGAAGGGGCTTCTCTTGAGGAGCAAGGACTTGGATGGAAGAACAGTTATGGCAGCGGTAAAGGCAGCGACACAATCACCAGTGGATTGGAAGGTGCATGGACAGTTACACCTATTAAGTGGGACAACAACTTCTTTGAAAACCTGTTCGAGTATGAATGGGAGTTGGTGAAAGGTCCCGGTGGTGCATGGCAGTGGACGCCAAAAGACGAATCTGCACAGGACACTGTTCCAGATGCGCACGACTCTTCAAAGAAACACGCACCGATGATGCTTACAACAGACTTGTCTTTGAAGGCAGATCCAGACTATGAGAAAATATCGAGACGTTTCTATGAAAATCCAGATGAATTCGCTGATGCTTTTGCTAAAGCATGGTATAAACTCACACATCGTGATATGGGACCCCGCTCACGGTATCTCGGTTCGTTAGTTCCTGAGGGAGCTCTGCTATGGCAAGATCCCGTTCCCGATGTTGATCATGATTTGATTGACGAGAATGACATCGCTGCTCTTAAGAGTAAAATTCTTGATTCAGATCTTTCTGTTTCGCAGTTAGTTTCGACCGCTTGGGCATCTGCAGCAACATTCCGTGGTACCGATAAGCGCGGTGGGGCTAACGGAGCACGTATTCGTCTGGCACCACAGAAAGATTGGGAAGTCAACAATCCATCCGATCTTGAAAATGTACTTCAGAAATTGGAGGAAATTCAGGAAGAATTTAACGCATCACAATCTGGTGGGAAAAAAGTCTCCTTGGCAGACCTAATTGTTCTTGCTGGGTGTGCTGGCGTAGAGGCAGCTGCAAAGAAGGCTGGCGTTGATGTGCAAGTTCCTTTCACTCCTGGACGAACGGATGCAGTACAAGAGCAAACCGACGTTGATTCATTTGCTGTACTTGAACCAACAGCTGACGGCTTCCGCAATTATCTTGCAGACGGACACCAGAGAGTAGCTGAAGAACTACTGGTTGATCGAGCACACATGTTAACATTGACCGCTCCTGAGATGACTGTTCTTGTCGGAGGTTTACGCGTCCTGAATGCTAATAGTGGACAATCTGATATTGGTGTCTTCACTAAACAGCCGGAGTCATTAACTACCGATTTCTTTGTCAATCTACTTGACATGAACATCGAATGGTTAGCATCACCGACATCCGAAGAGGAATTTGAGGGGCGCGATCGTACTACTGGAGATCTCAAGTGGACAGGTAGCCGTGTTGATCTTGTATTCGGATCAAACTCACAACTTCGAGCAATTGCAGAAGTATATGCATGTGATGATGCACAAGAAGCTTTTGTGCATGACTTCGTGGATGCTTGGAATAAGGTTATGAATCTTGATCGATTTGACCTTGACTAATCTGAAAATAATGAGGACAATGAGAAAGTGATTTTCACTTTCTCATTGTCCTCATTATTTTAATCTTCCTTTTTAACGTGAGTTTGATAAATAGTTAGACTTCCACATTTTCTTTTAAAGTCCCCTGAAAAGGGGAACTTAGGGGTTTAAAACATTTAGAAATGGTATTATACCATTTCTAATTATTTTCTTCCATTTTTTCGTAGGTCGGGTAGAGGAACGAAACCCGACGAATTCCATACGCGGATTCGGCGTTGATTTGGGGGAACGCCAAAAGGCGTTCAAACCCGGTGAATGTCTTATGAAGATTAAGTTATTCATTCGGTAATATACGGGCGGGGAAACCCCGCCCCTACGATACTTTTGTGAACTGAATTACCGAAATATTTATTTAATCTACATATAACATTCATACCGTTGATTCCGCGCATTCATACTGGTAATTTGGAACTATGGAAGAATGTCATATTATCAATTAGAAATGGTATTATATAATCAGAACTTACACAATACCTCTTAAAGTCCATTGATAAGGGGACTTTAGGGTAAAAACCGAAATAACGGACTATTAAGTCCAATTATTCATTTTTCTCCTCAATTTGTGTAAGTCCTGTAAAAGTTTTTAATAAAAAAGCTAAAGAATATTGAGTCTCAAGTGATATAATTAACATACTGTCATTTATAACATTCTGTCATTTGCGAGTGTTAACTAAATGAAGATATGATGAAGTTTTTATGTTTGAAAATATATCACTAAAGGGTTTAACTCTTCAGATTCTTGAAGTATCA
>CAZZBB010000014.1:0-52812 GCA_964652195.1 uncultured bacterium | reverse complement strand
ACATCTGTTGAACTCATTCAGCATGATGTTATAGAATTTTCTGAATCTGTCAATGGTCTCACACTTGAATTCATTGATGCATCACAGATTGACTTTGAGAATACTAATGTACTTTTGACAGGACCAACTGGAGAAGGGATTACAGTAACAACAGAAGAAGATGAAGCATCTCAGTTGGTAGTTCGGTTTGTACCGTTAATACAAAGTGGTGAGTATACACTTTCAGTTACACCGCAAGATATAACAGGAAATACCGCTAAAAATGCTACTCGATACCAGTTTAGACTTGTTTTTCCACTTCCCTCGGTCAGTTCTGTTCTAATTGATGGAAAACCTGGATCGACTGTTTACGTAAGTAAATCTATTCCTATAATAATTGCCACATTTTCAGATAATAATGGTATTGCCTTATCACTCGAAGAGGACGGTTCAACAATTCTTGTGACGAATCCAGAAGGAATGCCCGTGTCTGGTGTTACCACATCCAACGGATCAGATCAGTTGACTTGGAGACCGACACCCCTACCAACAGATGGTAGTTCAGATGGTAAATACGCTGTCACTATTACACCTGTAGATAAATCTGGTCGAACAGGTACAGTTGTGAATCAGCAGTTTATCTATGACAGTCAAGCACCTCGCATTACTTCTGCTACACCGTTAACAATCCATGCTCCGGTTTCTTATATTGGTGGTGGATTAAGCCAATTCGTGATTAATATTGAAGATGTTGGTCCGGCTGGTATTGTATTAGCATCTCAAGTTGCTGCCTTACAAGATTCTACAGGAAACTCTATTTCTGCTAACCTAACATACGATGAAATTGCGGGACAGTTATATCTAACACTTACACAACCATTTGCAAATGATGGAAGTATGGACGGTACATATACATTAAATGTACTCTTGATAGATAAGGCTGGAAATCGTCTGAATTCTCGGTTTAAGATTATTTACGATTCTAAAATGCCACAAGTGTCGTCAGTTACAGCAAATACTGTGGGCAATCCTACGGAACTTGTCCAAAATCAAGTTACAGATATTTCTGAATCTATCAGTACAATTATTGTAAAGTTTGCAGAAGCCACGCTGGTTGACTTTGCTAATACAACCGTATCACTACTTGATCCTGATAACATAACAGTTCCAATAACCGTAGAAGATGACGGCGTTTCACAACTAACATTGAATTTTGTTGGTTTGACGCAGATTGGTCAGTATACGCTAACTTTAATTCCACAAGATGTGTCGGGCAATACTGCACAGAATCCAATCCAATACTCATTTTTACTTAGGTTTATCCTTCCAGATATTGAATCTATCGTAATTGGTGATACTATAACATTGGGAAGTGGTGACACAGCTTATGTAAATGCTGATAACTTGAGAATCATAGCTAATTTCCTTGATCCAGCAGAAACTGGTTTATCTTTTGATGTTATCACTGGCTCGGAAATCTTGGTGGCAACACTTGATAATACAATCGTACCAGGATCAACTGCAACGAATGGCACAGATTTACTTGTATGGGAACCGTTAACCCTTTCTACTGATGGAAGTTCTGATGGTAGATATGCAGTATATGTCACGCCTATTGATAAAAAGGGACGTTCTGGTAATACTGAGTATCGAGAGTTCATCTATGATACTCAAGAACCGGAAATAACTTCTGCCGATCCTATTAATCTAAGTCAACCTGTATCTTATATAAGTGATAGTTTGACACAACTTAGTTTTACATTACAGGATGTTGGTCCAGCAGATATAATACTTGATGATCAGAATGTTAGCCTCAGAAATCAGAGTGGTGCTCTTATTCCTACACAATTAACACATGATTCTAATAACCAATTCTACCTCACATTGGATGAGCCTTTACCCCTTGATGGTAGTAGAGATGGAGAATACACTGTTGTAACCGCTTTTTCTGATAAAGCTGGAAACGTACTCGCTATTGAACATCCAATAGTCTACGACACCCAGGCACCGACACTTGTGAGTACAGTCCCAGCCAATGGTGCACAACTTACTGAGGATGTCACACAGATACAAGTAAATTTGAATGATGAAGGTGGTAGTGGAATAGATTGGACGTTAACAACTGTGGCTTTAGTCGATCCTAATGGAGAAACGATTTCTGGTGAGTTGACCAGTAATGGTAGAACGCAATTGACACTCCGTACAAATCAGCTTGTTGCCGATGGTCGATATGTTATACAGGTTCAAGCGATCGACAGAGCAGGGAATGGTAGCAATTCAGTCTTTGAAAATAGTTTCCTATTATCAAGACGGTTACCCGCAGTTCTCTCAACATTACCAACCACTGCCCCCGCAGAGGAAGCATATACAAATGAAGAGGTCGACCAAATTGAGGTTAGACTTGAGACAGCTGATGAGAATCACCTGTCCACACTTCGTTTACTAAATGCGGATGGACAAGTAGTAGCAGGGCAACAACAACGTTCATCTGGACGATTGGTTTATACACTCATTCGACCCCTCGCAACAGATGGATCTGAGGATGGTATATATACAATTGAGTTCACACCAATTAGTGCCTCCGGACGTAGTGGTGAAGTCCAACAGTTGACTTTTACTTACGATACACAAGTTCCAGAAATTGAATCTGAAGCCATAACTTTGGTTGTATCTGAACCAGAGGTTAACAATTCACTTATAGAAATTCTGGTTGCTATTACGGATAACCAATCCGGTATAGATTGGGAAAATCTTGATGAAGATTGGATCAACTTTGAACGTGTTTCACCAAATGCAACCGAAATTGAGGGGCGAGTGTCTTTTGATGAACAAGATAACCTTATTTTCAGACTTACTGTGCCGTTGGCAGACAACGGATCTGCAGATGGGAAATACCGAATTGAAGTTACACCTATTGACCAAGCAGGGAATGGTGATGAAACTTACGAAAAGGTGTTCACCTATGATACAAGTCCACCTGTTATAGATCCTAACTCACTTCTCCTTAATGATCTGCCTTTACTAACGGATATTACTGCTGAGGATTACCCCAGGGCAATATCCACCACAGGTGGTGTTGTTGTACAAGCAAGTGTTACTGATACTGGCTTAGGGGTTAATCTATCACAGTCGAGAATTATAATTATAAATCCAAACGGTCAAGAAGTGTCAGGTACTACACACCAAAACGGTGTGGATACGATTATTTTCAAATCTGACGGCTTACCTGTTGAAGGCATATATCAGGTTAATGTTACAGGTATAGGTAATGACTCTGAATTGCTTGGATTTGCTCCTAAAGGCTCCATCACTACGGAGTTCCTATATGAAACCACAGAACCGACCGGTGTGGTCACAGACGATGGAGGAAAAACAGAACTAACCGATGAACCTATACCTTTCCAAGGAACTGCGACCGATCCGCAAGGGGTCCGTAGAGTGCCTCCACAACAAGGAGATGGCGAGATTCCTATACCTGCATCGGGTGTTTGGTTGGTGGAGATTGTTGGAACAGGTCCTGATGGACAACCCATTGAACCCGTTCCGGCAGAGGATGAGAGTGACGCACAACAACAACCTTGGAGTAGTTGGACAGCAGACTTTCTACCCACACGTTCCGGTGAATATGATTTAGATCTTAGGGTTACTGATAAAGCAGGGAACTTCGCTGTTTATGACATTGGTGAGTATACGATGTCGGTTTCCTTCTCTTTCAGTGGAAACACCTTCGGATGGCCAAATCCATTACGGCATTCCAAGAGTGATGTCGCATTCTTCTCCTTCAATCTAAATGCGGCAGCTGAAGAGAATATTGAAATGATTTTGTATATCTATGATTGGGGTGGAGATTTGGTTTACTCCAAAACATATACAGATATTATCCCCGGAGAACGTAGTGATACACATATAAAATGGAATTTGGAAAATCAATCTGGAACCCCTGTAGCGCGTGGTCTTTACGTGTTCCGTTTAGAAGCAGTCAATGGAGCAGGGAATCGCGCCAACGCCGTCGGCAAAATGCTTGTCGTTGACTAAGGCTTCAATAACGGAAAACAGAAAAGGAGATAGATAATGCACAAGAGTGTGGTTATAGTAGTCGTTATTTTTTGTATGCTATGGTGTATTCCCTATAGTTACGCAGCTGATAATATCCATGATAGTGCTGGTGCGGCGGGTGCGGCATTTCTCAAAATTGAACCCGGTAGCAGACCTGTCGGTATGGGTGGCGCATTCGCAGGACTTGCAAATGATATTAACACTATTTTTTGGAATCCGGCGGGTTTAACAACAGTTCAAACGCGAGAATTAACGGCTATGCAGCATTTCTCGTTTGTTGACATCAACAATCAATCTATTGGGTATGCACAACGCGCGAATCAATTAGTCTGGGGAGCAAGTTTTCTCGGTAGTTTTACTGAAATTGAACGCCGAATTGGACCAACTGAAACCCCGGATAGCACAGTTACGGTTGGTGGGTTTGCAACAGGTTTATCTCTCGCGTATCCAATTGGGAACATGGCTTCAATCGGAGGCACTGCAAAGTTAATATCACAACAATTGGATATACAAAATATATATGGTATCGGAGCGGATATCGGTGTAATATTACGATTAATAGACAATCATTTAGGTGTCGGACTTGCTGTGCAGAATGCAGGTGTATTGAGTGGAGAGGAGAATTTACCGATGGCGCTTCGCGCTGGTTTGGCGTACAGAGTTTGGGATGAACAACAGTCTGATACAGAGGAAGTTATGCTACATCAAGATGTATGGGCATTCGTTGCAGATGCATATCTCCCACTCATTGATGCCAACCCCAGTTTCCATCTTGGTATCGAACGATGGTTCTACAATAGCGTTGCTGCACGTGTTGGATATCGAGTGGGCTTAAATGAAAACCCAAATGACGGATTGTCAATAGGACTAGGTGTCAGACGTAGTGGGATGGACTCATTAGCAGGTATTGATTTCCAATTTGATTATGCTTTTGTTCCAGACGCTTATGTTGGGAATTCGCATAGAATCTCTGTTATCACAAGATTCTAATAGTCTATCAAAGTTCGACCAACAAAGATTATGTAGTTAATAAATTCTCTATTTCTTTGACTGAAAACAGAATGGGAAGCATGAATTTCATGCTTCCCATTCTGTTTAGAAATCTAAATTGTGTCAAATAAATATATTCTTTACACACTCGCTTCAAGCATTCGTTCTATCGGTAACCGTGCTTTATCAATTACATCAGCATCCAATGTTACTTCATACTCGCCAAGATCATCACCGTTATCAATCGCTTCTAAGATATTAGCAATTTTATCCAAACGAACTTTCGCCATATGTGAACATCGTACCGAACAGGCTGTCCAAAATTCTACTTGTGGGAATTCTTGAGATAAATTGGATGTTAATTCACACTCTGAGGCAACAAATGCTCGTTCTAACTGATCATCTTCAACACGGGCAGCTATATCTTTCATGATTTGGCTTGTACTTCCGTAGAAGTCTGCTTCTTTTAGAACATCTGGACGGCATTCCCAATGTGCATATAATTTCCTACGGTCATGTCCTTTTGGGATTTCGAAAGATTCTCTGATGGCTACTAAATCTGACAGAGTAAATCGCTCATGCACTTCACAGACAGCACCCCGCGCGGTATTGTCTTTACCCGGATAAACCACGTTTTTTTCACCCTTCAACTCTTCTTCTAAGTTTTGGGCGAAGAAAATGTCAGGCACGAATATGATTGTATCTCCAGGCATAGTTTTCGCAATATGTGCAGCATTCGCAGAAGTGCAACAGATGTCAGATTCTGCTTTAGCATCAGCATAACTGTTGACATAAATCATAACAGGTGCACCAGGATATAGCTCTTTCAATTCTCTTACGTCTGATGCTCCAAAGTTGTCCGCAAGTGAACATCCAGCGGTTTTATCTGCAACTAAAACAGTTTTGTCCGGACTCAATATTTTAGCTGTCTCTGCCATAAACGGGACGCCATTAAAGATGAGATACGGTGCTTCTGACTTTGCAGCATACATACTCAACCCTAACGAGTCACCTTGTTCCTCCTTTTCGGATAAACCAAAAACCAAAGGTTCCATGTAGTTGTGTCCTAACATCACAACCTCATGCTTATGTTTTAAAGTTCGTATCTTGTGTACAGTCCTTGCATGTGCTTCTATATCAAGTGATGTTAAACTCGGATGGTGTCGTTTGTATAACTCGGTTTTAACGTCATCAAGTGACAATTCCTTACTACCATTCAGGGGTTTTTCTTCATTGGGAGTTTTTCCCTTAGGACGCATGTTAATCACGCTCCAAGTTTTCGCTAATAATTGTTGAAGGTATTTTATCAACTGTGCTGTTTGAATCCGTAATTCCTTAAAAACCGCTAATTAGGTATAATAAGGGTATGGAGTATACAGAATGTATTAGCAAATCTTCATTATTCTTATTAGGATACCCACTATATTAGTTTTTGTCAAGAATAACACATACAAAAGTAAAATATTTTACAGAATTATGGCAATTGGTATAGAGGAATGAAAGTTAATGGTGCAATTTCACTTTTATTAATAGTCGGTATGGTAGTATGTTTCAGTATGCGTGCGGAAGGTATATCTGTCAAACTTAGAGGTAAACTAACTCTTGCAGGGATTCTGGCAGGATTCGCTTATGTGACACACACACTTGTTAGACAGGATAGACATACGGCGGAAGAATTACAGTTCCAACTTGGCCCTCCAAAAAGGATAATTGAGTTTGAACGGGGATTTGAAGAGTGGAGTGTGAATTACTATCGTGATCATTATTACATGTATTTAAACAATCGTTTCATAAGGAAAAAGGCATATTCCACCTCTTTCCTTAATCACGATACTTCTAATTTGTTGGAACAGAATTTTCCAATTTATGATATTGCAGATAGACAAGACTTTTTGAGATCCATCAATAAGCGTTTTTCAGTGAACCCCATGTGGTTGTCACCTTTGCTTTGGCATCAACCGCTAATCCGGATACCTGCCTCTTCCGATCTTCATCTGTTGGAAGGCGTACATTCGCCGCACCAGAGTCTACGGCATTCTCATTTGAAGTGACGAAAATAGCATCCAATTTAGTTGCGTCTTCACGTACAGCGATACGTAAAACCGTTTCACCGGCTTTGTCAAACTTCCATTCTCTATCAAATGTACCGGCATTTAACCAGTGATTGATTCGATCCCAATGCCATAGGTTTTTAGTGCCAATGCTCCATCTATACTGTGTATTCTTCGTCTGTTGAGCGTTTTCGTCTGGATCAGCAGGTTGCCATGTCACCCAGAAAGAGTCACTATTTCCATCCCAAGCAAAAGTATGCCCCCAGAGGGCATACTTACCTGATTCAGGTAGATTAATAATGAATTCTACCCAACCTTGATCACCACCACCAGTTGCCGGTGCCCCTTCCATCCAAACATATTTTCCATCAGAGACCAATTTATCTTCTGCTATTACCATTGGTGCTTGGATGACATTTGCTAATTCTGCTTCAAGGGCGATTTCTACTTCAGCGCAAAGATTTGTTATTATGGCAACTGTAAATATAACCATTAGCAGTAATATACTATTTTTCATCAGAACTCCTTTCAATTTGAGAATGAGAGTGTTTTAGACAACACTCTCCCAGGGTTGTCCTATCTCTGATTTTTTATTTTCCCCCATGTGGTTGTAAGTTTCTCTTTGGCTTCAACAGGGGTAATATTGTCTTCAGGTCCAGGCAAACGGGGATTCACATCTGCTTCATCTGCAGACAGATTATCTGTAATGAAAACCACATCTAACTTTGCACCATCTTCCCGAACGGCGATACGTAGAGTGGTTTCTCCAGCGGGTAAATCCCATTCTCTGTCGAATGTTCCGCCATTTAACCAGTGGTTGATTCGATCCCAATGCCATTCATTTTTTTTGCCAATACTCCAACGGTATTCTGTGTTTTTGGTTTGTTGTGCGTCTTCATCTGGATCGGCAGGTTGCCATGTAACCCAAAAGGAATCACTATTTCCATCCCAAACAAATACTCTTGCCCAGAGTGCGTAAATGCCGGCTGTTGGAATATCAAGTTTATATTCTGCCCAACCTTGATCACCACCACCAGTTGCCGGTTCACCTTCCATCCAAATGTATTTTCCATCAGATGCCTCTGCTTCTTCCGCAATTACCATCGGTGCTTCAAGTGTGTCTGCTTTTTCTGCTTCAAACGCACGGTCATAACTGAAACTAATATTGTTTACCATTAATAAACCAACTAAAAGAAAAATCCATAAAAGATACGATTTTGTATGCATTAAATATCTCCTAAATATAGATGTAGAATTAAACTATAATTACCTTTATTGGGTTTTAAGTTTACCCCATTGTTGTGCCTGAATAAATATAGGTCTCACAGGCAGTTGCTGGGTATCAGGTTGCCATTTTGGTTGTGCAGCCCATGCCCCATTGTCAATTAATTCACGTCGATCACTTCCGTCAGCGTTCATCAAATGAATTACCCATCTACCATCTTGTTCGGATTGAAAAACAATTGTACTCCCATCTGGGGACCATGACGGTACCGCTTCATCAAACAGAGTATCCGTTATCGGTTTCTTATTGCCACCATCAGCAGCATCCATCACATAAAGATCAAAATCTGCCTGATCAACATCTTGTCGCATAGAGGAGTATACGATATATTTCCCATCAGGAGACCAAGCAGGATATGTATCCATTAGTCGTTGTTTGGTCAATCTCTGTTCCTTATGGGTATTTACATTTATTGTATAGATGTCCCAGTTTAGATCACGTTTTGAGTGAAATACCAAATCGTCTCCATGTGGAGACCAGATTGGTGCTTCATCTTCAAAGGAATTAGTAGTAATTTGCTCTACGACGCCGCTCTCTAATTCAAACAGATAGATATTGAAATAACCTTCCCTATTTGAGATAAAAACTATACGTTTACCATCAGGAGACCATGACGGCGCTTTATCTGCTGAAGGATGGTATGTTAACCTTTTCTGATGTGTACCGTCTTCACGCATCACATATATCTCATGATTACCGTCACGACGCGAGAAGAATGCTATTTTTGTGGTGTCAGGTGACCACATTGGATAGTAATCTGCTTCAGGATTAAGTGTGAGATTGACAGGTGACTTTCCATCTGAATCTGTAAGGTATATTTCCCAATTACCGTTAATATCTGAAGCGAACACTATAGGAACTGGTGGTTCTACATCAGAAAAAGCACTATTAATGACCACTCCATTAATGAGGGACAATAGTATTAAACCTATATGATATATTAACAAGTTTCGCATTTTTTGTCAATTTAGGTTAATTGTCCTAAATCATTCAAATTCAGTTTCAAAATTTCCCATCACGCACTTCAAAATGAGTCGGTTTTTCGTAAGTTTTCCCACCACTTAACACCCACTCCGCAATCCATTCAATCATCTGTCCTAAGGAAACTCTCGGATACCCAAACAATCGATGGCATAATCCAGCGTTGCTAAGTAATGCTGTTTCAGATTCTTCGCCTTCAAGCTGGACTGTCTTGTTGAAAATATCACCAAATTGTAAAGCAAGATGTCGTATAGAAATAGTCTCAGGACCTGTTACATTGAGAATCAGTGGAGGCGTTTGGCAGTGGGCAAGTGATTGCAGAGCAACCGCATTCGCATCCCTTTGCCAAATTACATTCACATGTCCCATTTCAAGGAAAATTGGTTCTTCAGCGTATACTTTCTCAGCTATGTCGAGTAGTATACCATAACGTAGTTCAATTGCATAGTTCAGACGCAAAATAGTCATCGGCGTTCCGAATTGTGCTGAGAAATGCTCAAATATCCGTTCTCTACCGAGACACGATTGTGCATATTCACCGATTGGATTTACTTCTGTGGATTCTGTTGCACCACCGTGTGTAATTTGCGTCAAAGGATACACATTTCCTGTAGAGAAAACAACCAACCGAGAGTTACGATACTTCTCTGCTATACGTCCCGGCAGATAGGTGTTCATTGTCCATGTTAAACCTTCGTTATCAGTTGAACCGAACTTTCGACCTGCCATAAAAATGACATTTTGAATATCCGGTAGGTCTTTTAGATTATCTTCTCGGAGGAGATCTGCAATAATCGTATCAATCCCCGCATCTATTAATGACAACTGAATACCGGGGGTGGAAAAGCGAGAAACACCAATTACTTTTTTGTCAATCCCCGCAGAATCAATAGCGCGTTTTGTCTGTTTAGCAAGCGACGGTCCCATCTTGCCACCAACACCCAGAATAAGGATATCGCCTTCCAGTGAAGCAATTGCCGATATTACTTCATCTGTCGGTTCGGATAAATATGATTCTAATTGAGATTCTGTTTGTATCATTATGTCGTCGTTGAAATCGACTAACTAATCTTCCGCTTCCTCTAACCCGTCAATGATTTTTTCTTGATCGCCTGGAGAATAGAAGTAGGAGCCCGGTTTCCAATCACCGATGTCTCCAATTAACCGACGTTGGCGCAGTGTGCATCGCTCCATAAGTTCTGGTGTTGCCTTTTCGTAGTCGAAGGGACGGAAGCACTGGTGGCTGTAGCAGTAGATCAAGGTCTTTCGAGGTTGTTCTGACCGATTTGCGACAACACCGTGCCATAAGGCGTGTGGAAAAAAGGCGGCATCTCCTGCTTTCACACATAACTGGACGGCTTCAGGGATATAGGATCCGTCCTTGACTCCCGTTGCTGGAAAAGTCCGATTGTGGCTACCCGGTACAACGGTGAAGTTCCCACAGTCTGGACGTTCAAGATCTGTCAAGAAATAGTGGATTTTGACTTGCAGTGGTGAACTCGATCTACTGACCCGAATAGTTCGCATCGCTTGTCCGCCGTCCGTATGCAGATAACCTTGGTCTTTCGGATTCGGTGGACGCACAATAACCTCAGACATGCTCAATTGGATGAAGTCTCCTATCAACTCACGCACAATCGGAAACGTCACTGGATGGTCCATCAGGTCAACGAAAATGTCATTATCTTCCATCACATTCCGCTTGTCGAAAACAGAATCAGCAGTAACATTCTCACCTTTCCGAAACTCCGCGTCCATTTCATCTACTGTCGCTCTCAAGGCCTGCACTTCTTCAGACGAGAGTACTTCTTTCAAAACGAGGTAACCCTCAGTCTTCCACTGCTTACGTTGATCTCTCGTTAGAATTCCCATCTATACATAACCTCGTGCATCTGCTTGTGGTTGCAGATGAAGTTTTACCTTACATATTTGCTTCCTTCGATTTATTACATACTATAGTAAACTTTTGAATTAATGGAACATTTTACAACGGGCGAGGTGACCTCGCCCCTACGATGGACGTTCTTCGTAAACGTTGAAATGTCTCATTGATTATTCACTTTACTATAAATTAAATCACAAATAAATTTGTGTCAAGTAAAATAAAACCATTTCTAAAATTTACTGTCTCATTGATGGTGGAGATTCTGCTGGATCAATCTCCAGGTCGCTTCTACAGAAGATAGTTTCTTATTATATTCAATTCCATAAAATTTATGTGGTATTTTATTTATTAGAATAGGTATAACATATTCAGAGGTGTTTTTCTGAATTGCGGATTACGCCAAGGGATGGGTATAGGATCTTGAAAGTTCGGGATGGGAATCCCCACAGAAGAGTCAAATGCTTAAAGTGACGTCTATGGGTTGTATGGAAGATTCAGTGAATCAGCGGAATCAACGGTATGAATGCCATATTAAGGCATTCACCGGGGATTCACAGTGGTTAGAAACCGAATCTACCATGGAATGGAAAAGATCGGAATCCTCCCCTACAGAAGTGTTCTACTAATTATAGGTTTTACTATAGAACAAACGCTACTTTGTAATACCTATTTGCGTCGGAACTTTTAATTTCAAAGCACCCGAAAGATAACCATTATTAATAGCAATCTTGAAACGACCCGTTGAAGTAGAAAACCGACCTAAATAATCACCATCAGGTACATCGCTATAATTCTCAACATATTTAATAGTGATCTTCTGTCCTGTTGAAAAAGCCACTTCAAGACTATCTCCAAGTTTCCATCCGTTTTTTGTAAATGCTTGAACAGTTAAATCTGTAACAGCGTTTCCATGGTCATCAATTTCTGTAATTGTCCCAGATAGAATTGGCATATCAGAACTTTCATTTTCAATTGTTTTGCTACTACATCCAAGCATAAATGGAATTGTCAGGAGCATACATACGAATGCCAAGTAGTAAATAGATAAATAGATATTATTGTTATATTTCAAGAAGACCTCCGAAAAATAATGTGTCTACAGCGTATATCATAAAAACGAATTGTTCATACCGATATAATATCTCTTCGTAGGGACGGGGTTTCCCGTCCGTTGGAACTATAAATCATTCTAATACTCTGCATAGTAATAAAATGGTTGATAAGTGTCAATATAAATCAGAAACCTTTGATACAAAAAAGAATTGACATACTTCCTGCTTATTTGTAGAATACGAAACTATGAATGCAATAGAATTAACCAAAACTCTCATCGCTTATGACACCGTAAGTTCAAAAACCAACGTTGAGGTAATGGATTACCTCACAGAAGTATTAGAGTCCATTGACTGTGAAGTAGAGCGGGTGGAATATACCGACCCAGCAGGTGTATTAAAAGTCAATCTGATAGGTAGAAAAGGACGCAACTCTGGTGAACGAGGACTTGCCTTGCTCGGACACATAGACACCGTTCCCGCAGTCGGTTGGTCCGAAAATCCGTTTGAAGCGCGGATTGTTGATGGAAAAATGTACGGTCGCGGAAGTTGCGATATGAAGGGAAGCGTTTCATGTATGATTGAGGTGGCATCCCGTTATGCTCCATCCCAATTAGATGCACCTCTTTATGTTGTGATTACTGCTGACGAAGAATTCGGATATTTTGGGGCAAGAGCCGTCGCGTCAAAGTCCGAAATGTTCAAAAAATATGGATTCCCACAATACGGGGTGGTCGGTGAACCTACGGAATTGAAAGCGGTATACGCACACAAAGGAGCAGTACGATTTTCTGTCACTGCACACGGTCGTGCTGCACATAGTAGTACCGGTGAAGGTGATAATGCTACCCTAAAGTTAATTCCATTCCTTTCAGAAATGCGTGATATCTATCAGGAATTAACCACGGACACCAAATACTTTAATTCAGAATTTACACCACCATTTACGGACTGGAATATCACCATCAATGATGGCGGGTGCACCGCAAACATAACCTCACCTGAGAGTGTATGTACTATAAACTATCGTCCAATGCCTGGGGATGATGCTGAACTATGGATAAATAAAGCACGCGAATCCGCCGAGAAATACGAATTAGATTTTGATCTATTCATTAATGCCGGTCCTGTACGTACAGCACCTGATGCAGAAATTATCCAAGCCGCACTTGAAATTACGGGTGATACAAAACCGCATACTGTTGCATACAGCACCGACGCGGCATGCTTTTCAAATTACATGGATACCGTCATTATCGGTCCAGGAAGTATTTTACAAGCACATACTGTTGATGAATGGATGGCGTTAGATCAGTTTGATCTGGGGAGTGATATTTTTAATAAGTTTGTAGAGAAATTTTGTCTGTAATCTTATAACTGTTAACTATCAACTATCTCTGGTAAATCTTTAAAAAACACATCATCCGGTTTTACCCATTCTGCCTCTCCATCTACCCATACCTCACGTTTCCAAATAGGCACAATCTGTTTAAGACGGTTCATAGCATATTCACACGCTTCAAACCCGTCTTTTCGATGTGGAGAAGCAACCGCTACTGCAACACTGACTTCACCGATTTCTAACTTACCAACACGGTGAATCATTGCAACACGATCAATACCCCACTTCTTCGATATTTCTTTTGAAATCTCCGACATTTTCTTTTCTGCCATTGGAGGATATGCTTGATACTCAAGATATTTTGTTGGTCTACCGCCGGTATTATTCCGAACAGTGCCAAAAAACAGAACCACAGCACCAGCATCCGGTGCTTCTACTGCTTCCCTAACTTCTTCCCCCGTAATAACTTCAGAAGTAATCTTAAACATCTCTTCCTCCGGTAACAGGTGGAATCAATGCCACTTCATCATCTTCTGAAAGTTCAGTGTCTTCAGTTGCATACTCCCAATTAACAGACATTTGCATCACTTCATAAAATTCAGCGATTTCGGGCCATTCTTCCTCAAGTCGTTTTAATATAGTTCTTACAGTAGCACCATCAGGAAGTTCCATCTCTTCTTCGGATCTATCTAACATCTCATGACATACGGCAAAGTATTTGACTGTAACCTTCATTTGGACTCCTTTACAGTTCCATTAAAGCCACGATATTTCTGCGTGTCGTTGCGTCAATTACACTAAATCAGTATACCATAACAGTTGAATAGAGTCAAACTTTAGGGTTTTTTAGTTTTAAGAATTATCAGTTAATTAGTGTTACTAATAGTTTATTTCGTAAGTTGGGTTGAACCGTAGGTGAAACCCAACATTTCGTGATGGACGGCGTTACATGTTGGGTTTCGTTCCGCAACCCAACCTACAGATTGTTTATATAGAAATGTGAAAAATATAGTAGAAAATACGAAAGTAAAATAACCTTGAGTCAACTTTGACAGATATGCAACACACCATACAATTTGCCAACTATCTCAATTTCTGTTATAATTACTATAGTTTTGACATTTTCTGAGAGGTGTTTCACCTATTTCTATTTGTTTCTGGTTTTTCGCAACATTTCTCATGCCAATTCAACTCAGAGAAAAATAAACTTGAATGGACAATAGCGTAGCCCAGCGGGGCGAAATGTGTATCGCTTAAAACTGTCCAAACTATAGTATAATTTACCCAATGGCAAAGAATAAAATGAACATCCGTTCTGACAATACCCCAATAACAGGATTACCCATCGAATAGGATGAAAAGCGTATACAAGACGTTATTGATTATTATGATCAACAAACAGAGGATGAAGCAATCGCTGAAGCAGAAGAGGCATTACAGAATGATTCAAGTACGTTGATGGCAATTCCTACAGAATTGGTGCAAGTTGTACTTGACCTAATTAATAAACATACCGCTAAAAAACAGAAGTAATATCTTATACCCGTAATTGATAAAGGACAATATGAACGAAAACATACGGAACATGATCCAATCGAAAGCACGAAAAGCAAAATCCGCAATGCGTATTTTGTCTCGGAGTTCTGCCGATATACGCAATAACGCACTCTTAGCAATGGCTGAAAACCTACTGAAGTCAAGAAGAGAAATTCAGACAGTGAACCAAATTGACTTAGAAAACGGTGAAAAAACAGGAGTGCCTAAGCCTCTCATGCAGCGTTTACTCCTGGATGATAAAAAAATTGATCGAATGGCTGACAACCTTCGTCAAGTTGCAGCACTACCCGACCCGATCGGTGAAGTTATCAGCATGCGAGAACGTCCTAACGGACTCAAAATCGGAACCGTACGTGTTCCTATCGGTGTTGTCGGCGTGATATATGAATCCCGACCAGATGTAACTGTGGAGGTATCAGCACTTTGTATAAAGTCTGGCAACGGTGTTATCCTTCGAGGGGGTTCTGAAGCAATTCGTTCCAATACAATTCTTGCAGATATATTGGGTGATACCGCAGCTAAAGAAGGTGTGCCGGATGCAATACAATTCGTTGATACCATTGACCGTCAAGCGGTTTATGAACTAATCAACTTACCTGACTATGTTGATCTTGTTATTCCGCGTGGCAGTAATGAATTCGTACAGAAATTGATGAGGGAATCCGCTGTACCGGTACTCGGTCATGCAGACGGTATCTGTCATATATATGTGGATGAAGCTGCCGACCTTGATATGGCTAACAAACTTTGTATGAATGCAAAAGTGGGATATAAAGTCGGTGTCTGTAATGCTGTAGAGACTCTATTAGTACACGAAGCTGTAGCTGAAGCATACCTACCTGAAATATGCACCAACCTAAAGGGTGAAGATGTGGAAATTCGCGGATGTGAACGGACACAACAAATAGTTTCATCAGTAAAACCTGCAACCGAAGAGGATTGGCGGACAGAATACCTTGATTATATTCTGTCAATTCGGGTTGTTGATAGTATGGATACTGCAATTGACCATATTGAAATGTACGGATCACATCATTCTGATGCAATCATCACGGAAAGTTATTCAGCTGCAGAACGGTTTCTAAAAGAGGTGGATTCGGCTGCTGTTTATGTCAACGCCAGTACTGTATTCACCGATGGCTATGAATTTGGATTGGGGGCTGAGGTAGGGATAAGTACACAAAAACTCCACTCTCGCGGTCCGATGGGATTGGAGGGTTTGACAAGTTATAAGTATATTATCTATGGAGATGGTCAGGTGCGTGAATAATTTACCGTCTCCGTTTTCTTCTTTGCGTCCTTTGTCCATCACTTTTTGTTTCTGGTTCGGGAACAGGAGTTGGAACTTCCACTTCAACCCTCGGACGTTTATACATCCACACCATAAAGAAAATACCAAAACACACCAGAAGTATACTCACGACCTGTGGGGATGTTAACCACGACAAGGAAGAGGAATCAGGAAAAACTCGTGGTGTTAACCGCCAAAATTCTGCTATAAATCTCTCCACTCCCACCAACAGAATACTTGCCCCGAATATTAGACCTTGAATTGAAGCATATTTATCGCGCTGTGACCACAGCACACCGAAACATATAAATGACATGAGGGTTTCATAAATTGGGGTAGGGTGAACAAGTTCGGTGGTAGGTACAGTTCCGTTTGGGAACGACATTGCCCACGGTACATCGGTGGGTGGACCGTAATCACCATCACCTGCAAGCAGACATCCGATACGTCCAATACCGTAGCCAAGTAAAAGGAGCGGACCGATTGCGTCGATTGTTGGTAAGAAAGGGTTGGGAGATCTATGAATAAACCAAATTATCGAAGCCGCACCACCAAATAGACCACCATACCAAACCAATCCACTGGCGGAGAATATCTCATCCCACTCTATATTAAAATCGAGTAATACAAAATATATTTTTGCTCCGATTATCCCACCAATAGCACCTACAGCGACCAGTGTTGGGGCAACTTCACCTTCAAACCCTCTACGGTTCAATTCGCGTTGTAACATCAGGCTGCAAACTATGAAGGATGTAGCCAACATTACACCGTAACTATGAATACCTATAGGCGTCGAACCAATTGTACCAAAATGAATTAGCGTTGGAAACATCTAATTTATTCTCCCAGGTAAGCCTGTCTAACTCGCTCATCCGCTAATAGATCAGAAGAGGCGCCATCAATTGTTATCTCACCCGTTTCCATCACATAACCTCTGTCTGTGACATTCAGAGCAAGTTGTGCATTCTGTTCAACCAATAGGATAGTTGTACCCTCCTCATTAATTTGTTCAATAATCTCAAAAATCTGTTTAACGATTAGCGGTGCGAGTCCTAAAGAAGGTTCATCCAAAAGCAGAAGTCTCGGATTAGACATTAAGGATCTTCCGATAGCTAACATCTGCTGTTCACCTCCGCTGAGACTGCCACCTCTCTGTCTCCTACGTTCCGCAAGTACAGGAAAATACCCAAAGATTTTGTCCAAATCGGATTTTATTTCAGATGTATCTTTTCTAATGTAAGCACCGAGTTCAAGGTTTTCAAGGACAGTCATGTCAGGAAAAATAAGTCGTCCTTCCGGCACTTGCGAAATTCCAAACGTAACACGTTCTTCTGCTGAGGTAGATGTTATATCCTCACCTTCAAATTCTATACTACCCTCTACAGGAGCATTAACACCTGAAATTGTCATGAGTGTGGTTGATTTACCAGCACCATTCGCACCAATCATACAGACTTTTTCACCCGCATTAACCTCAATTGAGATTCCGCGAACAGCCCGAATGTTTCCGTAATATGTATGAATATCCTTGAGTTTAAGCATCATCAGATGTTCCTAAGTACGCAGCAATTACACGTTCATCATTTTGTACATCAGCAGGTATGCCGGTACTAATTTTCTCACCATGATCTAAGACCGAAACCCAATCGGAAATTTTCATGACCAATTTCATGTCGTGTTCTATGAGGAGTACAGATATTCCTTGCTCACGTATGGTATATATCAAATCAATAAGTTCTTGTGTTTCTTGTGGATTCATCCCCGCGGCAGGTTCATCTAAGAGAAGCAGTATTGGTTGGGTTGCTAATGCTCTTGCAATTTCAACCCGTCGTTGGTCACCGTAGGATAGATTCCCTGCTTTTTGTTCGCTGATGTCGCCTAATCCAACAAAATTGAGCATTTCCATGGCGGAATCTATAATTTCGTTCTCTTCCTGTTTTTGCCTTGGAGTTCTAAGCACTGAACCAAGAAATGAGCTTGAAGTACGAGGATGTCTTCCTATTTTTACGTTGTCTAAGACAGTCAATTCACTAAATAGTCTGATGTTTTGGAACGTTCTGGCGATTCCGAGTCCAGTCACCTGATCTGGCCGTAAACCCGTTATATACCTACCTGAAAAACGGACTTTTCCAATAGTAGGTTTATCTAAACCGGTTACACAATTAAATAATGTTGTTTTACCAGCACCGTTTGGACCGATCAGACTGGAAATTTGACCAGATCGTACTTCAAGATTCACTTTTGATAAAGCAATAACACCACCGTAGTGTCGACTTAATTCTTCTGTTTCAAGAATATTTACAGGTTGTTCTGCCATACTTCTCTCCTGCTGAAATCATAACTAATAGGATACCTTAAATTAGGTATAAGTGTCAAATGTTATAAGTTATTGTACTTGATTCATTTGCCGTATCACTAATTGTTGTATATTAGATATAAATGTGTTATACTCAATAATTGAAACCTTGAATTGTATACATCATGGTTATGGTTTCCCAATGAAACTGTGCCATAATAATATTAATATGGATGCTACGTCTACAATAGATATGATACATACGGATAAAAAAAGAGAACGCGAATACTTGTTTGCTCTGGCTTCAGTTGAAGGAATAGGTCCAGTTCGCATTAACCGTTTGTTGGCACATTTTGATAGTGTAGAACAGATTTTCGAAGCAGAAATACATGAAATAGCACAACTTCCATACTTTAATCCAATCTTAGCATCACGAATACTTACGGTTAGAAAGAATTTTCCGGAGTTTCAGCAAAAATTAGAGGAATTAACCAAACACGGCATTACAGTACTTTTTCGTGATGATAGTGAATACCCAGCACTCCTTAAATCAGTACCAGATGCTCCAATTTTTCTCTGTCGAGTCGGAGAATTATCAGAGATAAACGAAAACACTGTCGCAATTGTTGGATGTAGACAACCTACACCTGAAGCAATTAATGTTACACTTGACCTTGCTATCCGTTTGGTACAGTCAGGTTTTACGATCGTAAGTGGACTTGCCAATGGTATAGATACAAATGCACATTATGGGGCATTAGGCGTAAACGGTAAGACCGTTGGTATTGTCGCAGCAGATTTTTCATCTATCTATCCACCTGAGAATTACGAACTCGCAGTGAATATATACGAAAAAGGATGTCTCTTTTCGGAACATCCATTTCCAACCCCACCAACACCAGCCAATTTGGTACGGCGTAATCGTCTTATTAGTGGATTTTCAATGGCAACAGTAGTTATTGAAACATCAATAGATGGAGGAACAATGCATACCGCACGATATGCTGAATTACAAGACAGAACTGTCTTTGCATGCCAATGGGGTTCAGATAATAAACAGAGTGATGGAACACATCAACTTATAAAGACAGGTGCTATACCATTTTTACCTGATCAACTTGACACTGTTGTTGATATGTTAAAAGATCCTGAAAGTCTTCAAAAGGATAACATAAGTTCTGGTGCGGAACAGATTACACTTTTTGACAATCAGGAAACACACATGTCTCCAAATTTGCAAAATGAGGATATTGAGGCTACAAATTAGACTTGACTATATTTTTCGTTTATGGTATTTTGTAGCAATTTTAAATTAAGTGATTTTTCACTTTACAAAATCATTTAGGTTTTGTAAAATTAATAGTGAAAGAATACGTATTTTTTACCTTTACAGTTTTTGCACTTTTTGCTAAACTTAAAGGTATAGAGTTTGGGTGTTGACTTTCGGAACTGAAAAAAGCCGATAAATAGAATGAAATAAGGCATTGGTTCCGTAGAAGTTTTATTCTCAAAGCAACGTCTATCCTCTGAAGATATTAGAGGAAGGCACACGAAATAGTCTGAAGATTACTTGACCAAACTTGGATTTGATGGTATATTTCCTATACTTTTGTCGAAAACAATAACTAACGGCACGGAAATACCATTTATAATTACACTTTAATTAATATTGTACTTGATTTACAAGTATATAACATTCTGAAAAACCTTAATTAAGGAGTTACCTACTCATGAAACTTTATTTTAGATCCTTGGCAATAGTCATGGCTGCATTGCTTGCTGTTTACATTGTTGGTTGTGGAGATGATCCAGATCCTGAACCAGAAGCCGCGGCGTTTGTAAGTGCTTCACCCGCAAGCGGTGATCTCGCAGCAAATGGTAGCATTACAGTTACATTTGACAACAATCCTGGTGACGTAACAGTCAGTGCCGGTACAGCTGCCGGATCAGGCAAATCTCGTACCATCACCGGTCCCTTTACACCTGGTGCACTTGCACTCAACCTCACCTGGACAAACGGTGACGGTAGCCACACACTGAACTATACAGTTGTTGCTGCAGACGAAACCGCTCCAGAAGTTACAGCCAGTAGTCCTAAAGACGGTGCTGAAGGTGTGGACCCCGCAAAAGTGTTTGAAGATGGTATTGAGGTCACCTTCAATGAAAACGTCTCTGGAGATCTAATGCTCATGGATGGCGATGATGATGTCGGTTGGACATCCGAAGCCTCAGATAACAAGATTACCCTTACAGGGAACGCCGGACAAGAACTCAGCAACGAAACCGAATATGAAATCGCAGGTACAGTGAAAGACGGTGCTGGGAACGAAGCCGAAGTCAGTATTACCTTTGTCACAAAAGCTAAAGAGTAAATTTCTGACTATTTCGATAAAAAAGGACAGTGTGTTTTAGACATACTGTCCTTTTTTATTAGCAAATATATAAAATAAAAAGTTAAGCTCTCCTGTAGGCGGGGATTCCAATCCCCCGATCTTACTCTTATTCGCATAATCTGCATAATCCTGTGTAATCCAAGGTTCAAAAAACACTCCTCTTTGTACCACAAACTTTTAGTATGTGCTCTCACTTCTTTCAAACACAAACCCTTCTAATCCTACAAATCTCGTTTCAGAGAAATAAACTAAAATAACAAATAATACTTTTTAATAGACAATTAATCAATATATGCTATAATAATTCAATTAGATTGAACGGTTTTTAAGATTGTGTTGTCTATACATATCAAATGCCGAAGGAGTAGTTTCGTGGAAAGAACTGAAGCCTTGCTTATTGATCATCTCCGAGAAGGGGATGAAACAGCATTAGCCCCGTTGGTGAAGAAATACCAACGGATGGTACACCGCTTAGCATTGCAGATTACCAATAACCATGAAGATGCTAATGATGTCATGCAAGAAACCTTTATTAAGGTATATCAGTCAATTCACACCTTCCGGCAGGAGGCAGCATTTGAAACATGGGTATATAAGATAGCCGTCAATCAAGCACTCAATTATGTAAAAATGCGAAAACGTCGTCGTGAGTCTGCTCTTGAATATGATGACGAATCCGAAGTACTCACAGACGTTCGTAATGACCCGCAAATTCTTGCTGAAAAAACTGAATTGAGGCACTGGGTAACCAAGGCGGTTAATAGTCTATCGCTAAAACACCGTACGGTAGTTATTCTTCATGAATTAGAAGGGTTAACACACCCAGAAATAGCATCTATACTAAATTGCTCAGAAGGAACAGTCAGATCACGGCTACACTACGCCCGTAAACAACTTCGAGTTTTATTAAAACCTTACGTTGATGCAAACTCCGATACATTGTGATATACCGGAAATTCATTCATTAAGTGTTACTTATTTTGAGGAGTCGTTCTAATAACAGTAATAGCTTAGAACCAACACAAACAATGAAACTGAAATGTAACACCATACAAAAATTTCTATCAGACTACATAGATGCTACGTTATCAACAGAGGATAAACAGAATGTTGAAGTACATCTAAAATCATGCACAATGTGTCAACATGAAGTAGATGCGTTAAAAAAGACACGTGATCTTGTTGTTGGTTTTTATGTTAAACCAGAGGTTTCAGACACCTATTTTCAACAGTTTGAGGTAGAATTGCAACAACGGATAGATAGCAGAGGACCGACAAGACTGAACCAACGTGTCATCGCATCTGCGACACAACATGTGTGGTATATATTGACGCAACTACGTCAATATTTTGATAGATATAGTTTTATAAGAAGGAATGTTCTTCCGATAGGTGTATTCCTGTCTATAATGGTAGTAGGTATTGTGACTATTCATTTAGCAAATCACAACATGCTACCGTTTACAAACTATCAGCAGGAAGTTCATAATCAAGCAGTTACTGCAAATCCAACACCTATTGAAGAGCAGACTGAGTTTCTACAGGATATCCAAAACGAACGTAGAACCAAACGAAATGCACGGGGTGAAGTTAGTTCACCAATACTTACTGAAAACACACAGAAAGATGGTTATTGGACACTTTCTGATCCAGTAACAACAGAAACGGGTAGACATATAATAGTAATGCATATCACTAATGATCGTTCTGTTCCCAGCGACGCATCGGAATCAGAACTCACCGTTTATGCAGAACCAGATATCTTGAGTAGAAAATCACCTTTACAAGATGATAGTTATACAGCACGACCATTAGAAAGTCAGGTTGTTGCTTTTTCTGAAAATATCCAGCCAAAGAATCGTAAGTTGTCCGGGTTTGTTGCGAAGGTAATGCACGTGCCTTCTGAAATACTCACAATTCCAGGACTTCATATCTTAAGTAATTTGTAACAAAATTTATTAACCAGACATTATATATTTATTCTACTGCTTTGACGTGCTTTAGGGCAGCTTGAAAACAGATATGAAGAATGGTTATTCCATCACGTAGACGAATCGGCGGGTGACACAAGTCTTAATTACACCCGCGTAGTTTTATAATAATATCTAAAGGAGAATGTAATGAATCCAAGAATTTTGGGCATTATCGGTGGTATTGCCTTGGTCATCGCACTCCTATCTCCATTTATGATGGGTAGTTCCAAGAAAGTGGAACAACTCTATGTAACTGCAAAAGAGTTATATGATCAAGGGGATTATGAGGGGTCGATTGAAAAGTATACTGAGGCTCTTGAAGAATCGCAAAAACGCGGTGTGAAGACGGAAGTAATTGATAAAGATTTCACAACTCTCGCGAATTTCCAAATCGCTGTCTGTTATTCACGGCTTGCTGAACAATCAGGGGACGTCAACCACTTTGAGACTGCCCTTCAATATATCGAAAATGTCGCACCAACTGCTACAGTCGCAAAACATCAGGAAGGTTTAACCTATCTCTGGGGACATATTCTTTATCGGACTGAACAATATGAACTCGCAGAAGCGAAATTCGAACAACTTATCGCTAATTTTCCCAATAGTCTTCGAGTAGAGAATGCTTGGTATGCTATAGGACAATTGAATTATAAGTTGGGCAACTACGAAAGTTCTCGAACAGCATTCAATAGTATCCTTGTTGGGTTCCCAAACTCTGAATTCAAAGACGATGCGCAACTACTTATAGCTCAATCTTTCCTTGATGAAAATAACTATGAAGGTGCATACCCAGAATTTGATAAATTCGCTACCGAAGAATTCAAAAACTTCACAGAATTGCAGGCAGAAGCAATGTATAAAGCTGCATACTGTTTGAATCAATTGGATAGACACGATGAAGCTATTAGTCGGTATACCAATTTTATCACACAGTTTCCAGAACACCATTTCGTAACTGCAGCCTATTTTGACCAAGGGGCGATTTATGCAAAACAGAAAGACTATGATAACGCTCGTGTTAACTACGAATTAGCTCTTCAGAATACCGCTGATAGAAATCTGCAATCTGAAATTCAGTCCGCAATAGGACAAACTTACTATGATCAAAATGACTATGAAAACGCTATCGTTGCATACACGAAACTATTGGAAGAATATCCTGAAAGTTCATTCATAGGGGATGCGAAGCTTGGTATAGCTGATAGTCAATTCAAATTGGAGAATTGGAGTGACGCTATTCCTGCCTATGAATCTGTCATTGAACATGAAAAAGGTGAAAGTGATGGTGGGGTACTCGAATTAACACCTTATGCATCTTATCAAATTGCTGAAGCCTATTATAATCTCGGAACAAACCAACGTGATTCAGGGATGATGGATGAGGCGAATACTACTCTTGAACTCGCTTTGACATGGTACCAGCAAACAGTTGATGACTTCCCAGAAAATCCTGTTGCACCCCATGCATTATATGGTGCAATTTGGACTCTAAACGACTTAGGTCGTAAAGATGACATGGAGAAAATCGCACACGAATTTATTGAGAAAAACAAGAATGATAACGACTTTGATATTCTCGCAGCAGAAGTACAACTTCGATTTGCTGATATGAAGCGCGATGACTTTAAACAGTATTTGGAAGCTGCCGAAGAATACGCCAAATTGTGGGATTATCGTCCACTACCTAAGTTCCATCTTGTGAAATTGATGGGGAAATTCTTTGAAGGTCGATCCTATTTTGAAGCTGCGAAACCTGAAGGATATCAAGATGGCGATTCCACAGAGAATTTTAATACAGAATACCTTGCGAACTCTGTGGCTGCATACCAAGATGCATTCAATATGTTCTCTGATGAGGCATTCCTTCCAGGTATTAATGAAGGACGGTATCAAGATTTTCCTGAACGTGTTCCACAAGTTGAAGCGTGTCTTATGAATGAAGCACTTTCCCACGAAATGTTGGGAGACTGGGATATGGCAAGACAACGTTACGCTATGATTCCTGAATCCAGTGATTATCATGAACGCGCACTTCTTCTCACTGCTAACAGTTATGTACGGCAGGGAGATAAAGCGCAAGCTATATCATACTACGATTCAATATTGCCGAAACTTACCGATAGGGATAATCTCTCATTAGCGGAAATTAAACTCGCTGACTTACTACGGGCTGAGAAACGTTTTGAAGAGGCAGCCGTACAATATCAAACTGTTGTCGACGGCAATCCAACAGGCGAATATGCGGATGATGCACTTTACCTTGTAGGCCTCTGTTACTACCACGCTTCTTCCGAGAAGGTTGAACTCGCAGACAAGGCAATTACTGCTTTTAATTCCGTGATTTCAGAATATGGTGACAGTCCAAATGCTATTGAAGCTTATTACGGTTTAGCATTGGTCTATCAAGATGCAGCGCAAAAACATGGTGATACATCTAAGTGGGCACTCGTACAGCAAACTGCAGACGCAGCCAGTCAAGAATTTGCAGACAGCGAAGACGAATTAGTACTTCGAACACTCGGACAGATTGATTTGATTAAAGCTTCTGCCCTTGAAAACACTGACCCTGATAATGTCGAAGGTTTGATCGCTGGATTGCAAAGAATTATTGATAATCCAGGTGCACCAGAAAATGCGCGTGTCCGTTCACAACTAAAAATCGGACATACCTATTATAGTAAAGAACGCTATCAGGAAGCTCTTGCAGCCTATCAACAGTTTGTTGAAACTTTCCCTGACAGTGAAATCGCCCCAAGTGCTCAATATCAAGCTGCTGTGTGTTATTACCAAATAGCACAGAACGCGGAAGATGCTGAAGCCGCAAAACTCGGGTATACCAATGCAGCCACTGCAGCTGAAAAAGTCGCTGAGATGACTGATAATGTTGACAACCTTATCAGTTCTGGTTATACACTTGGGTTGGCAAAATTGGGATTGAAAGATACAAAAGCAGCCATTAGTGCATTCATGAAAGTTACGGCTCTTGAAGGACAAACTGAAGATGAGAATCGAAAGAATCTTATTTCTCAAGCACATTCTCGACTTGCTGAATTACATAGCAATGTTGGCGATTATGCTTCGGCTGTTAAAGAGTATCAATATATCATCGCAAATACTGATGATGATGATCTTCGCGGACGCTCCTATTTTGCAATGGGTTTTGCCCAAGATGAACACCTAAAGTTATATGATGATGCTTTGGTAAGTTATCAAAATGCCATTCAGTTGGCAGATAATGTTGTAAAAGCACAATCCTACTATCGGTCAGGTCTAATCTATCAAGATAAACTTAATGAACTTGATAAAGCGTTAGAAGTGTTCCAGAACTTGATAGCGAACCACGGTTCAGAAAACAACACAGGTGTTGCTTCAATGGTGGCAGATGCCAGTATCCGTCGTTCAGATTTATTCGCCAAATTAGGACGGTTGGACGAAGCTATTGCTGAAGCGGAAAGTTCAGTACAGAGTCTTAAGGCAAGTCAAAATGCAACTGTTTCTCAGAAAGTTGCGGCACAATATACCTTAGGATTTCTTTATTCGGATAAAGCACGGTCAGTATTCTCCAATGAAGCTGGGTCTGATCTCAAACCTTATATTGACACAAGTGGAATGGCAGCTGCGGCTTTCTTTGAAGTTAGTAAACTTGCTATGCCAATAGAGAAAGCGGATAAACAGACTGTCCTCCCGTTTGTGCAAAATTCACTATTCCAATCTGGACAAATATACTACTCTGTTGGTATCGGTATCAAACGCAGAGAAGAATTGATTCTTGCAATTGATCCATTGACAGAATTTGTTAAATATGCTGATACAGGGGTATTTCCTGCATCAGACGAGCTAACTGGGAATGTGGAAACGGCACTTACCTATTTAGCATCGGCTAATTTTGACCTCGGTCGTATGCAGGTAGGAATTGATGAAGAGATGTCCACTCAGGCTGTGGCTTATTTTGATGCTTCTGCTAAGGTGTTTAAGGAACTTGTTAAACGTTATCCGGGGGCAAAAGATGCTGCACTATGGCAATACCAGGCAGGAGAGTCATATTACATCACTGAGCAGTTTACTAAAGCTATTGAAGAATATGATAAGGTCAGGAAAGTGAACAAATCGCATGAAAAAGCACCTGAATCCTTATACGCAATTGCAACATGTTACCAATCTCTCTCTGAAACAGCAAGGGATGCAGGGGACGCAGAGGCTGAGGCACAATATCTTGACAAATTGTTTGCAGTAAATGAGACTCTTGTTGCTGAATATAGTAATAGCACCTTTGCTGGTGAAGCCTTTATTAACATTGGCAATAAGCATTATAATGCTGCTTTAGAGCAGGGATTGTCAGCTGAAGAACAAATACGGCTTTTCCGTGAGGCAATTGCAAGTTATAAACGGGCATTAACTGTTCCCGGACTCGACGCAGAGTCAAAGAGTACTGCCGAAGGGTTCCTGAATGAAACTTCTGGTGTACTCGCACTTAATGAGTATAAGCAAGCAATGGATTCCTACGGTAAGGCTCAAAAGTCTGGTAAGAAGGATGCTATCTTAGCTTCTGTTGAAAAATTCAAGGCTATTATCAACGAATATCCAACTACCAAGTATGGCGATCTATCTCATGGTAAGATAGGCGATGCTTATACGATGCTCGCTGATAAGGAAGTAGACTATTACTACGACGCATTAGAATATTTCAACTACTTACCTAAGAAGTATGCTACTTTAGTTCCATCTGATAACCAAGTGGAAGGAGCTATTAACTATTGTCTCCGTCAAATTCAGGTAATCCAAGATTACATGAAGTCTAAGAATATTCCGCTACGCCAAACTCAAGAGGGTGGGAACGAATAACCTTAGACATAAGGATGAATTCAATTATAGGGACAGATATTATATCTGTCCCTATATTATTGCATCGTAGGACTTCAGCTCTTGTATGTAATTGACCTTGTTTCAGCCAAAAAGGAAATATCAGTATGTATGATGAATTAAAAGTACCACCACGGATACTACTTGGACCAGGACCGACCATAGCAAATCCTCGTGTTCTTAAAGCTATGACAACACCTATGTTGGGTTATTTGGATGTTGACTTTGTGCAGATAATGAATGATACGGTAGAACTGCTACGCGAAGTCTATGGGACAAAGAATAAACTTACTTTTCCCGTTTCTGGTACCGGCACATCTGGAATGGAAGCTGCACTCGCAAATATTATAGAACCTGGTGATGCTGTCATTGTTGGAATTAATGGTTATTTTGGCGGTAGGATAGCAGATATAGCAGAACGATGTGGAGCAGTCGTCACACCTATTGAGGCAGAATGGGGAGAAATAATCCAACCTGAACAGATTGCTGAAGCATGTGAAAAAGCTAATCCTAAATTGGTGGCAATTGTACATGGTGAAACATCAACGGGTATTTTGCAACCGTTAGAAGATATCATCGACATTGCACATAGAAATGATGCATTGTTCTTAGCTGATTGTGTGACATCCCTTGGTGGACAACCTGTTGATGTGGATGCGCGTGGTATTGACATTGCCTATAGTTGTACACAGAAATGTCTTGCCGGACCACCGGGACTTTCCCCAGTCAGTTTTAGTGATAGGGCTGTAGAGGCAATTCGGAATCGTAAGACAAGAATCCAAAGTTTTTATCTGGATGTAACACTGCTTGAAGAATACTGGACAGGTGATACACGAAAATATCACCATACTGTATCAATGTCACTAATTTATGCCTTAAGAGAAGCACTCCGTATTATACAGGAAGAGGGACAGTCAGAACGTCATAAACGCCACGAACTGAACGCAGCAGCTTTGATTGCAGGGGCAGAAGCCATAGGGCTTGAACCTGCAGCGGCGGAAGACCATCGCCTTCCGATGCTAACTACGCTGAGAATCCCAAACGGAATTGACGATGCTACCTTGCGTAAGAGATTACTACAAGACTATAGCATTGAAATAGGTGGCGGGTTAGGAATTTTTGCTGGAAAAGCATGGCGCATAGGGCTTATGGGTGATGCTGCAAACGAACAGAATGTACTCCTTGGACTGAATGCTATTGAGAAACTTCTGATTGAGTTTGGGTATAGTGTTAAAGCAGGAACTGCTGTGAGCGCTGCTGCTGCAGTTTACCACAGTCCATCATAATACAGCTTCCAAAGGATTGACATATAACATGTCAAGTACTGCTTGAATAGCCATCATGTGTGCTGTGATGCGCGTGTCCCAATCTAAACGAGTAGGGGTTTCAAGGATTAAACATGGGGTGTTTTCATACTCTGCTAAATACCTGCCTCGTGTCCATCCTTTTGATGTAATTTGATCCAGTAAGGTTATCACTCCATTATCATTGTGATGTCCTTCTATAATGGATGTACGGTTTATACTACATACTGTGCTTACCTTATTGACGATAGCATCACCTATGGGTGTATGATAGGATCTCCGTCGTTCCCACAAGTAAAATCCTGTACTATCCATATCCTCGTGGAGATCCAGTGCAAGG
Source organism: uncultured bacterium (assembly GCA_964652195.1). GTDB lineage: Bacteria > Poribacteria > WGA-4E > WGA-4E > WGA-3G > MSPOR6. Next base: position 23,174 of record CAZZBB010000014.1, on the reverse strand, counting down.
GTTATTCCCAAACGTTTACTCCTCGTGTCACTACTTATGTGTTGCTGTTGTGGAATTCGTTTTAAGGATTCAGCGATAAACTCTGTTTCTTTTGTTTGATCCGGTGCTTCAAACATACGGTTTAGGTCAAGTTCTATGGAGTTTTCACGTAAATCTCGCTCATATCCATAAGGATTATCACAAGGGGATATTATCCAGTTATACGTGTCTATTAAGAAATTCCAGTATTTATATCGTTGATTATCGGAAAGTTGCTCAATAAGACGAATAGCACATTCAACCCCCGCAGGTTCGTCCCCATGAATACCAGCAGATACATACACTAAAGCGGAATTGGACTGTTTAGATGTGTATCGGATGGAGTATAAGGGATAAGATAGAGAGGTGGATGGTGTTGGCGTTGAATCAGAATGGTGGCAAATTGTTAAGAATTCAGATCTATCTATAGCGGGAAGGATTCTATCTAATACATCCTGATAGTTCCGGACTCTCACCCGAATTACTCCCATTCAATGGTACTGGGTGGTTTTGAACTGATATCGTATACAACGCGATTAATACCTTTTACTTCGTTAATGATCCGTGTTGAGATTTTCGCTAACACATCATCCGGTATTCTTGCCCAATCAGCAGTCATTGCATCACTACTTGTAACAGCCCGTAGTGCTACCGCGTTTTCGTAGGTTCGTTCATCTCCCATCACACCGACACTTTTCACAGGTAAGAGTACAACTAATGCTTGCCAGATTTCATTGTATAAACCGGCATCTTTGATTTCTTGGATAAAAATCGCATCTGCGAAACGTAGGACTTCTAACCGTTCTGGTGTTACCTCTCCCAGAATTCTAACAGCGAGTCCAGGTCCGGGAAACGGGTGTCTTCCAAGTACATGTGGCGGAACATCCAATTCTGCTCCCACTTTTCGTACTTCGTCCTTGAATAACTCACGGAATGGTTCAATGAGTTCAAACGGCATGTCAGGAGGAAGTCCTCCAACGTTGTGGTGGGTTTTTATCGTGGCTGAAGGCCCCTTTGTAGAAACACTCTCTATTACATCTGGGTATAGAGTTCCTTGTGCTAAAAACCTGCAAGGACCAAGTTGTTTTACTTTCGATCTGAAGGTTTCAATAAATTGAGCTCCAATAACCTTGCGTTTCTGTTCAGGGTCTACAACGCCAGTTAATGCAGTTAGAAAGGATTCAGTGGCATCTACAAATTCTATATTAATCCCGATCGTCTCACAAGTTGCTAACACCTGCTCTACTTCCTTCTGACGAAGTAAACCGTTATCGACAAAAACAGAGACCAATTGATCACCAATTGCTTGATGAAGTAGTGTTGCCAACACCATAGAATCTATACCACCACTGACTGCACACAATACTCTTTCATCCTTCACTGTTTCTTGAATCTCTGAGATTGCTTCTGTAATAAAGGAGTCCATCGTCCATTCAGGTTCACATTCACAGATATGTCGGGCGAAATTATATAGTATTTTGTCAGCATCTCGTGTGTGTTCTACCTCAGGGTGAAATTGCAAACCATATAACATTCCTTTAGAGTCAACCATTGCAGCGACAGGTGAATTTTGTGTTTGGGCAATTGTCTGAAATCCAGCAGGAAGACAGTCAATCTTATCACCGTGACTCATCCACGCTGTAATGTCTGAGGGTAAACCTTTAAATAAACGGTCAGATTCGGCATTTACTTGGAGCTGTGCATTCCCATATTCACGTTCAGAGGCAGGATGAACTTTCCCTTCTTCTAATAGATAGGCGATAAGCTGCATACCGTAGCAGATACCTAATACAGGTATACCGAGATTAAAAACTGAAGCATCTATGAGTGGAGCGTTATCCTCATAAACACTTGAGGGACCACCTGAAAGGATAATCCCCTTCGGTTCTAAATTTTTTAGTTCATTAAGTGTAAGGGTATAGGGTTGGATCTCACAGTAAATTTGTTGCTCTCGGATACGGCGTGCTATTAACTGTGTATATTGCGAGCCAAAGTCTAAAACGACGATAGTGTCTCGCCTCATCTTATTTCTCCATTGCCTGTGTAGTTGATGTGGTGGTTAATTTGATTATAAATTATAGAATTACGGTTCGCAGGTGATTATATCTCCTGTTTCTGGTTCAAAAATAACACCATAATATCCAATAGGGGCAAAAGTCTCATCGTTCCACATTGCTAAGTTTGTATTAGCGTCCTGTAGGTAGTAACATTTGTAGTGCGGATGGTCTGTTGCATCAATAGTTCGTACATGGTAACAGTGGTTATGAAACTGAATGGTATTCTCATTGATAATAATATACCGATCACCGAACAAGTTTTGAGCAATTTGATGCACGATATAAGGTTCAATTTCAATATTAGCCAATACGTGTGGTTACCTTGATTATATCGGTTTCAAAACATATAAGAGTTGTAACCTTGTGTGCCTTTAAAAGTATTTTTAGACAACTATGGTTTGTTAATATAGATGTCAATCCTGCGGTTCTTTGACACTGAGTTCGTATCTATTGGTTGGGATTCACCTAAACCGATAGAAGTTAGCCGGTCAGCCGCGATCTGTCCTCTATCAACAAGGAATTGTTTAATTGACCTTGCGCGTTTTTCCGTTAACGCTTCGTTTGTTTTGGCATCACCCAGTGAATCACTATGTCCTTCGATTTTTACAACATATTCCTTGAGTTCATCTTGCTGTAGAACTGATGCCAGTTTCATGAAGGTAGGAAAAAAAGTCTCTTTAAGTTGGGTACTGGTAGTGGCAAACAATCCTCCACTAATCCGTACAAGGACACCTTCTTCAAGATCTATTATTTTTGCTTTTGGGATTTTTTTGACAGCTTCAACTAAAGTTTGTTGTGCAGATCCCTGATTTTCTGTTTTTTCAATCGCGCGTTTTAAGAAATCCTGACCTGATTGTGTAGTTTCAATAACCTTAGCGTATTCCTTTGTAGCAAACTCAGTTTGAGCAGATGTTAGGGCAGTTGTGGCGAGTTCAAACAACTGTGAGGCGAATTGTGGTACTTTGGTTTCTGTCTGTTCCGCTATGGCAGTCTGAAGATTAGAAATGGCTTGTTGTGCTCTTCTTACTTTTGCTGCTTGTTCTTGTTGTGCGCGTTGCCGAAATTCAGATATTTCAGTATTTGAAATTACTTTATCCGCATTAAGCTCAGCAGTTTGTGCTATTTGCACTGCTTTTTTATAGTCATTCTCTTCAAATGCTTTGTTGGCATTCTTCAACTGATTTTGCAATTGATCAAATTGTTCGGGGGTATGTGTCGCAGCATTCAATACTTCCGCACGCTTTACTTTTACTTCTACTCGTATGATAGAGATGAGAGCATCAATTTTAGCAGTATTTTCTTCTGTTTGTTTCTGAATTGCCAGTTCAAAGAGAGAATTCGCTTCTGTTTGAGCATCGGTTGCAACTTTTTCTGCTTCAGAGAATTCTCCCCGTTCAAGATGGGATGTGGAAAGCTTGATACTGGATTGAACTTTTTCATACTCAGGTGTATTAATTATATCCGGAAATAACTGTGTGGCTATACGGATATAGATTTCAGTTGCGAAAATTGGAACACTAATTTCAGTCTGTCGTAGAGTCTTTTTAGTCTCTGTCAATTCAGTTGTTAGTGAACCAGCATTTTGCTGTTCCTCTTCAATTGTTTTTAAGGCTTGATCAATTTCAATGGATTTTATCTCATTTCGAGTTTTCTCCATATCCAACTCAAGATCTTTCTGTGTAAGTTGTTCTTCATAGATCAGTTCTTTTGTAGCAATGAGTTGTTGACGGAATTGCTGTTGTTTTGCCTGATACAGAGCGATATATCCTACAAGTTCTGCCTGATATGCGAACTCCATGCTTTGGGCAAAATCTCCACTTTCCTGGGCCTGTTGAGAAAATTTCAGAAGCTTAATGGCGCGGCTATATTCATCGGATGCTAACTGTTCAGCATCCAATTCTGCTGCTTTAGAAATGGAGTCTTGTGCGTTTTGTAATTGGGTGTCTAAGATAACACCATCAATTTTAACAGTCCAACACCCACAATAGAATATAAATGCAAATAGAAATAACCATACATAAACACGCATTGGCATTTATCCTTATTTCTTCATGTTTGAGAGTTCTGCTTTTAAAGTCTCCAGTTTTTCCACAGCTTCTTCAGTTATCTTTTGTCCATAATCTAATAATGCTTGTGCTTCCGTAACATTTTCCTCATGCTGTAAAGCGATTGATTTCTCAGTTGCTATTCTTGCGTGAAGATATGCCCGTAGTCCTAAACGATAAGCTCTTTCAACATCCCCAGTTAAGTGAGCGGATTCTGCATTGGATAACATTTCTTCTGCGGCGTTGATCTCATTAACCGCAACATCGCGCGCTCCGTGTTTTTCAGCGATTGTAATACTTGTCCGCGCGTTACCAATGGTTTCTTCTGCTAATATCTTGATTTGCTTATTACCACATCCAAATAGCATGGGTATAAGAAGGAATAGAATTAGCCTTTTCACGGTATATCCTTTGAATTTATATGTTGGGTTAGATTATCTACAGATGTGTTGTTAACAGAAATGAATTTTGACAATGGAATAGAAATAAACAAAAAAGCCCCACATTGAGGTGAGGCTTTTTGAAGTACTCTTTAGTAAGCAGGACGCTCAGTATAGACGCTCACCTTACGGCGGAATTTGTCTTTTCTCTCAAATGAGACATAGCCATCAATTTTTGAGAAGAGCGTGTAATCCCTACCAACACCTACGTTTGTGCCTGCGTGTAAATGAGTTCCACGCTGTCGTACTAATATACTTCCGGCTGTAACATAATTTCCTGAAAATCTCTTGACGCCAAGCCGTTTGCCAATACTGTCACGACCATTGCGTGTACTTCCGCCACCCTTTTTATGTGCCATTAGATTCTACCTCCTGGTCACCAATTCCAGTGATTTTTATTCGTGTAAAGGATTGACGGTGACCCAATTTACGTTTATAACCTTTTCTACGTTTAGATTTAAATACGATAACTTTTTTGGATCGAGATTGTTGAACGACTTCACCTGTAACTGAAATGTTATCAAGGTAAGGTGTACCGGTTTGTAAGTGTCCATCATCACCGGCAACTAATAAAACGGAAGGAAACGTAACCGTTTCACCAACGGTATTGTCTAATTTTTCTACATCTATGAGACTTCCTACTTCAACTCGATGTTGTTTACCACCACTTGCAAATACAGCGTACATTTTCATTCACTCCTTTTAGGTGTAGAATCCCTCAAAGTTCATGGGTGCTTCTTTTTCTAATTTATGCTCCTTCTGGATATGTCTGAAACTTGTTTAGGAGCATGGACGCACCTACCCGTCCATATTGAGACAATTATTATAATGCCATATTTTAGGTCAAATGTCAAATCTTTTTCATTGGTATGAACTTAAAGAATTCGAACTCAGTTTAAGAACAACTCTTCACCATTTGCAGCGAATATACGAAAGTCTTCAAGATGCAAGTCGGCATCAGGTTCGAGAGACAAGTCCAGTTTCAAGGATCGTTTGAGTTCACGGAATTTTACTGACATCTGTGAATTGAGATGCGAAATAATGTGGTCGTTGGCGATAATCCGAAGTTTGGATTGACGAGTTTGCAGGTGTGCTACCTTAATTGCACGGAACAATCCAATTGCAACAGTTTCGATAGACAAAATAGTGCCGTGACCTTCGCAATATGGACATTGTTCTGTCAGTAAAGTAGACAAACTTGGTCTGGTACGTTGACGGGTCATTTCAACCAAACCCAAATCAGAAAAATGAAGAATGTTAGTCCGTGCTTTGTCTTTGCGTAGTGCTTCTTGTAGGAGTTTGAATACCTGTTTCCTGTGTGCAGGTTCGTCCATATCAATGAAGTCAACTACGATTATTCCACCTAAATCTCGTAGTTGGATTTGCCGTACCACCTCTTCCACGGCTTCAAGGTTTGCACTTAGGATTGTGTCATCGGGGTCAGATTGTCCAACAAAACGCCCTGTGTTGACATCAATTGAAACCATTGCTTCCGTTTGCTGTATGATGATATGTCCACCACACTTGAGCCATATTTTCTCACTCAAGGCTTTTTTCAATTCCTTTTCAACGCCGTATGCTTCAAAAAGGGTGGTATCTTCATTGTAGAGTGAAATCCGATCCTTAAGACTCGGCATTACAGAAGTTACATAATCGATAGTCTCTTGATAACTTGATTGTGAATCAATAAGAAGTGTTTTAACGTCCTTGGTAAACATATCACGGACAATTCGATTCGTAAAACTTACGTCACGACTCACTAAACTGGGAGCGGATTTGCGTTTTGCGCGTTCATGTGCTTGTTTCCACTGATTAATTAGGTAGCGTATTTCAGCTGCGATTTCTTCTTCACTCAAACCTTCAGCTGCTGTACGTATTATAAACCCACCTTCAACATCAGTCTTCAAGGTTTGTGCTATATCTCGCAATCGATCTCGTTCAGTTGCGGATTCAAATCTACGGGAAACGCCTATAGTTGAAGAGTTTGGTAGATAAACCACATAACGTCCTGGAAGTGTGATGTTACTTGTAACACGTGCACCTTTACTTCCAATAGGCTCTTTCCCAACCTGTACAAGGAGTTCCTGATTCTTAGAAATAAGATCTGTAATAAGAAATGGGTATCCCCTACCACCACGAGGTTTGGCGGGAGTAGTAGATTGCATATCTAAGGTTGGTAACTCATCATCTGCTTTTCCATCTTCATCTCCATTGTTGTATTTAAGATCAGAAATATGTAGAAATGCATGCCGTTCTAAACCGATGTCTACAAATGCAACTTGCATTCCAGGTAGGACATTCTCAACGCGTCCTTTGTATAGGTTTCCTAAAACAGGTTTTACTGCTTTTCTTTCAATATGAATTTCGTTTAGTATGCCTTCTTCAAGTACAGCACACCGTGTTTCATATTCATCATCAGATATAAGTATCTCCTTCTCCATTATTACCGTTTCCTCCTATCATGCCTTTTTTAAAGACATCTCGGTTAATGACATAAATCACTTTAAGAAGCGGCAGTTTTGTAAAAAGATGGTGGGTAGAGACCAAATTAACCCATTAATGTAGGAACGTTGTTCCGTATTCCGTAAACAAGAAATTCTAATGTTCATAGTCTTACGTTACCAAATGTCAATTTTAGGTTGGAAGTGGTAAGATGGGGACTACCCGTTCTTTGGCGTTAAGGTTACTACGGGTGTTATGAGTTCTCCCATTGAAATACCACCGTGTTGGAACCCACCCTGAAACTGCCTCTTGTATTTATAAAATTCGTTTGGATAGACGAAGTAATAGTCGTCTTTTGCGAGTATATAATCTTTGCTTGCATTCTCTGCTGGGAGTTTATATTCATTCGGGTTAGAAATATATACAGCTTGATTATCATCGCATGCTAAATTATTGCCAATTTTAAAGCGGAGACTTGTACTTGTATCACGATTGCCGTACGCACGCGTAGCTCGATTACAGAATTCCGACCCGTGATCAGTGGTAAGTACCACATGTTTACCTTGTTCAGATATAGACCGTAAGATATCAAACAGGACAGAATGTGCGAACCAGGAGCGAGCTACTTCTCTAAAAGCTGATTCATCAGGGGCAAGTTGTTGTAATACTTCAGATTGTGAACGTTGATGTGTTAATATATCAATAAAGTTTACAACTAATGCCGATAAACTGACACGCGTTGCAGCTGCAACCCGTTTTTTGTATTCATTTCCTCCGCGTAAATCAAAAATCTTAAAATATTGGATACCGGGTTTAAGCCGGATCCCATTCCTTTTTAAGTACTCCTCAAGTAGTTGTCGTTCAAACTGGTTTGTGCTGGTAGCTCCTTCAGATTTCTCTTGCCAATATTGCGGGTATTCCTTTGCCAATTCAGACGGAAAAAGACCGCTAAATAGGGCATTTCGAGCGTACATAGTTGCACTTGGCAAGATAGAAAAACTATATTTTCTATCAACCGAAAAATAAGGATATAACAGTGGTTCTATTGCCAACCAATGATCCAGTCGAAAGCAATCAACCACAATAAAGTAAAGCGGAACATCAGCTTGAATTAGTGGCAATACATGTTGATCCAAGACATCAACAGACAATGGAGGCCTATCTTGGCTTCCATTAACCCAGTATGGATAATTATCTTCAACAAAGTCAGAGAATTCGGTATTACATTCTTTCTTCTGTTCTAAGTGAGTTTCTTCTAAACCCTGTTCTGCTAATCGATCAGAAAGTAGATCCCATTCAACTAATTTGATATAGATATCAATCCAGTCTTGCCAACTGGGTTGTGATGCCTTTAGAGTACTAATCTTATTAAAGTCATTAGTATAGTGACCCGGAATTTGGGTCTCAACGATCTGTTGTTGCTCAAGTACCCGTTTGAGAGTAGAAGTGATTTGTGCAACCCCAATAGGTTTGACCAAGAAATCTGTCACCTGTTTTCCAAGTGCTACATCAATAAATTGGTCGTCGCTGGTCTGTGTCACAAGAATCACCGGTACTTGTGAATTTATTGTTCGAATAGAGTCAAGTGTAGCCATGCCGTCTATTCCCGGCATCACTTGGTCAAGAAGGATAGCATCGTATCCTTTCTTATTCTGTTTTAGAAGTTCAATTCCATCTTCACCGTTAGTCGCGGGGGTAACGTCATATCCGCGGGTTTCAAGCAAACGCCTATGTGGAAGTAATGCCTCTATTTCATCATCGATCCATAAGATTGTATGCGTCTTTTGGGACATATTATTTCCTTGAAACTAACTAAGGGAGAGAAGACGGCAATCGGATTTCGAAGATTGTCCCTTGTGGACTACTTTCAATTAACCGGATACTCCCGTGGTGATACTCTTCAATAATTCGTTGTACGATTGTTAATCCAAGCCCCCAACCGTGTGTTTTTGTTGTCATCCCTGGTTCAAAGATGGAATGTTGATTCTCAGTAGGGATGCCGGACCCATCGTCAGAATATCGAATGACGACATTCTTTTGCCGTTCATCATAAAGAGGTTCAATTTTAATGTGTCCAACCTCTTTATACATTGCATCCAACGAATTGCGTATTAGGTTTTCAAAAACCCATTGTAATAAATGTGCATTTGCAGATATATCGGGAACATCATGAGATGAGACCTTAATATCAACACTTCGACTAATCTGAGGGAGTCGTTTCTCAAAATAGGTCAGGACTTCCTCAAGTACTTCTTTTAAGTTGACTTGTGTTTTGTTAGGGTCTGTACCAATCATGCCAAACCTTGTAGTAGTCTTCTGCAGTCGTTCTAAGTCATTCTGCATGTTTGTAGAGAGTTCAGCCAAGACTTTATCATCAGTATCCTGACTTCGTTCGTCCAATAATTCAGTCCATGCAAGTAAAGCAGAAATTGGTGTACTTAGTTGATGTGCTGTTTCTTTCGCTAATCCTCCCCAAATAGCTGCGTGTTCATACGCTTTTATCCTTCGATATATAAGAATAGAAACAAATGCAAAAAGTGGTAAAATGACCGACGTTAGAATAGGTGTTACCAATAATCCAAAGAATGACTTTATTTCATAGTAAAAGTAACCGTCTTGCCATTCTGCGGGTGTTTGAATAGGCGCGAATGCAGGTGTATTTTGCACGAATATATTCGCCCGTTCGATCTGTTGTGGTGTCGCATTTTCTGAAGTGATGACATCATTCCACATCTGCCATTTCTGCGGTTTTTTTTCTGTGTCAGTGATTGCAAACGGCAGTTGTGCCATCTCACTCGGAGCTGCATCACCGTAGTAAAAATATCCTGATATTTTTCTATCTTCTTTTAAGAAAGGAATCCTTTGTGGAGGATTCTTACTTTCCATCCGTTCTAATGTACTTGTTATTATATCTTGTTCGCTTTGTGTTAACGAAACAAAATTATTCGCGTTGACTTTTTCGTCTAATTTGGGGTCAATCCCCTGTGAAATCTCCACATTTCCGTTGGAATCTGTAATAATAAAGGAAAACCGTCGGGATCGGCCTTCCGCAAATAACTCTTGTCTCATTACTCCTAATAACCGTTCTTGCAGTTCTCGATTTTCAATACTCGGTAATTCTACAGCAAGGTTAACGAAAATCTCTATTTGCGCTTCAATTTCAGTGTTTAATCGAGATATTTGGCGCGCATAATATGTAAATACGAGAACTAATATAATTACTCCGACACCAAAGTAAATGAGTATAAACCGAGCAGTTGGATAAGTAGATGTAATGCTGCGATTCCATCTTGCCATAATGTTTCCTGGCTATATTGTGCTCTTCACATATACCATCATATAACTATTATACCCTAATTATCTTCATATTTCAAGGTAGTTCACAGAACACTCAGGTTTATTCAGTTTCATAATTAGTACTATAGTTTGGACAGATTTAAGAATTAAACAGAGACTTGAAAGTCCATTCATTATGTTGAGACACATCCCTCACTGCTGGTGCTTGGGATTTAAAGTTAAATAGCATTCCCCAGACTGTTGTTTGATAAGAACTTATTAATTGATGAGTTAAACCACAACCTGAAACTTGCTGAAAAAGAATACTATTGACTAAATCGGCAGCACCAGTGGTGCGGAAGGTGTGTAGAAACGTAAATGCCACAAGTAACCGAGCACCAGCGGTGCGAAAGGTGTATGTATACAGTTGTTAAAGAAATTACGAAAATTGTCCAAACTATAGTAATTAGTAGCAATGGGTATTACCTATGGTTTATATCCGAATCAAATTATTTTTGTTAAGTATTGTATTCAAGCTATTTGACGTTAGTTGTTTGTTAGTTTATTTTTCTTCATTATTTTTTGCTGTCAGATGTTAGTTGCTGGTTTTTATAGTAAAGTGAATAATTAATGAGACATTTCAACGTTTACGAAGAACGTCCATCGTAGGGGCGAGGTCACCTCGCCCGTTGTAAATGTTCCATTAATTCAAAAGTTTACTATAGTTAATTTGTCTGAATTACTGATTACATGGATTATTCGGATGAAGGGTTTATTAAAATAAAACCAATTCTATTGTATCGCTCACATTACGAGTATTCTTAATAATCCCCTGATAAGTTGGATTTATCGGTTTTCTTCAATTCATAACGGGTAATTATAATTTTGAAATGGTATAATATTGTCTCTGTGGTAAGGTGAGTTACGATATAAAATTTAGTTAGAGACTGGACTTACCTAAGTGTCAACCAATATCTATAATTTCCGTTTCTTTGAATGACTTTAGGGATTGATATCTACAGTTCGTATAGTGATTTGTCGCTTGACAGGTTGGTAGGTACAGGGTAGAATGAACAAAGGATAATACCTATATCTGACAACATTATTGTGATGTAATTCTCCGAATATAATTCATAATTCGGAGTTGGATTTTTTGATAAGATTAGGAGCTTTGATGTTTAAAGCGATTACATTTGATTTTTGGCAAACTCTTTATGCGGATTCCCTTGAGAATTGGCAGAAAAGACAAGCGATTCGAGTCGGTGAATGCCATAAATACCTTATGGGTAAAGGTTATACATGTAAATTACAAGAAGTAGAGATTGGGATGGAGGATGCCTATTCATTGGTGATGTCTCGGTGGCATGAACATATAGGGGTTTCTGTGGAAACCTGTATGCAGAAGTTTGCAGGAACGCTTGATCTACCGCTTGAAGACGAAGATATTACCTCTATTATAGATTGCCTTGGTAATGCATTCTTAGCATCTCCTCCTGTTCTCATACCGCATATTAAACCTGTGTTGGCGAGACTTAGTGATACGTATCCACTTGGAATAATATCGGATTCTGCCCTAACACCGGGAACTTATGTACGAAAGCAAATGGAACGAGATGGTATATTAGGATATTTTTCAGCGTTTACTTTTTCTGATGAATGTGAATATACAAAACCGGAGATTGTGCAATACCATAGCACTTTAAAACAGTTAGGTGCTGAACCTGCTGAGGCTATTCATATTGGGGATATTGTGAGAACGGATATTGTGGGTGCAAAAAATGCAGGTATGAAGGCAATTCGGTTCGCAGGATACAATAAATCAGAAACGAACGATATACTTAGTGATGCAGTGATTGACGACTATCGGAAGTTAGAAGTGACAATTTCTGAACTTTCGAAAGAGAAGTGATTTGTTTGACTGAATCTTTGGTTTGAGCAACATCGGAAGCACCAGCGGTGCGAAAGGTGTATAGACACCTAATTGCACAAGTAACCAAGCACCAGAGGTGCGAAAGGTGTATAAAACAGTTGTAAAAGAAAATACGAAAATTGTCCAAACTGTAGTATATTTAGAATTCACTATAAAAGGATTGGAGAAGAACGATGAAAAAAGTCTTAGTTACAGGTGGAACAGGTTTCATTGGAAATAGAGTTTGTGATACCCTTAAGGAAAAAGATTATATAGTAAATGTTGTGTCTCGAAATCCTGAAAAAGCAGAAACAAAATTAACATCTGTAGATGCAATCCATGCGTGGCAACCGGAATCAGAACAACTTCCATCTGAAGCAAAATCAGATGTGAATGCGGTTATTCACCTTGCTGGTGAAACTATTGCAGGAAGATGGAACGCTGATAAGAAGCGACGAATAAGGGAGAGTCGTATTCTTTCGACACAAAACCTTGTTTCATCTTTTACCCCTGAGACAAAACCGGATGTGTTGATAAATGCATCAGCCATCGGATTATATGGGGATAGTGGAGACGAGTATTTTACAGAAGAATCACCAGTCGGAAAAGATTATCTTGCTGAAGTTTGCCATGAATGGGAAACAGAAGCAATGAAGGCACGCGAGTATGGCACACGGGTTGTCTTGGTTCGCATCGGTCTTGTTCTCGGGTTAGGTGGTGGATTATTGGAGCAGGTGCTTCCACCCTTTAAAATGGGGTTTGGTGGTAAGTTGGGAAGCGGTAATCAATGGATGTCGTGGATTCATGTTGATGATGTAGTAGGTATTATTATGCATGCATTAGAAAATGAAGAAGTACAAGGTCCCCTGAACGCAACAGCTCCCAAACCTGTCAGAAACATTGAGTTTACGAAAACACTTGGATCTGTTCTCCGAAAACCAACGATTTTTCCTGTTCCGATATTTGGATTGAAGATAATGATGGGTGAGTTTGCTAATTTTGTTGTACTCAGCCAGAATGTACTACCTGAGAAAACGCAGATGAGTGGCTACCAATTTCGTTTTGAGACACTTGAATCCGCCTTAAAGGATCTATTGTAAATGGAGAATCCCGCCCCAAGAGATGAAGATCCAAGATGTTTTGCTTTCAGAATACGGTAAAGCTTCAAGTGTACCCTCTGCCGTTAACAGGATGATGACCGATTTCGCTGTAGGATTTCGCGATGGATATGATATCAATCTTGGGGTGGGTTATGTCAACGAAAAAACAATCCCACGTCAACAGATACAGACTGCCTGTGAAGCAGTACTTGCAAACCCAGAGAAATATCGTGCATCCCTTAATTATGGTGGGGCACAAGGATCTCCTAACCTGATTGAATCCATCAAAAGATACCATATCGATAATAGAATTGGTGGTATAAACCGAGATATTTTTAACAGCAATGATATTGTGATTGGTGCGAATGGCGCAACCAGTCTGTTGGATAGTATTACGCAATTACTTCCATCTGGTATTGTCATTACTGCCGACCCGATGTATTACATATATTGTAATGATTTGGATAGAAAAGGTTTCAAGATTATTGCCATTCCCGAAGATAACGAAGGGATTCAAACGGAACTATTAAGATACAAACTGAAAGGGTTAGGTAAAGCTAAGGAAGAAATTCAGTTTTTCTATGTGGTGACAGTCAACAACCCAAGTTGTACTATTCTCTCTAATAACCGCAAGAGGGAATTAGTTGAAATTGCTACCGAATTATCGTGTGAATTGAATCGTAAAATTCCGATCATTTTTGACAACGCCTATCGTGACCTTATACATGACAGTTCTGTTGAACCTATGGAATCTGCTTTATGTTATGATGATCTGGGAATCGTTTATGAGATTGGAACGATGTCTAAGATTCTTGCCCCCGGTTTACGTATAGGATATATGATCGGACCTAAGGGAGATTTTATCAATAGTATTATCCAACGTACAAGCGATATCGGCTTCAGCGCACCTCTTATAAATCAGGAAATAGCCAGTTATTTGCTTGATAACGGTATTGAGGAACAAATTGAGTATGTGAATAATGAATATCAACGAAAAGCAAAACAGGTGAAAACTTGGATAGAAGAATTACTCGGTGAATACGTTCAAACGTGTAGTGGTGGGAGTGCAGGATTCTATTATTACCTCACACTTTTAAACATTGCAACCGATTCTACATCTGATTTCTTTAGGTTGTTAACCCGAACAACCGGAAGTGAGGAGATAGATGGACCGAAACAGAATCCACATCCGAAAGTGATCTATATTCCGGGTGAACACTGTGTCCATCCAAGTGGAGACTTAGTTGAGATTGGAAAACACCAGTTTCGTATCTCCTACGGGTTCGAGGAGTTGCCACAAATTCATGCTGCGTTGAAATACATGGCATCCGCAATTGCCTATAGTCAACGGCGTTTATAGCGTTGTGGGAATGATTAATTTTCATGGAATCTTTGCACAATCTGAATTGAAACATAGCTATAATTATGTCATAATACTCTTAGTCTTTTTCAATATTTTTCCGATTTTGTGATAGTCAAGAACACAGGGGAATTCTACATTGTTGAGATTAAGCCTGAAAGTGAACGCGACTCCCCGGACGTTGTAGTGAAAAAGGAAGCAGTGAAACGTCTGGAAAAATTGCAACCAGACGCTCACTTTGAATATCACGTCATTTATACACAGAACGCTTTTTTACAAGAGAATTTAGACGAAATGCAGAAAATTCGCGAATGGATTTATGGTGACGAACCCTTGAAGAATGATGACGAAGAAAATTTAGTATGAGATTGGTAAGAGTCAGTTCTCATACTGTTTGGATACAAAAAGGTTTGAAAACTTGCTAAAAATTCATTATACTTATACAAATGCAAATTCGCCCCAGAGAGATACTCCACTATACCACGTCAAGTGGAAACAATCCATATCAGCGATGGTACATGCGGCTTAAGGATCAAAGGGCACAGATAGCAATCTCAAATAGAATTTCACGATTACGATCAGGAAACTTTGGCGATTTCAAGCGATTGAGTACAGATTTATACGAATTGAGAATCCACTACGGACCTGGGTATCGAGTCTATTTTGGTGTCTTTCAACATGACATTATTATTTTACTTTGTGGAGGGACTAAAGGAACACAACAACGGGATATTATTAGAGCACAAAACTATTGGAACGACTTTCTGGAACAAATGAAGGAATAATCACCATGAATATAGATATTAAACTTCAGCAATGTACAACCCCTTTTAAAGACTATCTTCTTAAAGACTTGACGCAACCAGAATTTGCGAAAGGTTATCTTGAAGCTGCACTCCAAGATTTTGATAGAGAGGGCAACATTGAGATACTATTACTTTCCATGAAAGATATTGCAGAAGCGCAAGGCGGAATTGAAGAACTTGTTGCATGGACAAATCTCAGTCCACAGGCTCTCACCTATCTCCTTAGTCCCGAGCACCCACCGCAATTGGATAAAGTGTTGGAGATTCTCTCCACGGTAAAAGATTCCCTCCACACAAAACAGGCCGTTATCAAGCAAGAGTCTACAACGTAATCTATATGAAAATGACCTGCAAATGATTCAGAACAATCAAGAACTTGAGGCGACATTAGCAGGTCTCAGGCATTTTCAAAAACAGATAGAAAAAATCCGAGAAGTCGAAAATATCTTCAAAGGTGGTCCATATCCTTGAACCTGTCTGTGTAATCGGTGCACCCTCTCGGACGACACGTTTGGTTGGGAAGTCCGATTTCTCCCAAGACCTCCTGAAGCGCGATGATGACAGCAACGGCACCCCCACAGACCCATCCCATTGCACTTAAGTATGAAGACTTTGACTTTCAAACTATCCTTTACTTCCGTATTAGCATCTTCCGTGTCGCAGTGAAGTCTCCAGCTGTGAGCGTATAGAAATACACAGCACTCGCCACAGGTTCACCAACTTCATTACGACCATCCCAATACGCAGCTTGGCTTTTGTTTTGATATATACCAGCGTGTTGATGTCCCAATACCAGCACCCGAACTAACTTACCATCCGCATCATAAATCCTCAGCGTTACATCTGCAGGTTTTGCCAGTTGATAGGGTATCCATGTTTCTGGATTAAATGGGTTAGGATAGTTTGCCAAAAGAGCACTTTTGTTGGGTATGAGGGTATCCAAGAGTTGTTCAAGTTTTGCGATAGCGTGATGCCAAACCGGTGATCCATCTTGTGCTTGTTGGAGTATATCAAGAGCGTGTTGAATCATCTCCGCTGTCATACCAGTATTAACGAAGGCACTGGGTGCGGCTTGTGGCGTTGTTTCCTCGTCAAGATGTTGAGCGACAATGATAAGATCATGCTTATCTACGATACCATCTCCATTGACATCTATGCGTGGATTCTTTGGGTTAACATATCCGAGTGAGGATGCGACCATATACACATCGAGAACGTTGACAATACCATCTTCATTGACATCATAGGGTGGGTATGCAGGTTCTATCATTTTCAGACCGACAGATATACCTGTTGGATTTGCGGTGACAACGTCACCTGTGCTTGTGCCAGCGGCAAACCCGTGTAGTGTCACCTGTGTTTCTCCAGAATCTTTGAGAGTAAATGTGACGGATAGCAGTGTGCCCTCTCCATCTATTCCACCTTGTGTAAGTCGCATAGAACTTACCCCGTTGATTCTGCCTGTTGTGTTATCAATGGTGCCGCGTCTGAAGTGTGTGCTTCCGCTGTTCTGTTTTAGGATTGTGCCTTCCGTCACGCTGTTTACTCTTAGGATTGCCGGATCAAAGTGAATATCCGTTTGCCAACCTGCTAAATCAGACACATCTGATACCTTCAGATCAATCGTAAACGTACTACCAACTGCGAAGTCTGTTGTCTCTGTGGATAGACTAAATCTATCAACAGGCGGTAACACGGTGTATTGTGTGCCAGTTTCAAAACCGAAGAAACCACTCCACCCACCCCAACTCTCATAGACAGCAACTAACAGTACATTTATACCTTGTTCTAATGTGACTACGAAACGATCCTGGTAATTGTTCGACCAACGATCCCCAGCATAGGTGTGAACTAATGTACCATTGAGCCAGACCTTGACACTATCACCGCTTCCAACGAACATGGTTGTCTGCTGTTGCTTTGGAGAATATACTTGAATAGAACCGTAAGCGACATGGTGATCTACATCACCTGAACCCCATCCGATTTTATTCACAATGTCATTGATATTATTATGCCCTGTTGGTGATATTTTTGCTGATGTCCACGTTTTTGTGCCAACCGCGTTTCCGTTTATTGCACCTTCTGTCGCGATTTGTGTTTCTGTGACGGTGCCGCCGCTTATCTGTGCAAGAAAATCTATTCCTGATCGGACGACAAGATATGTAGGTGATCTACCACTTCCACCTGTTGGTGCGATCATCCATAACCAGGGACCTTCTATTTTCGGCCCGCCTTGCAGCACTGGCGGAGAAAGACCTGGATTGCCTTCTGATCGGATAATAAGCTTCTCGGACAACCCTTCCAATGGCGAAAAATCAACGATTGCGTTTTCTCTCAGGTATAAATGGGGCAAGTTTGTTAGATTTGCCAATGGTGAAACATCGGATATAATATTGTTGTCAAGGTTTAACTCGTTCAATTGTGTGAGTTCTGCCAATGGTGTTAGATCGGAAATTAGGTTACCCCAAAGAGTCAGGTTTTTCAAATTCTTTAGATTGTGCAGTGGTGATAGATCATTAATTTGGTTGTCCCATAACCTGAGAGTTTCCAGTTGTGTGAGTTCGGACAAAGCATCAATGTTTGTAATACCCGCGTGCCCTATTTCCAGACGTTTCAATGTTTTTAGTTGTCGGAAAGCGTCGAGACTTGTCAAATCCCGGTTCCCTCTACACGTTATCCATTTCAATCTGCGTGCGGGTGCTAATACAGCAAAGTCTGAGATGCGGGTATCCCAAGCAGAAACACCTTCAAGGCTTGGTAATTTGGCGAGTGGTGATAGATCCGTAACAGGTGTGTCATCAATGCCAATGCCTTTGAGACGCACCAACCCGTTTAGTGGTGCCAGATCTATAATATTAGTTTCCTCAAGACCGAGCCAATCCAGGCTTTTTAGATTCGCAAGCGGTGATACTACGGTGATATTGTTACCGCGTAGTTTTATGTTAGTCAGCCTGATGAGTCCTTTTAGGGGTGTCAAGTCGGTTATTGCGTTTCGTCGTAGTTCAATACGTTGTAGTCTTATTGCTTTCTCAAGTCCTGTCAAATCGCGTATCTCGGCATCGTCTGCTATAAGAATCGTCAATGTTTCCAATTCAGTGATTGTTATCGTTGTAGCATTCGGTTTACCGAGTGCGTTTGCGATGGCAGTTAGTAGATTAGGGTCTGGGATATAAGCTACATCAATAGGTGTGGGCGTTGGTGTAGGTGTCGGGTCTACGGTGCTATCTGAGTTGATTGCATCGACTATATCGTGAAACTTTTCTGTCCATGTGTTTCTGTTGATGGTGCCGCCTAAGAGTGCTGTCAATCCTAAATTTTGTAGCGATGTCTTATCCTGTATCTGTTGCACCAACGTCTCAGTTTTTAATCCTAAAGCAGCGGCAGCGTCCGTAGCGTCAAGCGGTTGCACAAACACTTCGTGAGCACGATGCACCGGTTCAATATCCTCAAATCCGCCGCCTGTGGCGTTTACGAGTGCCTGCCGATACTTTTCAGTATCTTGTTCAAGGAGTTTATCCATTTTATCTTGCCCGACATAAAGGCGGAGTGCTTGTGTCTTATCATAGTTCGGGTTTTCTGTGAGCTCAATGTTCGTTCGCATCACATCTTCAAACGTCTTCATCCCTTCGGTATGACATCCAATACAAGACAGTCCATTCCGTACAACTTTGTCACTTGCAGCGGGGTTTGAAACAATATTGATTGGAGCTTCATTGATACGGTTCCCTTTATCATCAGAAATGTAGTAGGCTTGTAGTCCATTCGGCAGGTTGAAAACAATCTCACCTCCATCGTGTTCGAAAGAGAGCGGGTGTGTCAGGATATCCTGCGTGCCGACACTTCCTGTGAAGTCATAACTCTTCCAATACGCACCATATACAGAGGTGTGACGTTCTACGACGCGATTGTTATTTGATACCCCCGAATCAACGATCCCTGCCCGCGAGACGCGGATGCCGGGAGATTGCTGTATATTCCTTGCAACATTGATACCAAGTTGTTGTTCTAATGTGAGGTCAGTATCGGGTAGACGTAGAATATCATGGTAAAGGGGTGGGAGCGATGCAGTCGCAAGAAACCAATCCCCGTGAATAAACGGCACGGTAGATCCGGTATCTTGTCGGAGCTGTGTGAGTTTTTCGGACCGATCAGCTTCCGTTTCCGGGTCGAATTCACGGGTGTAAGGATAGTCTTGTTCAATCCGCTTCCACACATCGTCGCGCGTGTCCCACTCGTCCCATTCATAGTGGCGTAGATCAATGTAAAGCAGTGTCTGTGACGGATTAATAGGGTGTGGCTTGATAATATCGTGTCCCCAAGAAAGACTATTCACCAATTTAGAAAGTGCGTTCCGATAGGCTTGTAGATTTTCAGGCGTTTCGCCTGCGTTGTAAAGATGCGTCAATGTAAAATAACGTGCATAAGGACGCTCATGGGACGCCAGTGTATCAAGATGGGATTGAATCGTGTCCAGCATCATATCCGTAGTAATGAAATCGGTTACAGGTTCAGGTTTCCAATCTGGGGCACCTTGCGTGATCCAATCGCGTATGATAGCGATTGCGTTTTCCGATAAAGCGGGTTGTCCAAGTGGCATCCGTTTCGCTATATCCGTCGTGATAAGCCTTAGATACAGTTCAGAAGCGTCCGGGTTGTTTGGAACAACACTACCACTCGCAACGAGTTGGTCCCTGTCTGTTATTAGAAGATTTTCTGTAAAAGAACCACCGGTGCCGTGGCAGTTCAGGCATTTATTTTCTAATATAGCATAGGCTTGTTGTCCAAGTATATCCTGTGACTGCAAACTGCTGATGGATATGACACTAAAAATAGACAACACAACAAATAAAGTAAACCATTTTTTCATGATATATCTCCTTATTTTAGAATTAGCATCTTACGGGTTGCTGTGAAATCGTCCGCAGTCAACGTGTAAAAAAAGACACCGCTTGCAACAAGTTCACCAAGTTCATTCTTGCCATCCCAATACGCCGAACGACTTTTGCTTTGATAAATCCCCACAGGCTTCTGTCCTAACGCCAATGTCCGCACAACATTACCATCCGCACTATAAATCGTCACGGTGACATCTGCAGAGGCTGCTAACTGATAAGGTATCCACGTTTCAGGATTAAACGGGTTAGGGTAGTTGGCGAGCAGTGCTGTCTGCTGCGGGGTTAGGGTTGTCAAGAGTTGTTGAAGATTTGCTATCCCTTGTCGAAAAACAAGCGATCCGTCATCTTCAACCTGTGCAGTTTTTATCCAAAACAATAGCTTTGTCGGAGATAGCCTTTTGTGTGAGAGCAACTCAGGGGCAGCTGGTATGCCCGTTATTTCGCCCAGATGTCCAGCGACAAAAACGATGTCTGTTATGTTCACCCTTCCATCGCCATTGACATCTGAGCGCGCATTGACTGGCGGAGATTTGCCGAAGTCTTGTCCAACCAGTATCAAATCTAAAATACTGATTTGACCATCTTCATTCACATCATAAGCCGGGACCTTATCGCGTGAAATCGGTGCGTTCACTGTATATTCTGTCCCAACGTCAAATCCAAAGGATGCATGCCATTGATTTACATGGTTTGGGTGATTGTCAAGCCCGACTAACAACACATTCGTTCCTGCTTTCAGCGTAACAGGAATATAAACATGGTAACCTTGTGCCGAATCTCCGCTGTTTTTCTGGTAAATCACCTCACCATTGAGCCAGAGACGAATTCCATCTCGGTGTCCAACGAACATGCGTGTCTGTTGTTCACGCGGAGATTCTATCGTCGCAGAACCGTAGACAATCCCATTGTGCCCAACGCCTTGGCGCTTCAGCATTTCACCGATATTATTGTTCCCAGAAGGTGCAATCGTATCCGCTGTCCAAACGTTGTTGCCAACTTGTTTACCTTCCGATGCTCCAACGGTTGCGACTTTCTGCTCTGTCCCGCGCCCATCACTCACGACAGATAACGCATCGCCATCGGTGATACGATCACCTGCAACAAGCACCCAAAGCCACGGTCCCACGATCTTCGTGCCACCGAGCGGAAATGCTGGATTGTTGTGCCAAACAATGACAGTATCCTCAAACAATCCGTTTATAGATGATACATCGGAAACAGCATTGTGGGTAAATGCTAACCATTTCAAGTTATGTAAGCCAGCAAGCACCGATACATCCAATATATCATTATGGCTCAGATTCAGACGAGTCAAGTTTGTGAGGTTTGCTAACGATGATATGTCCGTGATGTCGTTACCCACCAAATATATCTCGGTGAGGTTCGTCATCTCTGCTAACATAGAAATATCCGATATTTCACCCCCACAAATATCAAGCACGCGCAGCTTCGGTAGGTCTTTCAATGGGGCAAGGTCTAATATCGGTGTGCCCCAAGAACGAATTTCGCGCAGACTCATTAACCCTGAAAGTGGTGTGAGGTCTGCGGGGGGATTACCACTCATATTTATCCATTCAAGTTTTTTTAAATCCTTGAGTGGTGTAAGATCAGTTATCAGATTGTCACCTATTCCGAGAGCTCGCAAATTGTGTAAGCCGGCAATCGGGGATAAATCTTCTATTATGTTATGATGCATCCGTATATGATGCAAAGTGGGTAACTCGGTGAGTGGTGATAAATCCGTTATCGCGTTATGTTCAATGTTTAGTACACTCAAGTTAGGCAAACTGGATAAAGGTGACATATCAGATAGTATTTCATTGTGATTTAGATCTAACTGATATAACTTGTTCAAACTTGCAAGGGGTGAGAGATCGGTTATTGTATTATTATTGAGATACAGGTATCGCAGTCGGCTTGCAGCCTCAAGGCCCGTCAAATCAGAGATGCCTCTGTCATTGGCTCGCAACTCTTTCAACGATCCCATCTCCAATGTCGTTATCGGTACACCCGGAGTTTTCCCCAGTGTTTCAGTAATAGCATTGCGAAGGTTGGTATCCGGAATGTCTACAATCTGAGCTGAAGTCATCTGCGGTTTACTAATAACGAACAGAAGAATAACTAACAATACCGATATAATTTTCATCAAAATACTCCTATAAGTTTTATTTTATTGGGTGTATTCATAAATAACCCTCTGATCTTAGATCGTTTCCTATGTATTGTTGTACTACGTCCCATTTCTTGTAACTGAAAAAGTACGAAATCACTGAAAGCCTGCGTTTGTATAAATTTTCTTCATTACCCAACTGTGTTGCGAGTTTTAAAGTGGTGTGAACGGCTTGCTTTGCCTCTAAAGTCCGATTCAGTATTTCTTTCATCAGTATAAACAGTAAACTGATCCGCAATCTAAAATTAAGCGTTTTAAGCCTCCATAAATACTTATTCTGTGATTTGTGGAGGCATGTCATCATTTTCAAGAATCAACGCATCTAACTGTGCTATGTAGGTCTCATAGTGTGGTTTCACAAGTTAATATTTCTGATGTCTTAACAATACCTTCGCCAAAAATGACTGATGTTTCATAAGTTAACCTACTTGCTACTTGTCCAGAAGGAATCCTTCGAGTATGATTGGTGTTGTCCCATAGACAGTTAGTTTTGGCCAGCCATAAACTCAACGGGTGTGGAATTTGGTCTATACAGGAATAAAAATGGCTTCCGCGAAAGCTGAAATTATTTTTATTCCTGAAATCTCGGAACTTCTCTGAGCAATCGGTCATAGTCACTATGACACCATTCAACTAAAACTCAGATAATTTAC
>CAZZBB010000013.1:0-27306 GCA_964652195.1 uncultured bacterium | reverse complement strand
GTCAAATAGTCTCATTACCCAACTCTTACCAAAATCAATACACGCGGTAACATCTGCTGGTTTTGAGTTGAAAGTTTATTTATTCATTATTGCTACAAATATAAAAATGCTATTTGGATATAGGTAGCAACTTGGGTTAATATACACTTATAAGCATATTAGAAGTTAACAAGAAAAGTCAAAAAAGACACAAAATTCCAATTTTTCTAATTCTTATTTCGAATGGATATAAAGTAAGTCTACTACAGGGTTTATAGCATAATTTATAGCAATTTAAATGTCACACCATGTGACGAAAAGTGTAACATTTTTCACAATATAATATACAATATTAACTTAACCTCTATGATGAAGAAGCGGATTAATTTTATAAGGTTTATACACGTTTGATCCTGAAACCGATAGTCAAGCAGCCTTAGATGTCCTCATCGATCCACCATAGGAAATCACCATGCGAATACTCTGTGCAAACGTTGGTAGCACCTCATTTAAATACCAGATACTTGATATGGATACAACCACATCTCTCGTAAAGGGAGGTGTGGAACGTATAGGAAATTCACCTTCAGCATATAAGCATGAAGTGCCGGGGAAACCATCTCGTGAAGGGGAAATTGATGCTCCATCACACATAGATGCCATTTCCCACGCTATACAACTCATAACCGATCCAGAGGTAGGATGTCTTACAGACCTGAATCAACTCGACGGTGTGGGGTTCAAAACCATCCTTGCCAAAGGATATTGGCGGTCAGCACGGATCACCGCAGATGTAATACAAGCACTGGAAGCGTCAACACTACTCGCTCCAATGCACAATCCCTTCTACATTGCATCAATCCGGGCATTCCAAGAACTCCTACCCAATACTGCACTTGTTGCAGTTTTTGAGACTTGGTTTCATCAAACAATACCCGATTATGCATACGAATTTGGAGTGCCACGTTCCTGGGTAAAAGACCACGAAATTCGAAAATACGGGTTCCATGGAGCATCCCACAGATATATATCAGAACGTGTACCAGAGATGTTAGGAAGAAAAAATGGTGAAGATCTTCGGATCATCTCCTGCCACCTTGGAGGAAGTTCATCAATTTGTGCTATCAAAGACGGGAAATCTATTGATACTTCAATGGGAGCTTCAACACAATACGGTATGATACAATCCACACGCTGTGGGGATTTAGACGCATTTACTGTACTGTATATGATGGATAAAGAGGGTTATTCTACCGATGAAATACGACGACAATTAGTTGAGAATTCAGGAGTCAAGGGGATATCGGGAACAAGCGGGGATATGCGAGATGTTGAAGCTGCAATAGAAAATGGAGATGATAATGCTCGTTTAGCTTTAGATACCTACATATACGGTGTAAAAAAATATATCGGAGCATATATTGCAGCATTGGGTGGAGTTGATGTTATTGCTTTCGCTGGTGGTATAGGTGAAAAAGGCACATCAACCCGGGCACAGATCTGTGAAGGTCTTGATTGGTGTGGGATACATTTAGACAAGAACAAAAATCAGGCAACTATGGGAGAGGGAGAAATATCTGCAGAAAATAGCCGAGTAAAAATCCTTGTTGTTTCAACAGATGAGGAACTTATCGTATCTCGTGAAACTGCACGCGTTCTAAAGGAAAAGGTTTAGGTGGCTGGTTTTTGTCGAATTATACAACTCTAAACTCTACATCAGATATTCTCTTTCCCCGAATATACGAATAGCAAGCAACATTACCCCTACCGTAATTAAACAGATGAGAAGCATAGCAACCCAAGTTGCTGGGTCTTCTCTTAAAAGACCATCTAATAAGTCCCGACGCAATCTATACTCAGGAAATAACCCTATTAGATAATGTGTGATAGAAATCCGCTTAATTCCTATAGGCATTACAGGAATTGTTGTAATCCTTTCCCAACCTAACACGAATAGCAATCCCCATAATACAGGATTTTTAAATCGTACCGATAGTAATACTGCGATAGTACCGTAAGCTAAAAGACCTAAGGTAAGTGAACCTGTATAAACAAAACTCATCCCAAACACGAATAGACGTTCTCTAAGTTTCGGATGTGTTTGTACTATTCCAGTAAATAGTAAGTGGGAAATCCCTATAAGAATTGCCGCTCCAACAAGATACGCTGCGAATTTACTAAGTAATATAAACGGTTTCCTGATTGGTCGCATTTGCAGATAGGTTAATCCTCCACTATCTATTTCGTCAGAGACAATTGCCGAACCATAAAAGATAGCACACAAATTGGTTAAGAAACCGTAATAAATTAGGGTCATGTAGGGAATAAAACTGTTTACAGAACCACTTCCTCGGACAGTAAGGCGAAAAACAACAGCAATAACTAAAGACAAGACACATCCAAGAATAATGAGTAGTGCCTTTCGACTCCAAAATAGTTGACGAATTGTTAGTTTGAATATGGCTATGTAGGAAGGAAATGAATTTTGGATGGATGACATAAAAGGTTCATTCGTTGATTTTTTCTGTCTATCATAGTAACATAATAATACAGTATTTACAATCTAATGTTGAGAAATAACTATCATTTCTAATATCACAATTTCCATTAATCCATCAATTGTATAGAATAATTCAAAATAGCAGCGGTAGCAGAATTAAAAGGGGTATATATGCAGAAGATAATTGACACACATCAACACCTATGGGATGTCGAAAACTTAGAATATCC
Source organism: uncultured bacterium (assembly GCA_964652195.1). Taxonomy (GTDB): domain Bacteria; phylum Poribacteria; class WGA-4E; order WGA-4E; family WGA-3G; genus MSPOR6. The sequence goes on along the minus strand of CAZZBB010000013.1, from coordinate 24,597 downwards.
ATGGTTAGAGGGTTTTGATCTACTTAAACAGAAATATACATCTCAAGATTATCGTGAGGCAGTTGACAGTCTAAACGTCGTTAAATCTGTTCATGTTGAAGGTGATCCTGCTGAAACCCACGTGGTTCAAGAGGTGGAATGGTTGAGTCAGATTGCCGAAAAAGATGGTATGATTGGAGCGATTGCTGCAGCCGCACCGTTAGAAAATCCAAATGTTGAACCTATTGTTGAACAACTCGCAGCATACGAACTTGTTGTAGGTATCCGAAGAATGGCATGGCATAATCCTGATAATCAATTTTACGCCAGTCCAGAACTCATCAATGGAGTGAAATTACTACCGAAGTATAACTTATCTTTTGAGCTATGTGCAAAACACGATCAACTCCCAGCTGCCATTGAACTGGTTAAAGCCACACCAGATGTCACACATGCAATTAATCATTGTGGAGGACCAAATATAAAAGACGACGAATTTGAACCCTGGGCAACCCACATGAAAAAACTCGCCGTCTTTGAAAATGTATGTTGTAAAGTCTCAGGAATCGTTACAACCGCAAGTGAGAATTGGACTCCTGAGGAACTAAAACCGTATATCCGACATCTTGTAGAATCCTTCGGCTATAATAGACTTATGTTTGGCAGCGACTGGCCAGTATGTACTTTAGCTGCTGATTATCAAGAGTGGTATGACGCACTTCTATATGCCATTGACGATGCTTCCGATTCAGAGAAAAACCGTTTTTTCTATCAGAACGCATTAGAATTCTACAAAATGTAAATTATATAACCCGTATAGAGACTTTCTATTGAGGTGTAATTAATACTGGTTCAACACCTTGTGAATCATGAATTTCCTGCTTAAGGGTTTCTGAATCAGACCTATCAGAAAACTCGCCTATTGTCACTCGGTGCATTGTACTCCCATTTACAGTAACTGTATATATCATGACCTTTTCATTGGGGTATAAACTCTTTAAAGTCTCAGCCAATAGTGTGGCATTAAACTCTTTTGAGAAGGATCCTACCATGAGTGTCATCTTAGGTTCATCATCTAACACTGGTGCAATGTCTTGAGCGACGTTACCAAAATCCAGTTTAACTTCTTGACTACTCATGTTTCCAGCAATATCCTGAACATTCATAGAAAATGTATAGGATGAACCAGAGGAAAGTTTATTAAATACAACATTTTCCGGAGGGGTGCCATTTCCCGCTTTCTTCTCAACAAGGTTATTCATTTCATCAAAAACTTCAAGTGTCCACTTAGCAATGGAATTAATATCCGTCGTTTTAATACTGATACTATTTGTGCCATTCTTTTCAATTTCAATTGTAGCAGGTATCAAGTCAACAGTAACCTTCTCTGTGTTTCTAAGATGTGCTTTGCCTCCTGAATCGATAATATACAATTGCAAGACATAGTCACCATCTGACACCAATTTACCGTCGTCTCCAACTGCATTCCACTGAATACCCTTCACAGGGGTTCCTGTACCATCTACTTCCCATACTTTCTCTGTATATACATCTTGTAAGGTTAATTGCCATTTGTCATCCGCTTTAACCCTAAAATTGAATATAGTAGTATCTGCAATACCATCATTGTTAGGTGAAATAACTGTTTCTGTGAGTTCTAATTTTCCTGCAGGTGTTTTGACTTCAACATCCGGTTCAAGAGATTTCGGCATTCTAATTGGAGAGTTCTGAATTGCCTCGTTGATAGTCTCCTTTCCTGTATCAACCTTAGTCAATGTAGGTTTAGAATCAGGTGTGGATGTTCTCTTATTGCCACCCCATCTTAAGGTCGCAGAAATCCAATGTATGCTCTGATCGAATTCACCACCCTTAACATGAGCGTAATCCAACTGCCCTGAGGCATTACGGAAACTAACTCCTTGTGTCCATTCACCTGAACTAAAGTTTTCAGCACCAGTTAAAGTAGTGTAACCTAAACGAACGCCAAAATGATCATTGAGAAACCATCGTTCTGCCCCAAAGTGTAAACGAAGCCTTTCTCCCCAAGTGGAATCATTTTGTCCTCGTATGGCAAAATCTGCTGATAGTAATGTAGAACTATCAGGACGATAGGTTGTACCAAAACGTGCTGCCAACGGTAAACTCTCAACAAGCACACCATCCTCACGAATACCATTACTCAATTCGGATAGATTTATCCCCAATGTAATTGAATCTCCATACCTTTCTAAAGGATAGGCAAATTGCATTCCAAGATCTGCACTCCACAGATAATTCTTCCTTAAAATTGTGTTGTTCTGAAAATAACGTATATTAGCACCAGCAGATGCCTGCTCACCCAATGCAAAACCGTAACCTAAAAGCACTATTTGTGTAGATTCATCGTAATTGTTATTCCAACCATTGAACCACGATGCTACCGACAGACTGCCAATATATTTATCTATTAAACCTAATGTGTCTGGACTGGCAGCAAACGAGAAGGTTTGATCTGGACCTGACTGTTTACCTGAAAACGGAATCCCACCAAGGTTCACCTCTAATCCATTCATAAATCCCAGTGAAGAAGGATTCCACAAAAAACCATTATTTGTTGAGGGACCAGCTGTGAATGCACTTCCCATTCCAACAGCTCGCGCACTTGCTCCGACAAATATATCTCGACGTTCTAATCCTGATGACGCTTCAGCCACCATTGTATTTCCGACCATGATTGCTACTGTACATATTATCAAGATAGTCTTAAATTGCATTTTCCACTCCATCTTTTCATATCTATTATTTTAGGCAATAATCCTACTGTATAAATAACGTTATAACAATAAACATGGGTACATACAGAATTTTCAGTATTCACCGTCAGGGTAGGCAATCAATTCAAAATGCGCGAATCAACGGTAAGGATACATGTGTTAATGCTACAGTTTTCACTTGCTTGATGCCAATATATATGAGAAAATAAACCAAATTTGTATGTGGTGAAAATAATGGAAGAAATACGAGAATTAACCACGCTTTTAGAATCTGGAATTGAGGAATATGAGGAGCAACTAAAAGCGTTACAAGCTGAAAGACTGAAATATATTCGACTTTCAATGACAGACGGGTTCGGGGCAGAAGAAGGTCAATCAAAAGATTCCTGGTTACTACACTTAAAGCAACTTGAAGATTCATTAGAGGTACGAGTTAGAGCACTAAAACAAGCAGTCGTGGAATTGGCTGAATCCTTCAAGAAAGTTGAGACACAACAATAGTATGAGACTTCTACAAAGGTTTACCAAATATCTACTTATATCCCTATCTATCATTATCACAATTCTTACTGAAAATATACCTCCTTCCTATGCCCAAGATTCAGAAATTGAGTTGACAATTGAGGAAGCAATTCGACAACAAAATCTGGGGTTAGCATACTTAGAAGAATCACAGCCTTCAAAAGCACTTGGGGCATTTACAACGCTTATTGAATTGCTACCTGATGAAGCAATAGGATATGGTAATCTCGCGGTTACACATTTAAGGCTGCAACAATCAGAAGAAGCTGAAAAATGGGTGAATCAAGGTATCAAGGTGACACCGATGGAGAGTCAACTTCATTTCATCTTATCAGAGGTATATCAATTAAAGGGTGAAACAAATTTAGCTGTCGCGTCAATGGAAGAGGCAGTAAGATTAGACCCAGATGAATTAGAGTTTCGATATAAGTTGGTACGACACTATCTTGGTCAGAGAAGAGATCCAAAAGCACAAATGCAGGCACTTATACATCTGAAGGAGCTAAACTCACGTTCACCTGTCAATGTAGTCGTATTACTGAAGTTAACACAAGCATTGATTGGACAAGGCGAACTTGAAGAGGCAGAGAAATTATCTCAACACTTACTTATTCTGTTAGGGGATACAGAACCAGATAAGCTTAAATACCTTACCCAAGGAATTGAAGAAATTAAGAATAGTAATCAGAGGATGGCAGCACGCAATATTCAAATTTTCGAAAATGTCCAACGTGCCAGTCCACGATATCAGCAAGGAATTGGAGAACTCGTAACAAATATCCTGGGACATCCAATTGAGTCATTTAGTTCAGGATTCAAAGCACGAATCACTGCAAAAAAGAGTCAACCCATACCAGTAGAATTCACAGATATGTCAGACCAAATCGGACTAAACAACCTACCATCTGGGCCACTAATGTCTACCCATTTTTCCTTAGTCGACTACGATCATGATGGTAATTTTGATATATACACATCAAGGAGTAATTTGATTAAAAATGTAGATGGAAAATATATACTTGTCCAAGGCTTTAAAGAAGTCGTTGGGGATAACCCAGATACAAATTATACCACTTTTGCCGACTTAGATAAGAACGGAACACTGGAAATACTACTACAAAATAACAATGGAATCTCACAGTTACGAATGACAGAGGGAGGAAAATGGGAAAGAACAGATATAATTCAGTATCAAGGACAAAAGAACGGGATAGGTGTATTACTACCCGTTGACTATGATCATGACGGTGATCTCGACCTGTTTTCTGGACAGGATAGTGTAAGTTTATATCAGAACAGTGGAGAAGGAGTATTTGCTGATGTAAGTGAGAAGACTTTCGTTTCAACCGGGGATGACCATATAACACAAGATACCGTAATTGATGCATTCGCTGCGGATTTTGACGATGATGGGGATATCGATATTTTCACAATTAATCAGGATATGGGATGCATTTTATTCGATAACCTGCGACAAGGAAAACTTCGGGCAATTTCGGATAATACTGATATACCCCAAAATATTAAATATAGATCAGCTGCTGTTGGTGATTATGATAATGATGGGAACTTTGATCTGCTATTGGCTACGGCATCCAGTATAGAACTTTACAGAAATCGTGGTGATGCTACTTTCATTAGGGATATAGATTCTGAAGGCATTTTCTCTAATATATCTAATTACGATGTAAAAGAAATTAAATCACTCGATTATGATAATGATGGATTTCTGGATATATGGGTAATTAGTCCACAAGGATTGTCGCTGTTCCGAAACGATGGAACGGGACGGTTTTCTGCTACCAGTTCAATAATCAATGTAAACCCACTCCTAAATAACGCTATTTCTGGATCAGTAGCAGATTATGACAATGATGGGGATTTAGATCTATTTTATTTATCTGAAATTGGACAATTTCAGGCTTTAAAAAATAACGGAGGAAATCTGAATAACTGGTTACAAGTAAGGTTAGAAGGAATTACTACTGGAAACAATAAAGTCAACAGGGATGGCATGGGTTCGAAACTTGAAGTGAAGGTGCGCGATCTATATCAATTGCAGTATGTTTCTCAACAAGTTTCTCACTTTGGATTAGGGGCATTTGATGTGGCAGATGTGGTACGGGTTGTGTGGACAAACGGTGTGCCGCAGAATGTGATTGAACCGAAAGCAAAGCAACGAATTATGGAGAAACAGATTTTAAAAGGATCTTGTCCATTCTTATATGTTTACGATGGAGAAAAATACCAATTTGTTACAGATCTCTTATGGCGTGCACCCCTTGGACTTGTGACTTCAATGGGATTCGTGGCACCCGATGAAACAAGGGATTTCATCAAAATATCTGCATCACAAATTCAACCAAAATCTGGTAAATATTCTATCCAAATTACAGAAGAATTATGGGAAACAGCATATTTTGATATGGTAAAACTGATTGCTGTTGATCATCCAGAAGATACGGACATCTTTGTAAATGAACAGTATAGACCCCCACCATTTGAAGATCTCAAGATATACACTGTTTCAGATAAGAGACACCCAAATTCTGCTTTTAATCATATAGGAGATGATGTATCAGCCCGTTTGAAATACATAGATTACCAGTATGCATTTGAACATGTTCCCGGTCCCTATCAAGGTGTTGTAAAAAAACATGCTATCATTCTGGATCTTGGTGATATTCCAGGTAATGAATCTGTAAGGTTGTATCTCAACGGTTGGATTTTCCCAACGGATACAAGCATCAATATTGCTTTATCCCAGAATCCTGATCTCGCTCCCAACTATCCTTCGGTAGCTGTAAAAGACAATGAAGCGCAGTGGAAAACTGTCATCCCTATGATAGGTATTCCGGCTGGTAAAAACAAGACGATTACTGTTGATCTCACAGGTAAATTCCTATCTGAGGACAGGCATGTTCGGATTGAAACAGATATGCAAATATATTGGGATGCTGTGTTTTTCACTGTTGGTAAACAAGAAATTCCAATGACTATCACAGAATTAAACCCCGAAACAGCAGATTTACACTACCGAGGTTTTTCGGAGATGTATCGACCAAATCCTCATGCCCCACACTTATTTGATTACCAGAAAGTTACAACATTACCACAGTGGAGGGATTTAGAAGGATTCTATACGCGTTTTGGTGATGTTAACACACTATTGCAGGAAGTTGACGACATGTATGTAATCTTAAATGCTGGAGATGAGATCACAGTTGAATTCGACGCTTCACGACTACCACCCCTAAAACAGGGATGGATCCGAGATTTTATTTTATATAGTGATGGTTGGGATAAAGATGGGGATATCAATACACTTACATCCCAAACGGTTGGTCCTCTTCCATTTCATAAAATGTCTAAATATCCTTATCCTGAATCTGAGAATTTTCCAAATGATCCGACACATTTAAGGTATCAACTTGAATATAACACCCGTCGTGTTACCCATCAACTACCACCCTTGCATAACAGGACAAAACCATGAATACAAAGAGGATTCTTACTATAACCATATTGTCGTTAGTCCATACGATATTCCTTGGACATGTGCTTGCTCAAGATTATTCTAAATGGAATCTACCTGATGGAGCAATAGCTCGATTTGGAAAGGGCTGGATAAAGAGCATTAGTTATTCCCCAGATGGAGAGTTTCTTGCAAGTGGAAGCCAAGATGGAGTTATATTCATTTGGAATATCCCTAATTGATGATTCACTCATTTAAGGAGAAATAGTCTTGGAAAATGTATAACGTCAGTATACCCATCACAATAAATTTACCTGTCAATTGGTAAATGATCATTTTCTTGTAATGTTTCGTTCTTCATATTAGATTCAACCCATCGTAATGGGATATAAAGGCATACGATAGCAATAAAAAGTATTCCAGCTAATATTACATAAGAATAAGCATCACTGCCATACAACCATCCGCCGAAAACCATATTAAATGTCCATTTAATAAAATCTGGGTGAGATGACCTTTCATATAACCATCCACCAAGGAGCGGTCCTAAGATTCGTCCTAAGCTTAGAAATGTGTCCATAATTCCAATTGCTGTACCTTGACCCATTTGAGTCTGTTTTGAAATCCAAGATGTATTTGTTGGTCGGATAAGTTGATTTCCAATTGCTGTAATTGTTAAAAATATAGTCAAGGTCATAAAGGAAGTTGCATTCAAGAACAGAACCATTCCAAGAACATTGAGAGATAACCCCACAAGGATTATACGACGTTCACCGAATATATTGATTAACCTCCCCAATAATCCACCCTGCATGGGTACGACGATTGCCCCTATTATCATGAACATCCAACCCATCTCTTTTTCCTTAAAACCCCATCCTTCCTCTATAAATAACGGGAATGTTGCTTCTAAGCCAGAAAAACTAAAGGTCGTAAAAAACGCTACAAGAAATAACGGTATCAAAGAAATATTACTGAGAGTACGACGGACTGCTTCTTGGGGTGATATCCATTCGTGTGATTCTGATTCTGAATCTTTCTGAAGTGATTCTGGCAGCACTACAAGGACGAAAAAGAAAGTTACAAGAGATAATCCACCGGCAATAAAAAATGGTAGATCGTGCCGTCCCATAATACCCCCGATACCCGGACCGAGAATGAAACCGAGTCCCATTGCTGCTCCCATTAGCCCCATACCTTTACCGCGTTCCTCCGATGTAGTCACATCTGCAACATAAGCCATAACGGTTGGCAAGACTGCTGCCGAAGCAATGCCTGCGGCACTACGCGCAACGAAAAGCCACATGTATTCTTTAGCGAGTCCAAAGGCTGCCAAGGCAACAGCATTTCCAAGTAGTCCGAGTAAAATTGCGGGTTTTCTGCCATAGATGTCAGAGAGTTTGCCCCAGAGGGGGGCAAACACCAGTTGCATACCAGAATAGACAGATAATAAAATAGCGATTTGTGTGGGAGTTGCACCGATTTCTTCTGCGTAATATGCAAGATTTGGAATGATGATTCCAAACCCTAACATCACAAAAAAAAGGGTTAGGAACAGGAGAAGAAGTCTCGATTTATGCATTCGTTGGTTCTAATAACGGGGCCCGACCAATTCAGAAACCGCAAGTTGGAGGTAAGGACAATTATAGCAAGGGAAAGGAGATGTGTCAATCATATAGGTATAGACAGGGTGTGTAAACTTTTTGTCACTAAACATTACGCTGCTATTGTACCTGGATACCAATGATTATCCCAAGTATAATTTTTTAGCATACATCTCAATTCCAGTATGGCATTGAGACCCTCGTCTGTCCATCTCATAGAACTTCCTCTGCATCTTTGAGCAACCATCTGTATACAAGGAGTTTACAAGCGCTTTCAATCACGCTACTCGTAATCTGATACCCTTTCTCTCTAAACTCTTGATACCGCATACGCTTCGCATGCTTTTCAAAATAGCGTGCTTCTCTATCCAATATCTCCCTGACTACAAGATCCTCGGTCTCAAAAGCACGGATATGTGCCACCAAGTCGCTGATCTTTCCTTCACGGTATGAATATCATTAAGTTTTCTATAGACATTTCGTCCCTACGGGACTAAAGAACGTCTCAACTAATGAAAGATATTCATACAACCTTTATTTATGTGAAACAATTGGTTGCTGAAAGTTATTTAGCACAACTCGTGATAATAATTAGGTAGTAATACTACTACGTTTTAAGATCGGTAAGGGTTCTTCAGTTTGTAGTAGCTCAAGTGCCTCTGAAATTAAAGTATGTTGTAAGGTCGTATTGTTAGATTCACCAAGAGGATGTCCAAAATCAAAGGGGACAGATAATGCACGCGGTGGTTTTACTTTTTTAGCTACACTTGCAACAAGTGTAATTGATACTGTTGATATACCAATATCTTCGATTATCCGTTGAATCAATCCTACAGATTGATTACATAAAGGTCATACAGGAGTTAGGAATGCCAAATCGACCATATCATCTAACAATAATTTTGCTACTTGCGGTGCAGTTTGATTTATAAGGTGTTTTGGTCTGGAAATTGACCCCATAAAGCTGAAATGTCTATGATTTAGTAATCCGATTATTCCTTTGTGTTCTAATTCTCGAAATCTATCCAATGGGAATACAAGGTTAGCGTCAGTTCTGGTATCACTTGGATCATAAACACTACTACTATGTTGTATTAACAGGTCTTGTGTATCTATAGAATTTGGTATCTCACGAAAAGAACAATCACCACCTATACTTTTTGCAAAAGGTTGTTGCCCTTCAAGATAAAACCCACCAGTAGTAATAAGTGTACATCGAGTTTTATCTAATGGTTTATTAAGTGGAGTATGAGGTGATGTGTTATATTTTTTAAATGGATATAACCGAATAAGATAACGATCTATAAAGCCAAGGTCATTAAATGATGCCATAAACTGTAATTATCCATTAGCATAGATAAGACGTGTCCTATTCTGACAAGGTAGTTCTATTGTTTGTCCAGTAATGGCACTTTCAATTACAGCAAATCCAATTTCATTTACAGCAGTATAATGATCCCGTGAACAATGAGGTAAAGGTCCGCCATCAAGATAGTCAGTAATTTGTTGATATGCAATTTTGAATGGACCGGCATTCTCAGGTAAATCAAGTGTATCATTATCAACTTGTTGTCCACCTTTTTGCACTGAAACACCAGTATAAAAACCGGTTTGAATTGAACCTTCACTCCCAAGGATATCTACAGAAAAACCACCTCTTACACCATGGTTTCCAACCTGAAAACCGATTACACCACTTTTATATTTAATTGTTGCACTGACAATTGCAGGTTCATGTTCATAAGGCTCAGGAACATCACCTGATCCCGAAACTAAACCAGATACAGATACAGGATCATAACCTGCGAATTGGCATATCATATCTGTTGTATGAATACCGAATGATAGGACACCTCCACCACAATACCCTATAACGGTTTGTACTTCACCAATTAGACCGTCCTCAATGAGAGATTGTAATCGTATCAGATGTGGCCCCCAATGTCTCGTATAATCTACTACGATAGGAATACCTTTAGCATCCGCCCCTGCTGTCATTGTATCAACTTCTTCAAGGGAACAACCAGCAGGTTTCTCAAGAAATATTGCTTTAATATCTGCCTTCAGAACATTCTGCATTACAGGAAAATGGTGTGGTCCTCTAACACAAACAGCAACGATATCCAATTCTTCACTTTCAAGCATTTGAATATCGGAATCATAATAATTGATAGATCCTTCAGGAAAACCTGGACCCCATGTTTGCTGGAATTCCGACTGTCGTTCTTTAGACATATCTGCAACTGCAACCAATTCAGTTGTCTCACAATGTCGTATTCCACCAGTATGACAGTAAGGATAAGCATCATCTGGTTTTGAATAACGAGCAGCAATACTTCCTAATCCAATAATACCGACACGATACATTTGAAATGCTCCTTGAATATAACGATTCTTCTTTTGTATAACAAGTCATAGAGAGGTATAAGAATATCATTAATAGACTATCTTGACAAGAATAATATCCTAAAACTTGGGTCTAAATGTCTTTGGCAAAGAGTAGGAAATGTGGTATAATAATGGGAATTGATTTTAAGGAATTTTGATTATTTTTTTGGCAATTTTACATAATCGGAACACTTGATTTGACATGAATGGGGTGTGGTATGTCTGAAGATAACCTGAAACAACGTATACGGAATGGTGAACATATATACGGGGTTTCTGTTTCTATGATGATAGATAGAGATAGTCTTGCTTCAAGAGTAGAAAATGGTAAATATGATTTTGTGGCAGTAGATAGTCAACACTCTGCCTATAGTGAAGATCGTTTAGTTGAATTCTGTAATTTAGCAGATTCATTAGATATCCCTGTCAATTTCAGAATAAAACACACCCGAAACTCTTACTTGATTGGTAATTATCTTGATTTAGGACCATCTGGTATTGAGGTTCCACAGGTTGAATTGGAAGATACAGTTGATGAATCGGTTGCTTATTTCTACTATCCCCAGCAAGGTATACGTAGTTGGGGTGGAGGCGCGAGGAAGAACTCTGAAGGTCGGGATCGATTAGAATATGCTGACTGGTGGAATAATTATGGAATGCTATGGATGCAGATTGAATCAATTGAAGCTGTTACTCATTCGCGACGATTAGCGAAATCTGGAGTTGATTGTCTTTCATTTGGTCCAACAGATCTGACTTTCAGCATGGAAGGACATCTCAATCACGCACTCCAATCCGTTGATGAATGTGTGGAGTATGTGGTAAAGGAGTTAGAAGACTTGCCAACTGCTGTTTGCTTTAGAAATGGAAACCCGAGTACACGTGAAAAATATGCTGAAATGGGTGTAACTGTATTCTTAGAATAGCCAAAAGAATGTTATATTATGGTCTTGTATGCACAGCAATTTCTAAAGAACGACAGCAACTTAGAGAGGGAATGCGTCAGTTAGCAGGTTATGCACATAAGTATAAAATACCAATTACTTGGGCTATTGTAGCTGATGATATTCAATATCATGCAAAAGAATTAACTGAGTGGCATAATGAATTTGGTGATGATTTCCTATTAATGCTTGATATAAAGACATTATGGGATTCCCAATGGATGAAATTGACTGGTATTTCTGACGAGGATATAGACGAAGGGAATGAAATACCCCTTCAGATGCATTCAACATCACCTGAAATCGTTGCAGAACATCTTGTTAGGATGCGTGAGACATTACCAGGATATATTAGAAGCCAATGGAAGAAGATTCAACGATCTCTTGAATGGGCAAATCCAAGTGTGGTAGGAGCAGAATGGAAGAACCAAGTTTTAATTCACGCTATAGAACAGGAAGGTTTTCGAGGACTATGGGGTTATCGTTGGAATGAACGAGATACATTAGCAGAAGATGATCGAGGCTGTCCATTCGGTTTCTTTTATCCATCAAATGAACAACACAATTTTAGTGCCCCTACGTCAGGTAGTATAGCTGCAATTCCATACGATTCTGTATCCCACCTTGTTCCAGAAGCAGCCAACTTAAGAACAGCATTAATCAACGATATTTTCACTCAAAATTTTAATGTATATGTAAAAAACGAGAAATGGAATAGTTGGTTAGGATATATACAACATGTTAATGCAATTGACGTATCACAGTTAGGAGAGGAGTCCTTAGATAGGCTTGATGTATACCTTGCTAATGTAACCGATAATGAGAGTACAAAAGTATTCCCACTCTCAGAAATGGTTGATGAATATTGGTCAAGTTGCCAACAAACTGAACCAACATTTTTGATTGTAGAAACGCCTGATTACAAGACAGCAGATGAATTGGAGGAAAGTCAGTCAACTATACCAGAAGAAAATATTTCAGTTGAACCTAAAGTAAAAAGAACATTATTTTTTTATGACTCTGAATGTCAATTTACTTTTTACAATGGAATGATGGAACCTGAGGAGATGAAGAATTATATTACTCCACCAGTGGTTGAAAATACAGAGTTAGGTGTTTCGATTGAAGGAACTTCTTTACATGGTGTTGAATATCATTTACCAAAGGTTATTGGGTTTAGTCCTATCCGAAAACGGTCTCGTTTACATCTGTCCTTCACAATAGAATCTACTAAAGCCATGCCATACGGTATAGCAATATGGGGAAATCACTTAGGATTAGAATTGGCAAGTTCGAATGCCAAGAGTGTGACATGGGTAGATGAATACCTACTTTTCGTCCGTCTGGCTTTACAACATGGACAAAATGACTTTGAAATAGTTCTGACAATATGAACACGAACTACGAATTATAGATTTAGAAGAATTAGTTAAGACATTATAGATAGATTAATTTGGAGGCGAGAATGGATAAGGTTTTAGGCTTAAAATGCCGTGAATGTGAAAGAAAATTTCCTAAGGAGCCGTTTCACGTTTGCGAGTTTTGTTTTGGTCCTTTAGAAGTAGATTATAATTATGAAGCAATACAGAAATCAATCTCCAGACAGTCGATAGAAGATGGACCAGAGAGTTTATGGAGATATATTGACCTGTTACCGATAGACGGTGAACCAACTGATGGATTGAATTCTGGGTTCACCCCTTTAATTAGAGCTAAGAATCTTGGAGATGCCCTTGGTGTTAAGGAAATCTATATCAAGGATGATTCAGTTTGCCATCCGACATTGTCATTTAAAGACCGAGTTGTAGCGATTGCTCTAAGTAAATCTAAGGAATTCGATTTTGATACAGTATCTTGTGCATCAACTGGTAATTTAGCTAACGCTGTAGCAGCTCATGCAGCAATTGCGAATTTAAACTGTTTCATATTTATTCCAGCAGACTTAGAATTAGGTAAAGTGGTTGCATCTCTCGTTTATGCACCTACAGTTGTTGGTATTATGGGGAATTACGATGATGTGAACCGGTTATGTAGTGAAATAGCTGGCGTGCATCCTTGGGCATTTGTAAATATAAATATCCGCCCATATTATGCTGAAGGATCAAAGACTCTCTGTTTCGAATTGATTGAACAATTAGGATGGGAAGCCCCTGATCATATAGTTGCTCCAGCAGCTGGTGGTTCACTTATTACAAAAATAGGTAAAGCATTAAAAGAATTCCATTTATTGGGTTTGATAGACGAACCTAATACCAAAATACATGTTGCTCAAGCAGAAGGATGTGGTCCAATAGTAAATACCTATAAAGAGAATAGTGATTTTGTTAAACCTGTAAAACCAGACACAATTGCAAAATCATTGGCAATTGGTAATCCTGCTGATGGGATCTATGCAGTAGATACTGTGAGAAACTCTGGTGGTGTTGGTGAACATGCAGATGATGAAGAAATAATAGAAGCTATACAATTACTTGCTGCAACAGAAGGTATTTTCACTGAAACTGCGGGAGGTGTTACTCTTGCAGCAACCAAGAAATTAATTGAGAATGGAGAGATAGATCGGGATGAACGGATTGTGGTTGCTATCACAGGTAATGGTTTCAAAACAATTGAAGCCTTAGAAGACAATATGCCTGAACCTCATATTATTCCACCACAACTAAATGCTTTTCGAAAGTTAATGGCGAACATTGAATAATTTATTGGTAGAATGACATTTTTATTCAAATAAACAAAATATTGATTATAAATTATCAATTAATCTTACCTTGATACTAAATCCCAATTACTTCTAAATAGGAAATACAGATGGAAACGTTGAATGGGATTCTTGAACGGATAGTTTTTGAAAATCCAGATAACGGTTATACCATTGGTAGATTTTCTGTGCGCGGTCATTCAGAACTCATTACAATCGTAGGTAATTTGGCAAGCGTATACGCTGGTGAGAGTTTGATTCTAAAGGGTGAATGGGTCAATAATCCAAAATATGGTCGACAGTTTCAAATTAATAAATATGAGACAATACTTCCTGCCAACATAGCAGGAATTAAAAAGTATCTGGGTTCAGGACTAATCAAAGGAATTGGACCTAAAATGGCATCTCGAATAGTCAATAAATTTGGGATGGATACTATAGATGTAATAGAACAAGAACCAGAAAAGATTGCTGGAGTAGAAGGTATTGGACATAAACGCGTCCAGATGATTCAGGATGCATGGGAAGAACAACGTGAAATTAAAAACGTTATGCTATTCCTACAGTCTCATAATGTTAGTACTACTCATGCAGCGAAGATTTTCAAGACATATCAAAATGAAGCAATTCACATAGTAACTGAAAACCCATATCGTCTTGCAGATGACATCTACGGAATTGGTTTTGTAACTGCAGATACTATTGCACAGAAACTTGGGATGAGTAAAGACGATCCCCACCGTGTTCAAGCTGGCATAAAATATGTACTTAGCCAAAAAGCAGATGATGGACATGTTTTTCAACATTCAAAAGAGTTGTCAGAAGCCTGTCAAGACATGCTTGAATTAGAAGACAAGACGATTGAGAAAGGAATTTACGAGTTAAGAATTAAGGAAGAAATTATATTGGCTGATGACAGTGGTCAGGCTGAGATATTAAATGAAAACTGTAATTCTTTGATGGGGACTGAAAATGCAACTTTGGGTCGAATCTCAGAGAGTCAATCGGATTATATTGAAATTGTTCAAGAAAATGATGTAATCGATGATAATCCAGAATTTAGTGAAATACCAATAATTTCAGAAGAGGGTGCAATCTATCTTGCCCCCTTTTTTTATGCTGAGATGGGAATTACTAATCAGTTTCAAAGATTGCTTTCGAATGGAGGAATTGATCCAAGAAATTTAGATATTGATTCTAAATTGAATAAGTTACAGAATGAGATGGGTATAGAATTTGCATCACAGCAGAGGCAGGCAATTCATACAGCTGTTGCAGAACGGGCAATGATTTTAACTGGAGGTCCGGGTACAGGAAAAACCACAACTACAGTAGGAATGATACGGATGTTTGAATCACTTGGTAACTCAATAGTGTTAGCTGCCCCAACAGGTCGTGCAGCAAAACGCTTGAGTGAAACCACTGGTAGAGAAGCTAAGACGATCCATAGACTCCTTGAATTCTCACCGCAAGATAACGGATTCAAACGAAATAGAGAAAATCCGTTAGAAGCAAATGTGGTGATATTAGATGAGATGTCAATGGTTGATATTGTCTTGATGAATCGTTTGATACAAGCTGTTCCTTCAGATGCAACATTAATCCTTATTGGAGATACTGATCAACTTCCATCAGTAGGTGCCGGAAATGTTCTGAATAGTTTAATTCAATCAATGAGGATACCCATTGTAAAACTAACTGAAATATTTAGACAAGCACAGCAGAGCATGATAGTTACGAATGCACACCTTATAAATATAGGTGAATTCCCTAAACTTTCTGGGTCAAAAGATAGAAATTTCTTTTTCATTGAATCTGAAGATGACGAAGAATCTGTAGATCTTATTACAACTTTGATCTCTAAAAGGTTACCAAAACATTATAACTATCATCCGATAGATGACATCCAACTATTATGTCCTATGCGAAAAGGGAGTCTTGGATCAGAAAACCTTAACCAATGTTTACAAGAAGTACTAAATCCTAATACTGAACAAGCAGTCAGAGGATGGCATGTCTTCCGTGTTGGAGATAAGGTAATGCAAATTAGGAATAACTATGATTATGATGTATATAATGGTGATATAGGTAGGATTGCAGGGATAGACCAAGTTGAGAAAACTGTAAAAGTCAGATTTCCTGAAAAGATCGTTGCTTATGATATGGCGGATTTAAATGAATTAGTATTGGCGTATGCTACAACGATACACAAAGCACAAGGAAGTGAATATCCTGCAGTAGTCATTCCTATTCATACCCAACACTATCTTATGTTACAACGCAATTTACTCTACACTGGAATTACGCGTGCTAAGGAACGCGTTATAATTGTAGGTACAAAACAAGCCTTAGGTATATGTATAAGGAATAATCAAGTAATGGATCGAAACAGTTATTTGGCAGAACGTCTAAACAATCAACTAAATGAAGGATAAAAACATGAAGCGACTCGTAATATTTCTCTTTGTCTACTTATTACTTTTTCCAATAGTCTCAGTGTATTCTGACGTTACATTACCAAATGTTATCGGAAGTAACATGGTCTTGCAACGCAATACAGATGTTCCTATATGGGGCTGGGGATCTCCCAGTGAAGAAATAACTATAACATTAAATACAGAAGAGGAAGACACCATTCATACACTTACTACAGTTGCAGGTACGGATGGAAATTGGCAAGTCAAATTTCTACCAATGAAGGCTGGTGGTCCTTATATAATCCGGATTGTTGGTAATAATACTTTGGAACTTAGGAATATACTTTTCGGAGAAGTTTGGATCTGTTCAGGACAATCAAACATGCAATGGTCTGTCAACGCCTCTAAAGACAATGTAGAGGAAATTGCTGCAGCAAAATACCCAAATATTCGACTGTTCTATGTACCAAGAAGAGCTTCTGGACTACTTCAACCAAATGTAACAGCGGATTGGAAAGAAACAACTCCTGAGACAATTCCAAATTTCTCTGCTGTAGCCTATTACTTTGGAAGAAAACTGCATTTAGACTTGAATGTACCAATTGGATTAATTAATACTTCTTGGGGAGGAACTCGGATTGAACCTTGGACACCTCCAGTCGGTTTTGCTGCTGTTCCTGCATTGAAAACCATATCTGAAGAAATTGAAAGGGTACAATCAAACTATCGACAGAATCTACCATCAAAGATAAAAGAGATTGAAGAATGGATTGATAAAACGAAGAAAGCTTTAGAAACTGATGCAACCCTCTCCCAGTCTCCAATTATTAACCATCCATTTAATAATCATACCAGACCTACTTCAATATACAACAATATGATACATCCTCTCTTACCCTATGCAATCCGTGGCGCGATTTGGTATCAAGGTGAATCAAATGTCAGAGAAGGAATGATGTATCACAAAAAGATGAAGGCGCTCATTCACGGATGGCGAGAGGCATGGCAGCAAGGAGAATTCCCATTCTATTTTGTCCAGCTTGCACCATTCAATTATAATAGAATAGCAACCAGACGGGGAATAAAATCAAATCCATATGTTTTACCTAAATTATGGGAAGCACAAACAGCTACATTATCTGTTCCTAATACTGGCATGGTTGTTACCACAGACATAAGTAATATTAATGATATCCATCCGAGGAATAAACAAGCAGTCGGTTTCAGACTTGCATTGTGGGCATTGGCAAAAACCTATGATAAAAAGGATCTTGTATATTCAGGACCTCTATATAGAGAATTTGAGGTTAAGGGAGATATGATTCATATCAGTTTCGACCATGTCGGTGGTGGATTGATGTCAAGTGATGGTCAACCCCTTACTTGGTTTGAAATTGCTGGCGAGGACAAACAGTATCACAAGGCTGAAGCTTCAATAGAAGGAAATAAAATTAATGTTACAAGTCAATTGGTAACTAACCCAATTGCTGTTAGGTTTGGTTGGAACCAAATTGCAGAACCGAATTTTGTAAACAAAGAAGGATTACCTGCTACCCCATTTAGAACAGATTCATGGTAGAGAATTTTAGTAATGAAATCGTTTCTAACCTTAATTATCAAACTCATGTTATACAAAGGATGCTTATATGAAAGTACTTATTGTGGTAATCAGTTCTATGTTTTTATTATCCTATCTATATGCCGTTGCTGAGGTAAAACTGCCACGAATTTTTGGTAGTAACATGGTATTGCAACGCGATATGTCTGTCCCAATTTGGGGTTGGGCAAATGCTAACGAAACAGTTTCAATTACCTTGATTCGAGATTCTGATGGTGAGACTATATCATCAGAGGAAGTTGTTGCGGATGAGAAGGGTAATTGGAAATCAACCTTACCTGCCACCGGAGCAGGTGGACCATATTCATTAACGGTTGAAAGTGGAAACACTATTGAGTTATCTAATATCCTATTTGGTGAGGTGTGGGTCTGTTCAGGACAATCAAATATGGAGTGGCCGGTTAATGCTTCTAATAATAGTCAAGAGGAAATCGCTGCTGCGGATTATCCTAACATACGACTTTTTCATATCCCAAGAGTTGCATCTGGTTTACCCATGTTAGATGTGGATGCTCAGTGGCGTACAACGACACCAGATAATATTAGACATTTCTCCGCTGTAGCATACTATTTCGGTAGACATATATATAATGAGCTTGATATACCAATTGGTTTAATTAACACATCTTGGGGCGGAACACGTATTGAACCTTGGACTCCTACAGTTGGATTTGACTCTGTTCCAGCATTATCGTCCATTTCAGATGAAATTAAAGACATTGATACTAGCTATCGGGCACAACTTCCTGCTAAAATAATAGAAATTGAAGAATGGATTGCCGAGACAAAAGAAGCCGTTGAGAATAACAGCACAATCCTACAAATGCCTGAAAATGTACATCCATTAACGAATTCTGGGAGACCTACCTCTCTGTATAATGCGATGATATACCCGATTGTTCCTTATGCTATCCGAGGGGCACTCTGGTATCAAGGTGAATCCAATATGCCAGAGGGAATGATGTATCATGAGAAAATGAAAGCACTTGTAAGTGGATGGCGTGATGTCTGGGGACAAGGAGAATTTCCATTTTACTTTGTGCAGCTCGCACCATTCAACTATGGTGGTCAAGGCGATGAAACTGAAAGATTAGCAAGACTATGGGAAGCACAAGCTGCTACATTGGCTGTTCCTAATACTGGTATGGTCGTTACTACGGATGTAGGAAATATTAGAGATATTCATCCAAAAAATAAACAAGCGGTTGGATTACGATTAGCTTTATGGGCACTTGCGAAGACTTATGGAAAAAATGACCTTGTATATTCAGGACCATTATATAGGTCAATGCAGATCGAAGGAAATTCAATCCGTTGTAGTTTTGACCATGTTGGTGAAGGACTTATGTCATCAGATGGTGAATCTCTAACGTGGTTTGAAATTGCTGGGGAAGACAAGCAATTCTATAAAGCCAATGCGATTGTAGATGGTGAAACGGTTGTTGTAAGTAGTGATGCGGTTACTTCACCGGTGGCAGTAAGGTTTGGATGGGATCAGATTGCAGAACCAAATTTCATCAATGAGGAAGGATTACCTGCATCCCCTTTCCGGACTGATTCTTGGTAATTCAGAATAAATATGATGATTTAATCCTAATCGTGACGTAATGCTTCTGTGGGGGTGAGGCTTGCTGCTTTGTTAGCTGGGTAAATCCCAAAAAATACACCGATAAAAGCGGAAACGCCAAATGCTACTAAGGCTGCTTGTAAGGAGACAACTGCTGGCCAGTCAGCATCTTTTATCATGAATTTTGAGATAACCCATCCGGAACCAGTGGCGAGTCCACTCCCAATGAATATCCCAATTAATCCTCCACAGATACTTAGAACAATTGCTTCAATAAGGAATTGTAATAGAATATCCATACGTCTTGCCCCGAGTGCTTTTCTTAGCCCGATTTCACGCGTCCTTTCTGTTACGGATACCAGCATGATATTCATAATGCCAATTCCCCCGACAAATAAGGCAATGCTTGCAACGGCACCAAGCAGGATTTGAACAATATTACTTACATTTCCTACCTGTTCAATGATCTGCTTCGCAGTAAAGAAATCGAAATATTTTTCATCACTATGCTGTTGTCTAAAGGCAACTTTTATTTCTGCGACGGCTTGTTCAACAAGATCAAAACTTTTTGCCTGAGCGAAGAGAACTAACCACCCTCTCATTTGACCGAGAAAACGCGACTGCATTGTAGAGATTGGTATAACCACACGATTGTCCCATCCCTCAGTCGCCATCATATTTCCTTTCTGCTCCATGATACCTACAACAGTAAATCTCTCATTCCCAATTTTTAGTTCTCTACCAATTGGATCTTCCATGTTAAACAGATCTTTATGAACTTCGGAACCGATTACACAGACAGGTTCAATACGATTTATATCATCTTCAGTGATAAACCTACCATACTCAAAAAACCAGTTATTTACATCTTGGTAGAATGGGGTTACACCTTGAACCTGAAGAGATTGATTCGTATGTCTATAGGAAACGCGCAAATTTTGACTTGCTTGCACTGTAGCTGTTTTCAGGGATGGACAGTATTCCAGAATAAATTCTAAATCCTCATACTCTATAAATTCTGGTACTTTATTCCGCATATATCTGCCATCATCTCTCTTTATAAATTCTTTACGGAAACAGACAATCATCCCCGCGCCACCAGCACGTTCCATTTCCAGCAGAATTAAATGTTCAGCACCACCCCCAACTGAAACTACAGACACGACTGCGGCTATTCCTATGATAATACCGAGTGTAGTTAAGACAGAACGTAATTTGTTTCTTCGTAGGGCAGATAAACCAACACTAACCCCTTGTGTAATCTGCATGGTTTTAAGTTCTCATCAGATATTACTGTTCATTCGGTTTCATTGCTTCACCGTGTAATAAGAATGCCCGGATATCATATCGACCTGGACGTTCGACTGGTAAATCTCCGTTGCCTATCATCAGATTTAACGGATTGGCATGCGTACGTAATGGCATTTGTACGACTTCATGCATGCGCGCGGACTCATAGATTGCCATAATTATTTCAACAGCAGCACGTCCGTGTCTTGCTGCTCCACGGTGTTCAGTATCATCTTCAATCCATTCCACTAATTCTTTGGCTTGTGCAACATGTTGATTTATTCCATCTGATGGACGTTCTTCCCAATCGGTTGCTTTATTATTTAATAGACGCACCCGTCCTTCTGTTACATCAGCGATTCCATCTAATCCGTATACTATCCCACCTTGATAATTAGGTCTTCCAATCTCCTGCATCAACATTCCAATACATCCACCATCAAATCCTACAATACCTGCACTTCTATCCTCAATCTGAATATCACGCTCATAACGTTCGGTCTTACGTTCAACATTACCTATAACCCATTGTGGATCAGGGTCTCCTAAGACATATCGCATCATATCAAATAGATGTGAACAATCATTTAATAACCCTTGTCCTCCATGGCAGACAATTTGTCTCGGTTCGCCAATTGCACCGTCAGCAATTAGATTTCGAGCATCCGTCCATGCAGAATTAAATCTTCTTTGATGACCTATAACAATCTTGACATTATTACGTTGTGCAGCAATTAGCATGTCATCACATTCACCGAGACTCACCCCCATAGGTTTTTCACATAATACAGCTTTAGGAGATCTTGCACATGCTGCAATAGTCATCGGGGCATGGAGTTTATGCCATGTTGCTACACTTACAATGTCAAGATTCTCGTTGTCCAGCATCTCTCTCGGATCTAAGTAACAGTTGTCTTTTGAAACACCATAGGCTTCTGAAAAGTTATCAAGTGCTGCTTGGATTGGGTCCGCAAGTGCTACAATCTTTGTTTCATCAACTCCCTGATAACCACCAGCATGTGCTCTTGCTATTCCTCCGCATCCAATAATTCCTACACGGTATTTTGATGCCATTTATTTCTCCCAAAAAGTTAAAATTGCCAATAAACAATAGACACGCAGAAAGGCGTGCCTATTCAGGATTTTCTACCCATTTATTGCATTGCTTCGATTATTTCAACTTGTGATTTACCAAAATAGGAAGCAATTTGAACAAGATCAAGAATATTCACTGTACCGTCCATATTTACATCACCAGTAAGACCTTCCCCAGATTCACCGAACTGGTTTGACACACTTACTAAATCCAAGATATTAATTATTCCATCAGCATTCAGATCCCATACAACTGGATTAATAGTAGTTGTTGTAATGATATCTGCTGACTTTGTAGTATCTCCTTGTGATGTAGCAGTAACTGTGATTTCATAAGCACCAGGTTTTGTGAATGAATCACCTGCAGCAATGAATGTAAGGGTGGTAGATGACCCTGGATCCAGTGATATCTCAACTTGACTTGTATGTATCTCTTGGTCTTTTGATGCTAAAAATGAACCAAGAACACTTCCTTCTATACCAGCTTCCGCAGATGAACTAAGTAATATAGTATCTTCAATATTACCAATGTTTGTAAGTGTGAGTTCATAACTGACACCTTCCAAGATATCCATGGTGGAACCTACCAGCTGATCTACACCATCAAACATTACACCGTAAACTGGGTCAATTGATGTAGAAATTGTAGTTTCGGCGGTTATCGATGGATTCCCTTGAGATGTAGCGATAACCTTGACTTCAAACTCACCTGCAGTTGAGAGTGCATCTGCGGAAACAGTCAGAATCACTTCTTGTGAAGTTCCTGGTGCCAACGAAATTGAATTTGGATTTAGTGTAACCAATGCATCATCCGATAACGATAGATTGATCACATCATCCGTATTACCTTTATTTGTTGCAGTGAACTGATAATTGATACCGGCATCTGCGTCTGATGGATCAGAACTCAATTTCATTAATCCTGAAATCGCAACATCATAAACAGGTAGAATCGATGTTATTGTTAAAATTTCACTAGACTTTGTATTATCCCCTTGAGATGTGGCTGTAAGGCTGACAATATAATCACCAGCTGTAGCTAAAGACGAAGCAGGAATGGTCAGAGTGACTACTGCTGAAGCATTAGACCCTATAGTAATTAAGGTTTGATTTATTTTAGCGGCACTGTCAGATGATGTTAAAACAAAGGTATCCACTGTATTACCTGTATTGATGATTGTGAGTGTATATCTGACTCCATTACTTGCATCATTAGTTTCGGTAGTCAGGTCTCCTACCCCTTCTACTACAACACCATAGACTGGAAGAATAGTGGTAGTGGTAGTGATTACATCAGTTTTTGTATTGTCCCCTTGCGATGTTGCCGTAACTTTGACAACATAATCCCCAGCGGATGTGAGTGCATTTGCAGAAACTGTTAATGTCACTTCTGTAGACGCCCCAGAAAGAAGGGATACTGAGGATTGACTCAGTGTTGAGATTGTATCATCGGATAAAGATAAAATTATAATATCCTCTGTATTTCCTGTGTTTGTAACAGTGAATTTATAACTGACACCATCACCTACATCTGTTGTCTCTGTTATCAAATTATCTATACCTTCTAATGTAACACCGTAGACAGGAAGTATTTTAGTTGTAGTAGTAAGTTCGGCTATCTTTTGAAAATCACCTTGAGAAGTTGCAGAAACTTTAACAACATAATCACCTGCACTTGTAAGGGATGCTCCATTAAGTGTGAGTGTGATTTCCGTTGAAGTACCAGAAGCAAGAGACACAGAAGATTGACTCAATGTAGACGTTACATTCCCAGATGAAGATAAATTTATAGTATCCTCTGTATTTCCTGTGTTTGTAACAGTGAATTTATAACTGACACCACCACCTGCATCAGTTGTCTCTGTTATCAAATTATCTATACCTTCTAATGTAACACCGTAGACAGGAAGTATTTTAGTTGTAGTAGTTAGTTCTGCAATCTTCTGAAAATCACCTTGAGAGGTTGCAGAAACTTTGACAACATAATCACCTGCACTTGTAAGGGATGCTCCATTAATTGTAAGTGTGATTTCCGTTGAAGTACCAGAAGCAAGAGACACAGAAGATTGACTCAATGTAGATGTTACATTCCCAGATGAAGATAAATTAATTGTATCATCTGTATTACCAGTATTTGTAACAATGAATTTATAACTGACACCATCACCTACATCTGTTGTCTCTGTTATCAAATTATCTATACCTTCTAATGTAACACCGTAGACAGGAAGTATTTTAGTTGTAGTA